>JAHHSI010000009.1 GCA_020025275.1 Oscillospiraceae bacterium | reverse complement strand
CCCAACAAGGAAATTTCCTTTGTATACAGCAAGGAGATTCTGGCACAGATGGAATCGGTCCTTCCGTCCTCCTCTGCGATTGCCGTACAGGAAGCCATCTATTTGCAGGATATTCCTGCCTTGCAGCAGCGGCTGGAACAGTTCTTGATGCAGACCATCAGCTTCCACGATGCCGCAAACGAAACCTTCTATCACGGTCTGGTTCTGGGGCTTTGTGCCATGCTGGATAACCGTTACCGCATCACCTCCAACCGAGAAGCCGGAAACGGTCGGTTTGATATTCAGATGATACCACTGGATAAAAAGCTGCCGGGGATTCTGGTGGAACTGAAAGCGGGGAAGAATTGCAGCGAGGCACAGCTTGAAAAGCTGGCAGAAACTGCTCTGGAGCAGATCAACGACCGTGCCTATGAAGTGGATTTGAAGGCAATGGGTGTGGAGAAAATCTTGAAATATGGTGTGGCATTCTCGGGGAAGACTGTGCGAGTAATCTCACAATAAATTGGCAGAAAGAATTCTCTGCTTGTTCAAGGATTTTTCTTTGTTTATGGCGACATAAATTTTGCGAAAAGACAAGCAGAGGAACGGTTGCAAAATCTGCAACCGCTCCTCTGTCCGTTTCGATTTCCTTTCAATTCTGTGCTGAACATCTTTTAATATACAGAATTTCATCCCACACAAATCCCATAATACGAAAGCACCGACTGAACAAATCAGGACAAGGCAGTGCAAAACAGGAAGCGGCACCCTAGAAAACAGCGTACAACAGTGCAGGAAAGTACCCGAAGAACATTCAGACACGCGTTTGGGAGCAGGATGCCGGGAGTTCGAGTCTCCCCACTCGGACCAACTTTCTTTGAAAAACCGCCTAAATAGGCGGTTTTATCCAACACGACCCGACACCGCACTGGTGTCGGGTCAATTTTATGCGCTGCCAGTTTTTGCGCTTACAAACCAACGGATAGGCCGGTGGATCTTTCTTATTTGAACATAGAATGATTTCTATAGTCAGATGGTGTCATACCTGTTTCCATACGAAAACGTTCTGCAAAACTTCCCTGATTCTGATAGCCAACTTCTTGTGCAACCAAGTTAATAGGAATCGTGGTTTTTATCAGAAGTTCTTTCGCTTTATCCATCCTGATCCTTCGCAGATATTCACTAATGGAAACACCTTTTGCCAATTTAAAAAGATGAGAAAGCTTATTTTTCCCCATGTACGCAATTTTTTCAATATCGCTAATATTGATGGAGTCTTTGAAATGTTTATTCATATAGGATATGACCTCGTGGATTGCAGCAAGGTCGTCTTCCGGTATGCCGTCGACAGCGTACAACTCATTTTTTTCATTCCATTGCAGAAGGACAGAAAACAATTCCATGATTTTTGCCTCATAGTACATATCTGCATGACGAGGTGCGGGATGAGCGGAGAAGATTTGTTTTAATACAAGCTCCGCATCAGGGCTTGAATAGCTTTGCTTGTGTGAAAAACAGATATGTAAAAAATCTTCGTGATCCAAATGATATTTTTTTGTCTGTTCTTTCAGAAAATCAGATGAAAATGAAAGCGAAGCATTTTTTACATGGGTGCCGTTGGGGAAGATTCCTGAAAAGGATCCTTCTGGCATAGAGTAGCTGATAATTTTATCTTTTGATGTAGAACCTAAAATGTACTTAGCCGTATGGTCATTTGATAGTCCAATCGTAAAAAACTCCGGATGCTGATATTCCGGAGCCATATCCCGGTTCATTTTATAATCATAGACAGACACAGAAAATCGATCGCCACTGGAAAAATCCCAACAAAAACCATTCCCAACGGCAGGATCGCAACAGAAGGTATTTCCAAAGTTTCGATAAAAAAATTGGTCTGACAGATTCATGCCAAGTTGATGAATGTAAGGCAGCAGAAGTTTCTCAGACAAATCTTTCATTGGGACACCTCCTTGAATTCCTTCGGCATTTATCCCCTCTTTTTCGGCAAATATCCTCAGTTGCCGGTCTGCTATTGAATCTATTCACAGAGGGGGTTAACATAAACAATAAACGATTAGCCTGTGCTAACTGCTGGGTCATTCTATCACATATGAGTCAAAAAATAAAGAGGGGGAATAGAATTGAAAAAGAAGAATCTCTTATCAAGGCTTATGGGATATGCCGGGAATTATAAAATATCCATGGTGCTGTCATGGATATTTACTGCAATCAGCGGCGTAATCACGGTAGGGACCTACATTTACATATATAGAGCAGCAAATGCCGTATTTCTCCATGGCACGAATGTGTCCGCCGGCGAGTTATCTCACTTTGGATGGCAGGCATTCATGGCTATTTCTATGGGCTTTGGAACGTATGGCGTAGGATTGCTGCTGTCCCATTTGACTGCATTTACCATGATGTCTAAGATTCGTATTCGACTGATACGTCATTTGGAAAAAGTACCACTGGAATATTATTCTGAAAATGCCAGCGGCAAGCTGAGAAAGACGGTTGAAAAAAGCGTTGAAAGTACAGAGAATTTTGTGGCCCATCAAATGCCGGATATGGCGCAGTCTTTTGTTATGCCTTTTGTGTTTCTTGGCGGAATGTTTTACTTTGACTGGAGAATGTCCCTGGTTTGTTTAGTTCCTATCATGGTTGGATTTAGTGCGCTTTCGATGATGTTGAAAGGCGAAAAAACCGGGTTGATTGATCAGTATCAGAAGGCGATGGCGGAAATGAGTGCAGCCGGTGTTGAGTATGTCCGTGGGATCAGTGTTGTCAAGGTCTTTGGACAGACAGTACATTCTTTTAAGCAGTTCTATAAGTCAATTCTGAATTATAAAAAGTTCTCTATGGAATATGTTATGTCCATGAAAACACCGATGAGTATCTATATTACAGCGGTAAATGGATTGTTTTTTGTGCTGATTCCGGCAGGCATTATTCTATATAATGTTTCCGGAAACCCTGAAGGTGCACTGCACAGCCTGATTTTCTTTGTCATTTTTACCCCACTCGTTTCTACGATTCTGACCCGGATCATGAACTGCTCGTCGAATATGATGATGGCGACACAAGCACTCGATTCTATCGAAGAAGTGCTAAATTCACCGGAACAGGATTTCAGTGCGTCTGTTATGCCCACGGAGGGAACTGGCATTGTATTTGATGATGTTACATTCAGGTACACGGAAGAAGCCGAGCCGGCGCTGAACCATCTTTCTTTCACTGTGAAATCCGGTACTGTCACAGCACTTGTAGGCCCATCAGGAAGTGGAAAATCCACAGTGGCAAACTTAATTGCTCGTTTCTGGGATGGTTATCATGGAAAGATCTTCATTGATGGACAAAATCTTCAGGACCTGAACTATCAGACGTGGATGAAACAATTCAGCTTCGTATTTCAGGAAAATGAACTGCTAAAAATGAGCATTGCAGATAATGTTTCCTTCTGTAAAAAAGATGCTGCCGAGGAAGAAATCTTGCAGGCTTTGCATGCGGCGCAATGCGATGATATTCTGGAAAAATTGCCGGATGGGATCCACACGGTCATCGGGACGGATGGGGTATATCTATCTGGGGGTGAGCAGCAGCGCATTGCGCTTGCCCGCGCAATTTTACAGGATGCTCCGATTATCTTGCTGGACGAAGCTACATCCTTTGCAGATCCTGAAAATGAATCCCTGATTCTACGTGCACTTGATGAACTTATGAGAGGCAAAACTGTGATCATGATTGCCCATAGGCTTTCCACTGTTGTCGGTGCAGATAAGATTATCGTCATGAAAAACGGTGCAGTAGAGGAACAGGGAACCCATACAGAGTTACTGGAAAAAGATGGAATGTATGCACAGATGTATCGTGAATACAACGCAAGCACTTCTTGGAGAATTGGAGGTGGAGACAAATGATTCAAAAACTCAAAAAAATCTATTCATTGACAGATCAAGGGGCAAAAGAGGTTTTTATAGGAATTCTTACAAGTGCGCTTCATAATATCAGTATTCTGTTTCCGACAGTCCTTCTTTTTGTTGTTGTGTCCGCCTTGCTGTCCCACTACTGGCAAGATACCCCGGATGCTCCTAATTTGTTTTTCTATGAGGGGATCGCCTTCATTATTGTTGGAGTGATCTATCTGCTTTATCGCCTGAATTACTCCAAAACCTACCAGTCAGCTTATAAAGAAAGTGCCAACACAAGAGTTTCTCTGGCAGAAAAACTAAGAAAACTTCCTCTTTCCTACTTCGGAAAAAAGGATCTGAGCGATCTTACCAGTACACTGATGAATGACACCTCTGAGCTGGAACTGTCCCTATCGGGCGATGTTCCCTCTTTGTTCGGGGGAATATTATCCAGTATTCTGGTAATTGTGTTGCTGTTCTTTTTCAACTGGCAGCTTGCACTGGCTCTATTTAGTACACTGCCGATTGCCTTTGGACTTTTCTTGTTTAGTTTTAAAATCAGTGACGGCATCAACTGGAAAAACCGCAATGCAAAGTTAGCTGTCAGTGATGGTTTACAAGAATTCTTTGACAATATGAAACTGATGCATGCCTCGGAAAAGGCTGAGGAATATCGCACCGGTCTGGAAAACAAGGTACGCAAAGTTGTCAAGACGTCAATGCTGTATGAAGTTGCGGTTGGTATCTTTATCTGCCTTGCTTATAATATTCTTCGTGTCGGTCTTGTCCTTGTGATGATTGTCGGCGCAAGCTTGCTGGCGAAAGGAAGCATCAGTATTTATACATTTTTGCTATTCTTGTTCGTAGCATCGCAAGTATATGACCCGCTTACCACGATCATTTTCCGCGCGGGTGAGTTTTTTCACTCTCTGGTCAGTGCAGCAAGAATTCGGGAAATCGAAGAATATCCACCGCAGGAAGGCGATGCGGAAATCAGACTGAATACTTTTGATATTGTTTTTGATCATGTTTCGTTTGCCTACAACGAGGGTCAAGAGGTCATTCGCGATGTTACGTTTACTGCAAAGCAGGGACAGACAACCGCACTTGTCGGTCCGTCAGGCTGCGGTAAAAGCACGATCAGCCGGCTGGCATGCCGCTTTTGGGATATTCCACGGGGGAAGGTTCTCATTGACGGGAAGGACATCAATAAAATCGATCCGGAAACACTTCTTCAGTATTTCTCCATTGTATTTCAGGACGTAGTACTTTTTAATGATACGATTTACAACAATATAAAAATTGGCAAAAAAGATGCTACTGAGGAGGAAATTCGGGAAGCGGCCCGCCTCGCCCAATGTGAGGAATTTATTGAAAACCTGCCCGACGGGTATCAGACAATCATCGGCGAAAATGGAAAAACTTTGTCCGGGGGCGAGCGTCAGCGAATTTCCATCGCCCGTGCTTTTTTGAAAGATGCGCCTATTATTTTATTGGATGAAGCAACGGCCAGTCTGGACCCGGAAAACGAAACGCTGATTCAGGAAGCGATCAGCAGATTAGTAAAAGACAAGACCGTCCTGATGATTGCCCACCGACTTCGTTCCATAGAGAACTGTGACCAGATTATTGTGCTGAAGCAGGGGGCCATTTTGGAAAGAGGAACGCACCAGGAGCTGATGCAAAAAGATGGGCTGTACCGGCATATGCTCGCGCTGCAAAAAGAAAGCGCTGGCTGGAGTCTGAATACCTAAAGGAGGATTTTCGTATGGAAAAAACGACAAACAAATTGCAGGCAAAGGATTTGGTGAATGTCGGCATTTATGCTGCAATCTATCTGGTCATCACAATGATACTTTCTTTCCTGAGCCTGGTTCCAATTTTTCATCCACTGCTCACCGTGATCTGCCCCATTGCCGGCAGTATTCCATTCATGCTGTTTTTGACGAAAACGAAAAAATTCGGCATGATTACCATTATGGGTGTGATCATGGGGATTGTTATGTTACTGACCGGAATGGGGTATTATTGCTTGCTGACAGGATTTGTTGCGGCGGTACTGGCTGATATTGCTGCTAAATCCGGAAATTACGTCAGTGCTAAGAAAAGTGTACTCGCTTCTGGTATTTTTAGCTTATGGTATATTGGAAACTATTTGGCCGTTTTTATCACCCGTGAGGCTCACTATCAGCATGTGATTGAAAGTTATGGGCAGGCTTATGCTGATAGCTATATGTCGTTCTATCCGAATTGGATGCTTCCGGTGCTTCTTGCGGCTTGCTTTATCAGCGGCATCATAGGGGGGATTTGGGGAAAAAAGATTTTGAAAAAGCATTTCAAGAAAGCAGGAATTGCTTGATGGACTGGCAGGTATTAAGCAGCCAAGCAGAGAATAAAGGAATTCGACTGGATCCGAGAACAAAAATATTTTTGCTGCTTACAATCAGTATTTTAGTGGTTGGAGGGGAAGTCAGTGGTATCATGATTGTCATTAAGCCACTGACGGCCCTCATCCCGTTCCTGCTGCTCCTTTCGAGTGG
The DNA here is from genome assembly GCA_020025275.1 of Oscillospiraceae bacterium. Taxonomy (GTDB): domain Bacteria; phylum Bacillota; class Clostridia; order Oscillospirales; family Oscillospiraceae; genus Vescimonas. Next base: position 89,081 of record JAHHSI010000009.1, on the reverse strand, counting down.
AAAATGGAGACAGGCTATCTGCTTTACAACGCTATTTACGATCCTATTCTTGTGCGAGTTGTTGATTCTTCCTGCTATGGGTACATCCGGATTTTTGCTTTTGTTCTTCTGTGGATTGTTTGGACGTTTGTTGCCCGGTGTCGTGATGGGATATTATACTGTTAGTACCACAACTGTCAGTGAATTTGTTGCGGCGATGGAACGGATGCACGTAACCCAGAAGTTGATTATCCCGCTGGCTGTTTTGTTTCGCTTTTTCCCAACCGTTATGGAAGAATACCATAACATTGGCGATGCGATGAGGATGCGTGGAATTCGGATCGGTGGAAGAAAAACTTCTAAAATGCTGGAGTATCGCTTTATTCCCATGATGATTTGCTCTGTTAAGATTGGAGAGGAACTATCCGCGGCATCTCTGACTCGTGGCTTGGGGGCACCTATCAAACGAACCAATATCTGCCAGGTCGGATTTCATAAGTTTGATGGTTGTATGCTGCTGTATGGTGGCCTTATGTTGGTACTTAATCTGTTTCGGGCAATTGGGTTACTTTGGTGAGGAGGTGCGGTTTTGCTGGAATTCAATAACGTTTCATTTTCATATGATGCTGCATCTACCTCAGGTCAAATCAGCAACATTACTTTGACGATCCCGGAAGGACAGGTTGTTCTGATCTGTGGTGAATCTGGTTGCGGAAAAACAACGCTCACCAGACTGATCAATGGTCTGATTCCCAATTACTATGAAGGCGATCTATTGGGTAGTGTACGTGTCCATGGAGACAAAATTTCAGAGAAAGCGCTCTATGAAATTGCCCCCGTAGTGGGCTCTGTCTTTCAAAATCCAAGAAGTCAATTTTTCGCGGTGGATACGAATTCAGAATTAGCTTTTGGCTGCGAAAATTTGGGATGGCCGGAAGAAAAAATCACAGCACGGATGAAGGAGGTTGTTGCAGATTTTCATATACAATTTTTGATGAATCGAAGTATTTTTGCGCTATCTGGTGGAGAAAAGCAAAAAATTGCCTGCGCTTCTGCTGCGATGATGAATCCTGAAATTTTGGTTTTGGATGAACCTTCTTCCAATTTGGATTTGAAATCGATTCATGAATTGGGAAAAGTGATTCGCTTATGGAAAGATCAGGGGAAAACAATCATTATTGCAGAACATCGGCTCAGTTATCTCATGGATTTGGTTGATCGTGTCCTCTATATGCGGGATGGGGAAATAACCGATGATATGTCAATACAGGAATTCAAAAAGCTTTCCCGCGAGGAAATTGCTCGTATGGGGCTTCGTTCACGCTTGCCGATTGATTTTAAGCAGCACTATAAAACGGCATCATTATCAGATGAGCAGATCACTATGTCGAATTTTTATTTTTCATATGGAAATCAACCGGCGCTGCAGATTGATTCTGTTTCTGTGCCCAAAGGAAGTGTTATTGGGATTGTTGGCAGCAACGGTGCGGGAAAAACGACATTAGCACGCTGCCTGTGTGGACTTGAGAAAAAATCTTCCGGTGAAATTCATATGGACGGGAAATCCTATTCCAGCAAAAAACGATTGAATTTGTGCTATATGGTAATGCAAAATCCAAGTCATCAGCTGTTTACCGAAGCTGTGCTGGATGAAGTCATGCTCAGTATGGATGGCAATGAAGACGATCAGGTAACTGCTGAACAAATTTTGATGGATTTGAATATTGAAACTTTGAAGCAAAGACACCCGATGTCCTTATCCGGTGGCCAGCAGCAACGGGTTGCGATTGCAAGTGCAGTGGCATCCGGACGTGAGATCATGGTTTTTGATGAGCCGACAAGTGGATTGGATTTCAGACATATGGAAGAAGTTGCAGCTGTCTTAGAAAAGCTGCAGCAGATGGGAAAAACACTTTTTATCATCACGCACGATCCTGAATTGATTCAGAGGTGCTGCGATTACTTTCTTTTTGTCGAAAACGGAAAAGTAAAATGGAGCGAGCACTGGAATGAGCATTCCGAAAGTGAACTTGCTGCTTTTTTTGCCGAGGAAAATGGTTTATGATATGATCCTCCGACGCTTGTCATTCCGGATGCTTATGCGGGTCTGACTGATGCCATTCGGAGGGCACCCGAAACTCATTCACGTAGATATGGGGACATTTCTGGGAACATTTGCCTGGTCTGGGGGTTTTCAATTCCCGTCTCGAAGCCCTTTATGACGAATATTCTGGTACACCCATGCGGCCCAGACCTTCGTCTATGCAGGAGAAATTTGTTTTCTTCTCTTTTGCAAAGGCGATGGCTGGCGCTGGGAGGGGGATGCCGCCGCAGAAAGCACTGTCTCTTGACAGATGCAGCAGCTTTATCCTATTATTTTATCAAGGTGATTTGGAGTGCATGGTCAGACCATGGGGGCTTGAAACGACTATAGACAAGGTTTTCTGTGAGGCAGCCGGCCCCTGTCGTTCAATGCACTTTCCTGTTGCAGAAAATAGCAAGGCCATACGGTGCTTTGTTTTGAGGTGGTATTATGAGCATAACGGTCAGCGAAGCGCTGTCATTGATTGAATTGAGAGATTGTAAGCTCGTGGCAGGTAAATCGGGGTTGGAAAACAGAATCAGTCTGGTCGATGTTATGGAAATTCCGGACATTGCGCCATGGCTCAGGCGCCATGAGCTGGTCGTCACCACAGGCTATTCCATTCATACGTTTCCCAATGCTCTGGTAGGATTGATTCATGCGCTCTATGAGACAGATTCTGCCGGACTTGCCATTAAAACCAGATTTCTCGGCGATATCCCACAGGAGGCCATCTCTCTGGCAAACGAGCTCGCCATTCCGATTATCGTCATACCCGCTGAAATCACTCTGGCGGATATCACCAACCCCATTATCAAAGCAATTGTCGACCGACAAAGTATTCGTCTGGAGTTTTCGGAGGAAATCCATAGGAAATTTGCGGAACTGGAACTCTCAGGTGGGGGGATGCGGCCACTGGTGAAAATGCTGGGCCAACTGCTGCATATGCCCCTTGCCATCACGGATACATCATTCAAACCCTTGGCCATGGAAGCAGATGCAGCAAGCGGTCATCTCCTTGGAAAAATGATGCACGACATTTCAGAGGAGCACGGGCAAATCGACAGTCCGTATTTACAGCGCTATGAGTCCGGCTGGCTGATGATTCGGACGATCCGGATGAAAAATTCCATCTGCGGCTACATATTTCTGCTAAATTCCGCGCTGACATTGGACGATATGCAAATGATTATTTTGGATCATGCCGTGACTGCGGTTGCGCTGGAGTTTTCAAAATTAGAGGTTCTGGACGAGCATCTGCGTCAGATGGGCAGCAGTTTTTTCATGGACTTACTGCTGAAAAATATCAAGAGCGAAGAAATGGCGAATTATCGTGCCAAATACCTGCACTGGCCTATGCTGCCGGTGTGTGTTGCCGTTTTGGATATGGATGGGTTTTCAGAGTATGTTTCCCAAAATTCAGAGTTGGAAATTTTGGAGGCCAAGCAAAAGGTGGAGCGCATCATTGCGGAGGAGTTTCCCACTGCGGCTATTATCTCGAAAAGTGATAGCTTTACATGTATTCTCTCGGATAAGGTAGAAAAAAAGGAATTGACCGCCGGCCTATACCGCATCAGAAGACGCTCACAGACTGCACTGCATTTGAGCTTTACCGCAGGAGTTGTGCGGGGCATTACCAGCTATATCGGGCTGTCGGAGGCCTTTGCGGAGGCACGGGACGCCATTCGAATCAGTAGATGCAACGAAGAATACCCATCTGTGGTGTGTATCGAAAATATGCGGATCGATCAGGCACTGCTGCATAGTGACAATAACCCGTATTTGAAGAAACTGTGTCTGGAGACCGTCCGGCGCTTGGAGGAATACGATCAGGAGCACCACACAGAATTGCTTAAGACGCTGCGGGTTCTGATTAAGAACATGGGCGTGCGGACACAGACGGCGGAGGAACTTTTCCTGCATCGCAATACACTGCTCTACCGGATTCGGAAAATTGAGCAGCTGTTAGACTGCAATCTCTCAGACAGTGACGAGCTGATCAAGCTGGCCATTATTCTGAGAGCCAAGGTCTATTTTTAAGGGGGCAGCGGTGAAAAAGGGGACTGTATCCCGGTCACATAGAGGGGCTGTTGCCCAGTAGAAAACTATAGTAGGCCTAAACGTACACAGTGGGATAACACTGTGCAGGGTGCACAATTTTGTGCACCCTGTTTCTTTCATGGTGAATATCGCACACCGGAAGAGAGTTTGCTAAGATACTAAGAAAAACATCCGCAAGGAAGAGAAGAATGCTGTGGGGAATATGGGAAAAGAGCATGGCTCTTATTTCGTGTATCTTCGCATAAGGGAGGCTATCTATGAAAACAAGAGAAGAGATCAAACAAGAGTACAAAAAGGAAACCGATATCCGGGCATTTGAACCCGCAACCATTATCCCCGGGATTTTGGTTGCCTTTCTGGTTGGTGCAGTATGTATGAACATCATCGGTAAGGTGGGCACAACGCCCAATACCTCACTGCTGGGTGCCATTGCGGCTATGCTGGTTGCCCGTATTCCCATGAATTCCTGCCTGAAGTACTGCAATCTGGAGCGGCAGAATCTGCTGCAGACCATTGCATCGGCGGCAGGTTTCTCCGCTGCAAACTGCGGCTTTATCGCCATCGCCATGATGTATCTGATGGGCGAGCCCGGTTCTGTGCTTACCATGGGGATCGGCTGTATGATCGGTACATCGATTTCTATTTATATTGTTGGCAGAATTTATGACTCCGCCATTTTCCCGGCGCAGGGAGCATGGCCTCCCGGTGTGGCAACCGCCACTGCGATTCAGGCTGGTGATGAGGGCGGCAAAAAGGGCCGTCGGCTGCTGGAAGGTCTGGCCATCGGTGTGGTTGGCAGCTACTTCAAACTCCCGGTTGCCGGAATCGGCATCGTGTTTATCGCCAACATTGTGGCCATGACCGGTCTTGGCGTTGGGCTGGTGCTCCGGGGGTATTCCGAGCAGCTGTTTGGCTTTAATCTGGGGGCGACCAATATCCCCTCCGGTGTGATGATTGGCGCCGGTATGATTGCGCTGCTTCAGTCGGTGGTGACGGTGGTCAAGGGCCGCAAATCTTCCTCGGATCAAAAAATCGAGATCACAGTCTCCGATGCAGATTCCAAAAAGACACTGGCGCTTGCATTTGGCCTGTTCGTGGGTGGTGCCGCCATCATTGGTGCGATCACCGGGGTGTTCTCGGATATGTCTGTTGGCAAGTCTGTGCTGTGGGTGCTCTGGTGCGGATTCTCCGCAGCGGTTGCTATGGTACTGGTTGGTATGGCGGCCATGCACTCCGGATGGTTCCCCGCTTTTGCCATTACGACGATTTTCATGACCTTGGGTATCCTTATGGGCTTCTCGTCCTTTGCCATTGCGATTATGACCGGCTATATCAGCTCGGTGGGGCCCTGTTTTGCAGATATGGGCTACGACCTGAAAACCGGCTGGATCCTGCGCGGCAAGGGTGCCGATCCTGCACGTGAAATCAGAGGCCGGCGGGAGCAGGTGAAGGTTGAGATGGTGGGTGGCATCATCGGTATTCTGGTGGTGCTCATGTTTGCCAATATGTACCTGTCTCAGGACATCATGCCCCCCATCAGCCGTACCTTTGCCGCTGCTGCACAGGCAGGAGCCAATCCGGCACTGGTGAAAGAGCTGCTGCTTTGGGCCATTCCCGGTGCCATCATTCAAGTAATTTTTGGCACAAAGATGGTGGGCGTGCTGTTTGCAACCGGTTTGCTGCTCAATAACCCCATCTACGGCATCGGCGTTTTGATTGCGGTTGTGGTACGTCTGATCTTCGGTACTGAATTTATGGAGGTCCGCGATTCCGGCCTGATTGCAGGTGACGGCTTGTACGGCTTCTTCAGTAACCTGATCAAATCAATGCTGATGTGACGCACATTGCGCAGAAAGGAGTAGGTTTCATGACGCAATATCCACTTCGACTGACAGAGGAAACGGTCCGTTTCGCAGCCTTAGGCGGTTCAATTCTGGGCGGCGGAGGCGGCGGCTCTGCGCAGCAGGGGGCTGCCTTTGCCAATCTGGCGGTCCAATTTTCCGATTTATACCTGCGTGATCTGGAGGAGCTCCCGCCAGAGGCAATCGTTGTGACCGCATCTATGGTGGGGGCCCCTGCGGCGAAAGAGAAATATGTCAATGCGGCGGATATGATGCGCTGTATCGAGCTGTTTACGCAGCAGACAGGGATCAAGCCCTCCGGCATTGTTACCAATGAGAACGGTGGCGGCTCTACCTTTAACGGGTGGGTCAATGCCTCCTTGTTAGGGATCCCGCTGCTGGATGCACCCTGCAATGGTCGGGCGCACCCCACAGGGGTCATGGGGAGTCTGAATCTGCACCGAGATCCCCATTACATCACGACCATGACCTGTGTGGGCGGAAACCGTGATCTGGGCAGACACGTGGAGTGTACGTTCACGGGAACGATTTCCCATTGCTCCAAGCTTGTGCGGGCGGCCGCAGTGGAAGCGGGTGGTCTGGTTGCAGTGGTCAGAAACCCGGTTACCGTTCAGTATTTGAAGGAACACAGTGCCCGTGGCGGAGTGGCTCAGGCGATTGAGACCGGCCGATGCTATGCAGAGGGACTTGCTCGCTCTGTGGAGGATGCGGTGCGTGCTGTGGCGAAGTTTCTCAATGGAGAGGTGCTGACCCGTGGCGTTGTCGAGCAGTATCAGCTGCGCAGCGAAGGCGGCTTCGATGTGGGCACTGTCCGGGTAAACGGCTATGAGATGTCCTTCTGGAACGAGTATATGACGGTGGATGCCCCTGATGGACAGCGCTTGGGAACCTTCCCGGATCTGGTGATGACCTTCGATGCCCAAACCGGCAAGCCGATGCCGACCTCTGATCTGGCAGAGGGGCAGGAGGTGTATTTGCTGTACACCAAGCATACGCATTTGAAACTGGCGTCCACGATGTTTGACCGGGAACTGCTGTCGGAGGTGGAGAACATCATCCACAGACCTATGGTAAAATACATTGCTTTGTAATGAAGGAGACACGTTATGTTGATTAAACAGGTTATTGAGCTCTTCGATCTTCTGGATCAGCCCGCCGCATCCGGCGCTATGGTGGAGAAGTATCTGAAATCCATCGACCCCGAGGCCAATGTAGAGGTCTATCCTCTGGTAGGCGCTAAGGGGAAAACCGATATGGTGAAGGTTCGCATTCCGGGCACGCACGGAAAAGCATCCGGCGGCAATGCGCCCACTATTGGCCTGTTGGGCCGACTGGGCGGTCTGGGTGCACGTCCGGAGCGCATTGGTTTTGTTTCGGATGGTGATGGTGCGCTCTGCGCTCTGAGTGTGGCAGCGAAACTGCTGGATATGAAGGCGAAGGGGGACAGACTGGAGGGGGATGTGTTCATTTCCACCCATGTTTGCCCGGATGCACCGACCCGTCCTCATAAACCGGTGCCCTTCATGGATTCCCCGGTGAATATGGCGCAGGTGAATCAGGAAGAGGTGACCGATGAGCTGGATGCTATTCTCTCTGTGGACACCACCAAGGGGAACAAAATCATCAATACCAGAAATTTCTCCATCTCTCCCACGGTGATGCAGGGCTATATTCTCAAGGTCAGTGAAGATCTGGTCAACATGATGGAGGTAACACTGGGCAAGCCGGCCCATGTATTCGCACTTTCTCAACAGGACATCACGCCCTACGGAAACGATCTATATCATCTCAACAGCATTTTGCAGCCCGCCACCGCAACCAAAGCCCCGGTCGTGGGTGTGGCGATCTCTACAGAGACACCGGTGGCCGGCTGTGCAACCGGTGCAAGTCATTTCTCGGATATCGAAGAGGCTGCCCGCTATATGCTGGAGGTTGCAAAGGCATATGGGCGCGGTGAGGTTTCCTTCTATGATCAGGAGGAGTTTGCCCGCATCAAGTCTCTCTATGGGGATATGAGCCATTTCCAGGGTCTTGGCAAAAAGTAATGAAAGGCGAGCCCCGGAGATTCTTTCCGGGGCTGCTTTTGTAAGGAGGATACAGTGCCATGGTGAAAATCGGTGCCATTACAGTTGGTCAGTCCCCCCGTGTGGATGTGACAGGGGATATCATGCCCCTTTTCGGCGAGGAGGTGGAACTGCTCGAAGCGGGCGGTCTGGACGGACTGAGCAAAGAGGAGATTTCCCAGTTGAGTCCGGATCCGGAGGACTATGTGCTGATTTCAAGACTGAATGATGGAAGTTCTGCCGTCTTTGCGGAGAGATTTATATTGCCCAGACTTCAGCAATGCATCTACGACTTGGAGGCAAAAGGGGTTCGGCTGATCCTTTTCCTCTGCACCGGGGAGTTTCCTGCGGTGTTCCAAGCAAAAGTTCCGCTGATTTTTCCCAGTCAGGTGCTCAATGGGGTGGTTCCGGCGCTGTCCGGCAGTAAAAAAATCGCAGTGGTCACCCCGACCCCACAGCAGATTGTACAGTCCAAGAATAAATGGGAACGGCATGTTGACGAAGTCCATGCGATTGCAGCATCGCCCTACGGAGACCCGTCAGAGCTTGAAAAAGCAGCAAAAGAAATTTCCGCGCTGAATGTAGATCTGGTTGTCATGGACTGCATCGGTTATACCGTCGAAATGAAAGAGCGGCTGCGTGCGATCTGCAAAAAGCCTGTTGTGCTTTCCAGAACCATCGTGGCCCGTGTCATTTCGGAATTGATTTCATAATGGAAAAGAAAGGGAATTTTTATGAATATAAAAGAGACGTCAAAATCCATCCTGACCTCCTGTATGGGGGCTGTCGAGGGAGAAACGGTGCTGGTAGTGACCGATGATGTGAAATTTGAAATCGGCAGCGCCTTCTATCTTGCGGCAAAGGAATTGGGCTGTGAGGCTGTGCTCATGACCATGCAGGAGCGTGCTGTTTCCGGACAGGAGCCGCCGGAGGCCGTTGCTGCTGCGATGAAAGCATCGGATATTGTGATCTGCCCCACGGCAAAATCACTGACCCACACAAACGCGAGGATTGAAGCGGCGAAAAATGGTGCAAGAATTGCCACCATGCCCGGTATTTCTGAGGAGATGTTTGAAAAAGGCGCCATGACGGCCGATTATGCCGCAGTAGAAGCGCTTACTCTGAAAGTCGCCGAACGGCTCACCAAGGCAAAAAAGGCTACCATTCAAAAAGAGGACTGCACCTTGGTGCTGGATCTTGAAAACAGAAATGGTGTGGCCAGTACCGGTGTCTACCGCAAACCGGGCCAGAGCGGTAATCTGCCTTCCGGTGAAGGCTACATTGCTCCGATGGAAAACGGCAGTAACGGTGAAATGATCATCGATGGATCCATGGTTGGCGTTGGGAAGCTGGAAAGCCCTCTGCGTGTTAAAGTTGAACATGGAAAACTGAAAGAAATCCATGGTGCAGAGGCTCACAAACTTTCCATCCTCTTGGAAAATGAGCGCAATGCAACACTGGGAGAACTTGGCATCGGTACCAATATGACGGCGCAGCTCTGCGGCATCATTCTTGAGGACGAAAAGGTATACGGAACGGTTCATATTGCGTTCGGAACCAACACGTCTTTTGGCGGGACCAATAAAGCAGACTGCCACATGGACGGCATCATTTTGAAACCCACGCTCTATTTGGATGACACGCTGCTGATCAAAGACGGCGTATTTCAGATCGATTGACGAAGCGTGCGATGAAACCATCGCAGAGAGGAGCGATGGGCGTCATCACAGCAGAGGACACGGACAGAACAAATCCACATGGCAGAATGGTGGAAGAGAATTTTCGGCATCCGCCCTTTCAATGACGAGAGTGGGCCTATGAGCTGACGGTCGACCACGTCCCTGCCGTATTGCAGCGTCCATATGGGGAGTAGCTATAGGCCTTTGGAAAGCACGGGAGCTGCAAGAATGTTGTTTGGGTGGAGCGCAGCACTCAATTCACGGAACCAGAAGGCATGCCTTTCGCAAGTGGCTGTGGTCAAAACGCCATACAACAGCACAGCAACGGTACTTTTCCGGCGTGCAGACGCAGTACGAAGCTTGTGCTGAGTGCAGGTATGCGCGATGTTGGCCACGCCATGGGGGACGCATTTCTTCTTGTGTGAATCGCAGACAGAAAGATACTTCGCAGTTAGTTTAAAACGCAGGTTCCTGCCGTTATCGGCGGGAACCTGCGTTTTTCTTATACCTCGATTGCTTTGTTTTCTGCCGATAGGGTATCCCGCTCTCTCAAATAAAATGACGTTGTATCCGTTTTCTGTTTCGGGTGGTGTGGAGGGGGGCTCTGGCTCAGGGGTATTTCCGGTGACCTTATCCATGAAGCTGCCGATTTTTTGAGCGGTACCACATGGCGTCAGGTTGATGATATGGGTGTAAGCGTCCCGTATCGGGAGCGGATGGGGGTACGGTATTGGGAGCACAGACGCATCACGTGAGGTCCTGAAGCGTTTAGAGGGCGTCCGACGGCCCTTTGCCAAGGGCTTTTTCCAAATAGGGGCGCGTGACCGACCGGCTATGATGCAGCAGCTGTGCGGGAGTCCCTTCAAAGATGATCCGGCCGCCTTCTTCGCCGCCGCCGGGGCCGACCTCAACGACATAGTCGGCAGCCTTCAGGACTTCCAGATTGTGTTCGATCAGAAAGACGGTATTTCCATCCGAAACCAGTTGATCGAACAGCTTGATGATGTGCTGCACGTCCTGTAAATGGAGTCCGTCTGTGGGCTCGTCCAGCACAAGGATCTGTCCGGCCTTTCCCAAGTAGGAGGCCAGCTTCATTCGCTGCAATTCTCCACCGGACAGTGTGGAAAGCGCTTGATTGAGGTGGAGATAAAAAAGACCGACATCGGCCAGTGGTTTCAATTTTCTCGCAATGTCTGTCCCACGAAACTGCTCCATGGCCTGTTTGACGGTCAGATCCATGACTTGGGCGATATGTAAGCCGTCAATGGTGTATTGCAGGGCCTCCTTGGAGTAGCGCAGCCCCCCGCAGGCCTCGCACTCGGTCTCGATAGCATCCATGAACGCCATTTCTGCGATGATGATACCTTTTCCCTGACAAACAGGACAGGCACCGGCACCGTTAAAGGAGAATTGTCCGACCTTTTGCCCACTGGCTTTGGCAAACAGCTTTCGGATGTCGTCGGCAACCCCCAGATAGGTGGCCGGGGTGGAGCGCAGGCTGATGCCGATGCTCTTTTGGCTGATGAGGGTCACATCTTCGGTTGACTGATCGGCAAAGGCCTGCATCAAAGAACTTTTACCGGAGCCGGCCACACCGGCAATCACCGCCAGGAGTCCTTTGGGCAGCTTAATGGAAACATCCTTCAGATTGTGCAGAGTAAGATGATCAAGTGCGAACCAGTCAGTGGGGACCCGGGGCTGTGTTTTCAAACCGGTATTCTGCCGCAGCAGCTGGCCGGTCAGTGTGTCACAGGCCGTTAATTCCTGATAGTTTCCCTCAAACAGCACTTCGCCGCCCAGTGTGCCTGCGCCCGGCCCCATATCAATGATATGGTCAGCAATTTCCATCATTTCCCTGTGGTGCTCCACCATCAGCACCGTATTCCCTCGATCACGCAGCTCCACAATGGCATCGCTGAGGCGATGAATGTCGTGGCTGTGCAGTCCGACACTGGGTTCGTCTAAAATATAGAGCATATCCGAGAGGGAGGAATTGTTGTATTTTGCGATTTTACACCGCTGCGCTTCACCGCCCGACAAGGTGCCCATGGCACGGTCCAGCGTGAGATAGTCAAGGCCGATGTCGATGAGGGCCTGAATCCTGCTTTCCAGTGCCGCCGTCAGATCCACAGCAAGAGGATCTTGAATGGCCTTCAGCCACGGTATGATTTCCCGCAGCGGCAGCTTGGTCACGTCGGCAATGTTCTTCCCGCCGATTTTGCAGGATAGGATTTTGTCGTTCAGCCGGGCACCGTGGCATGCGGGACAGACGCCTTGAGTCACGATGGGTTCCAGCTTTTTCCAGTGCACCTTGGCATCATCCCGCTTGAGCATCCGATTCATCCGATACATGAGGCCTTCGTATTTGCCGTTTTTATAGTAATCGGGCGGCGGATTTTTCAGCGTCATCGGTTCCTGATCGAGGAACAGGTGCAGCTCCTCCGTGGTAAAGTCCCGGATTTTTTTGTTGGGGTCATAGAGACCGCAGGCACCATAATAAAGCCAGCGCCACTGGCCCGGTTCATAGGCCACATAGTTGATGACGCCGGGGTCGTTCAGGCACTTATCAAAGTCCACCAGTTTATGAACATCGATCTCGGTGATTTCGCCCAGACCATCGCAGCGGGGGCAGCGTCCTTGGGGATGGTTAAAGGAAAAAGAATCCGAATACCCCACAAAGGGTTTTCCCACACGGGAAAACAAAAGGCGAAGCAGCGAATAAGTGTCGGTATAGGTGCCCACCGTGGAGCGCACCTGCCCGGAGGGCTTTTTCTGGTCCACCACAATGGCCGGAGGCAGACTTTCAATGCGGGCCACATGAGGGCGACCGTATTTGGGCAGATACCGCTGGGCAAAGCTGGGGAAGGTGTCGTTCAGCTCCCGTCTGGACTGGGCGGCAATAGTGTCCAGAACCAGAGAACTTTTACCGGAGCCGGAAACACCGGTGACCACAGTGATCTTGTTTTTAGGAATGTGTACCGACACGTGTTTCAGGTTGTTTTGTGTCGCATCCACGACACGGATCATTTCTTTGCGCATAAGGCTCATCTCCTACAGTTCAATGAAGGCCGCTGTGGGCTGCTGCCGTTTCAGTCGATAGCGGCGGCATTTCTGCGATGCATAGTGCGTGTTTCCATCGTGTATGGCACGAGGTCCGGCAATCGGTGTTAGGAGCGATCGCTGCCGGCAGACCGGATCAGTGCGTGAAACAGGAACCCGAGACCGACCGTCAAAACGATATGGCCGATTCCGGCGAGACCGCCCACCATATGATCCCAAAACTGCGGGAAAGGCATCGTAAGCAGCTGCGACATTCCTCTTGCTGCCAGAAAAATCAGAGTCATGCTCAGCCCGATGTTGTACACCCACAGGAAAAGTTGGAAGCTCTTCTGCTTTTCAACGGCAAAAGCCTTCATAAACAGGGGGAGCAGCAAAAACACCAGTCCGCCCAGCAGAATCGCATGGGGATGGACCAGCGACAGCGAGGTCTCTCCGGTGAAATGGGTCCGGTAGGCAATTTCGTGGCTCAGGACCCCGGATACCAATCCGAATACAATATAGCTCAATGAGATCCAATACATCTTTTTCATAGTACATATACCTCCTTATTTCATTTATGTACGTTGATAGTCATGGCGCCAAAGCGCAGCGTGTCTGGATTTTTTTGTAAGCGGTCCCGGTGGCGGCCATGGGATCGCTTTCTGCGGAAAAGAAGGGAGTGCATAGGGCTGTTCTCTCGCAGATATGTTGCCGTTTCTTGCTGCTTTTTGCACAGTTCCTCCGCTATGCCGGAAGAAGCGCTTTACCAGTATACCATGGTGCACGAGATTTTTGTACCACAAAATGGAAGGATTTCTCAGTTCCTGAAAGGGGGCATCCGGGGGCGTGTAGGACAAGGCTCCGCTTTCTGCGCAGAGCCCCTCCGGTGCAGAGTCTGGTGAGAAGAATCGGAAGGGGAGGAAAGAAGGGGAAGAGCCGCGGCAAGCGCTGCGCTGCCGGAGCAGAAAAGCAAAAGCGGCCCACAACAGGAGAGCGCATCCTCCTGTCGTGGGCCGCGTGCAAGGACAGTATCGAAGAGAGGCGTCCGTTAGTTGGCCGCATCAACGATGGGGGGCTTCACGCTTTTTATGCGTGTTTTTCTTCCAAAAAATGCTTCTTCAAGATGGCTTTGGCGATCAAAGAACCGAGCAAAGCGGCCATGGCAACAGCCAGCAAGAGGACAAGGCATCTCCAGGACTGAATCATATTGGCAGCGGCCAGTACATTCTGGTTTGCCCCTTGGGCGGCCATCGCTTCAGCGTCGGCAAAAAAGCGATCATAGGCGATGACGTAGGGATATACCGTTCCGCCGATGGCGCCAAGAACCTGCGTTACGATATAGCTGACACACACGCCTTTGGGATTGCCGTAGCGGAACTTGGCCATGACCAATTCCGCAATCACACCGGCGAGCACATAGAAGAGAATGTAGGGAAGGTAGAAGCCCATAATGCCCCGGATCGTGCAATAAATGAGGAATGCACCTTTTTTAGGGACCTTAATGGAAATCACATAAAAGACAATACCCTCCAGCAGCGCAAAGAGTACGGGCATTGCAAGAATCGTTACCGGACTTATGTAGAAAAAGGAGCCGGCCATAAAAATGATCACATTGACCAGTGTCAGCAAAGTGATGGTGATGATGTCTTTTATTTTGAGCTTTTGATTTTTCATAATGTCTCCTCCGTAGATCTGTTTTTGGTTTATAGAATTATGCCAAGCACCATGGATGCTGCAAGCAACACAGCCAGCAAGATGTCAGCGTTGCACAAATGCAGCTGTATGCAGGACTCTCGCTTTCGCTTCATCGCGATTCCCCGTGTTTCGGCGGAAGCAGAAAGGCTTTCTGCAATCCGGATCACACGGAACATCATCGGGACAACGATATTTTCAAAATATTGGGGCAGACGACGCATTTTCTGCATGAGCCCACTGGGAAGATTCCTTGTTCGGATCGACTGCGCCATGATTTTCAGATCCTTACACAACACCGGGAAGAACCGGAACACGATGCTGGTCATCATAATGGCTTTTTCCGGGCAGTGACAGCTTCGCAGCCCGGCACACAGCCGGGTGGTATCGCCGCCTTCGGCCACTGCTGTCAGTGCAAGACAGACAGGGAAAAATTTGGGGAAATAATGGACAACAAACAGCATAATGGAGTGTGGGGCAAGGAGATAACCAAGGAAGATGGCGGCGTACAGCAGCGAGTATGAAACAGCGGTGACGTACCGCCGTTCGTACAGTGTCAGGACCAGACAGGCGATCATGACCCCGGTAATGAGCACGGGATCGGTCACAAGGCCGATGGAGAGTGCCGCAAAGAGATAGAGGAACTTGACCCTCGGATCACAAAGGCGCTTTGCCTTTTCCTGCTGCAAGGGCCGCTTATTGTCGGAAAGGCGGAATTCGCGGTCCATGAAGCGGGCAAGGTTCGAGAGCGCATCGCCTTGTTCGAGGTTAAATTCGTGGCCCATGCTGCCCGTGGAAAGGCACAGGCAGCGGCCGCAGGTTTGGGAAATCAGCTCCAGATCATGTGTGATCAGGAAGATCAGCTTGTTTTTTCGCATTTCGTTGATCAGAGCAACACAGCTTTGCAGACTTTTTTTGTCCAATCCTGCGGTCGGTTCGTCCAGAACGGCGATGGGCTTGGGCGAGAAGTAGGCCAGCAGCATCACCAACTTTTGCATCTGGCCGCCGGAGAGCGAAAACGGATGTCGGTTTCTGCACTCCCAGAGAGAGAATTGCTTGAGCTTTTCTTCGACCGCCTGTTTCAACTGCGGCGTGGCCGTCTTGCCGTAGAGAAGCTCATTCCAAACGGAATTGGTAAAAAATTGAAATTCAGCCTCCTGCATGACAAAGATGCTTTTTTGAACAAGCATTTTGGGGGTCTGGGGGATGTTGTCCCAGAAGAAGGTGCCGCTGTCGGGGCGGAAAAGACCGGCAATCAGTTTTCCGAGTGTTGTTTTTCCGCTGCCATTGGAACCGATCAAGCCGATGATCTCGCCGCACCTTGCTTCCAAGGAAACGTTGTCCAGAACCCTGTCCCCGTTCTTTTGATAGGAAAACGTAAGATCCTCGACTTCTAAACAGTGCGGTTGTTCTGGCGTGATTCGCGGGGGCAGGTTCGCTTTCACCTGCTGAAGATCCAGCACACGGAGGGATTTCTGCTGCAGCTCTTCTTGCGAAAGACGCAGCATCTCGTCCTTAGAATACCGTGCCGTTATTTCACCCTGCTTCATCAGCCAGTATTCATCCGCAAGATTCCGCAGATAATAGAGACGATGCTCGTTGATGAGGAGGGTTTTCCCGCGCTGTTTCAGCTCTCCCAGTACACGGGCCAGCTCTCGAACCGCCGCCGCATCCAAATTCGCAGTCGGCTCGTCCAACAGAAGGATATTTCCGTGGAGCGCCTGCGCGGAGAGGATTGCGACCAATTGCCGCTCTCCGCTGGAAAGCTCAAAAACATTTCTATCCTTAAGTTTTTCAAGACCGAATTCTGAGAAGACAGCGCGGACGCGCCGTTCGATCTCCGGCTGAGGGAACCCATAATTCTCCAACGCAAAAGCGACCTCTGAGGAGCTGTTGGTGGTGTAAAACTGGCTTCGTGGGTCCTGAAATACAGAAGCGGCCACTTCGCCTACGTCACCGATGGACATAGAAGCGGTATCGCGGCCCTCTATGGTGCAGCGGCCCTCAAAATCACCCTCATAGAACTCAGGGATCAGTCGGTTGATGCAGCGCAGGAGCGTGGATTTTCCACAGCCGCTTGCTCCACAAAGAACAATGCACCGCCCTGGCTCGACCGAACCGCGTACCTGCCGGAGCGCCTTTTGGCTGGCGCCATCGTACGTGAAGGTCAGGTCGAAGCCTATACTTTCTTTTTCATCATGCGTCATGGATATTTCGCTTGTCCTTTCTACATGGTTAGCGAAAGCTAACCATGTACTTGAAAATATGCCGCAGCCAGTCGATGGTGACTGCAGCATATTGGTTCTGTGTTAGGTTATGATTTGCCGGAAAAGGGACCTCCAGCCCGCTTCATGAAAATCTTCGACCATTTTCAGGCAGATCGCGGTTTTGTCTCGTCCCGCGTTCTTTTGGAGAATGGCTCGATAGCAGTACAACTGCTGGGATAACAGAATTTCAACGCCTTCTGCACTGACTTCTTTGCTGGAGATTTTTTCCAGAAAAGCAACGGTTTCCCTGGCCTTATAGGCCATAAATTGCTCCATCTTGGTTTGCAGAGAGCTGCCATCACTCCGACAGAACAATAGCACGCACTGGTCATAGTGGGTGAAAAGAATGTTTTGGTACACCCGCTCTTCCTGACGAATCGCCGCTAAAACAGCTTCGACGCTGTGGCTTTGCTGCGCTGCCATGTACGCTTGCTGAATCGGGGCGAACTCATGGCTGATTTCCGAAAGAATCGCCTCAACAATGGAGCAAAACAGGGCATCCTTGCTCTGGTATCGTGTATAAAGAGCGCCGGTGCTGAGATTGGCCCGCTGTGCAATCCGACGAAGAGAGGCACCCTGAAAGCCAAACTCCAGAAACTCGGCCGTGGCCGCATCGATGATTTTGGAATCGAGTGCGTGATTCTTGACAGCCATCCGTTGCTCCTCTCTACAATAACAATGTTATCAATAACGCTGTTATTGTACATCCGTTTGTTGCGTTTGTCAAGCAGTCTCAAAGAAGTCGGGGAAAAAACATGGGGGCTGTACGGAGGCGTGTTTCTGCACTGCTGCCGATAGTCCGGGAGAGAATGCCGGCGGCAGCTGCCGCCTCCTTTGGACTGTGGTGCGATGGGGTCTTGGTGTCGGATCACCAAGGCCATGGGCGCTTGCGCCGCCATGATTGCCATAGGGCTGTCTGCTTGTTGAAAAGAGCGGCGATTCGGAGTCTCCTATCGGCGCTATAGCGGCTGTAATTGCAGATAAATCTGCGCTGGTCAAAAAAACTCCATCAGAACACATGGGAGCGTTCCGATGGAGTAAAATTCTATGGAGGGGTAACTTGGCATCGAGGATATCTCGGCACTATGGGCCGATCATGGCTCTTCACCCAAGGGAGGGTGCGGCTGAAGACGATCGATACTTTCTGGCAGTATTCGGATGATGTCGATAGCCAGTACCAGAACGGCTGCCTGCGGAATGATGAGAAGCAGCAGTCCCGATGCCTCTATGGTGTAGGCAACGTAAATTGTGGGGAGAATCACCAGCAGTGCCAAAACAAGTTTGAAAATGGCGTTTCGTCTGGTTTTTCGCATGAGCACCTGACTGTAGGCCTCTTTTTTTAACTTGGATACAAGGCGGTAGCCGTGGATATTTTCAATGACAAACGCCACCAGATAGAGGAACGTTATTCCGATCAGCAAATATAGGATGCCCACGACGATCGCCATGGCGCCTGCGCCGAAAACGCCGCTTACGACCTGATAGCCGCCCATATAGCTTTCCGGGTCCGCACTTCCTGCGCTGTCCACCAGCGAGGTGATGGTCTCCTGACAATATTTGACGGACACCCCCGCTGTTATTTCCAAAAGGCATACCATGGCAAGGAATATGCTGTTGATCACATTGGCAATGGTAATTCTTTTGCGTAATTGCGAAATGTGTATCGTATGATTCATAATACCCCCACTTTCTGTCTGTTGGCACGTTTGGGTACGTTTTCGCCTGACGTGGCTGACATCCTGGGAATGATGGGAACAGGCGGCGGACACGCTGCAGTGCGTGCCAAGGGAGGCCTGTGCCTTTGTTGTCGGGCAATCTTGGCTTTGACGGGCGAAGTGGATGCCGTCCCTACGCAGTTGTAGATGTGTTCAATATAGCATACTTTTTTCTGCAATACAACAGCTGGATCATATTTTGTCGGGGGCTCAAAATGGCTGCTGCCCCAAAGGACGGTCTCGTGCCGGGAGCATGGATGGCGGCATACGGCGCTCCGTGGTGGGGGCATGGCGGCGGAGGTGCTCCATGGTTGATGCGTTCCTTCGGAAGCAGCGCGCAAATCGCCAATACGTATTGAGTTTTATCATGCGGTTTGCTATAATCTCCACAGAAACAGCGAATAGAAAAGGTGTTCTGGGGTGCGAAAAGGACACTGGGAGCAGCAAGTTCTAAAAAAGACAGAGAACAAGGAGGTATAGGTGAGCAATGAAACAGCATAAACAATGGAAGAGAGGGGTTGCCCTTGCCATGCTTATGGTGATGACACTGTCTATGGCTGCGTGCGGCGAACCGAAGGAGGCGATAACGGCCAAGGAATTTCAGCATTTTATGGAAGACAAGGGCCTGCAGTTTTTCGACCGCACGGATACCGCAGACAGTGATGACTATCAGCGTGTCTGTGTTGCTGTCGATGAGGAAAAATACTCCTTTGAGTACTATTTTATGAGAAATGATTCTACGGCGGAATCGCTGTATACGTTTGCCGTGGAAAAAGTGAAGGCCAATTATAAAGGCAACAGCGGTGTTGTGGCGAAGGAGAAAGTGCTTTCCAATACCGCCGATTATTCGCTCAGTGCCTCGGATTACTATATCCGTGTCATTCGGGTGGACAATACCGTGCTCTATGTCACGGCGTATCCCGATTATCAGGATGAGTGCAAAGGCATCATCAAGGACCTGGGGTATTAATTCGGTGAGCAAAAGCGGTCCTTTGGGGCAAGGGGGCGTTTTGGATTTCCGTGGGTTTCCACATGACCATGTACGCAGGCTGACGAACCACACGGGGGGAAGCGGCCGGATAGAGGACCCGTAAAGGCGGCACCTGCTGCTTTTGGCGTATTTGGCGCATCATAAGGGCAATCGATATAGCACAAAAGCAGGCGGCAGGAATCTTCCTGCCGCCTGCTTGCGATCTGTGGGGGTAATGATCTTTCCTTTTGTACCGGGCACGGCAGGAAAATGTTGTCCTTACAGAGCGGCCGAGGCATCGCGGTGAGAGGCGATGGAGAAGAAGCGCTCGTTCTCCACCAACTCCTTTGTGAAGGGGTGCCGTGGACAGTCAAACAGGAAGTCGGGGGGACCTTGTTCCACAAACCGGCCGTTCTGCATGACCGCCAGATGATCGGTGAAGCGGCGCATAATCTCCAAATCATGCGAGATCAGAACATAGGTCAAGCCCAATGACGACTGCAGAGAGCGGAGGAGGGCGAAGATCTCCGCCTGGACCGAAACATCCAGCATGGAGGTGGGCTCATCCAACACCAGGATCTTGGGCTCCAACAGCAGCACCCGGGCAATGCAGATGCGCTGCGCCTCTCCGCCGGAAATCTGGTGGGGATAGCGGCCGAGAAGCCCGGTGCTGATACGGGTCAGAGCCATGACCTGCTCCAGCTTTCGCTGCCGGGTTTCCGAATCCGGAGCCAGACGGTGGGCCAGCAGCGGTTCAAGCAAGCTATCCTGTATGCGCAGATGGGGGTCCAATGCGCTTTCCGGGTGCTGAAACAACAGCTGGATGGTGCGCCGCTGCCGCTGAAGCTGGGAGCGGCGCGCGGTGATGTCCTCGCCGTCTACCAAAATGTGGCCGCTGTCTGGCCGGATCAGGCCCAGCATCATGCGGGCCAGTGTTGTTTTTCCGCAGCCGCTGTTGCCCAAAATGCCGAAAGATGTTTTCGCGGGGACGTGGAAGCTGACGTCATTGACGGCGCTGATGCGTTTTTGAGAAAAGGGGCCGGCGGCAAAGGTTTTACTGACGTGGACGACTCTGAGCATAGTGGATACACCTCACAAAACTGTCGGGGGTAGCCGCCACGGCAGGCAGCGGCCCCTCGGTACAGGCGGCGCCGGCCTGCGCGCAGCGGACATAGAACGGACAGGGTGAAGCGGAAGCTTCCCGCTGTTCCAGATGGGAGGGGATGGGCATCATGCCGCACTCCGGAATGGAGCGCACCAATCCCTGCGTGTAGGGGTGGCGGGGGTGGTCGAAGATCTGGGCACAGGGGCCCTGCTCTACGATCATGCCCTGATAGAGAACAGCGACTCGGTCACAGAGTTTTCTGGCCAGTAGTAAGTCGTGGGTGATCAGGATCATACTGCCGGCTCCGCTGTTCCGGAGGGAGCGCAGGACGTCGTAGACCTGCCGCCGCAGCACAGTGTCCAGCCCCTTGGTGGGCTCGTCTGCGATGACCCACTCCGGCTGGCAGGCGAGGCCCATGCAGGTGACGATGCGCTGGTTCATGCCGCCGCTGAGTTGGAAGGAATAGCTGTTGAGGATCGCATCAGGCGAGGAAAAACCGAACGAGCGCAGCGAACCCCGGACCGAAGCCAGAGCCTGTGATCGAGATTTGCCGCAGTGGGCCCGCAGCGGCTCGGTCAGCTGCCGGGACAGGCGCAGCACCGGATTCAGGGATTGTACCGGATTTTGCGGGATAAGGCCGATGTGCTTGCAGCGGATTTCCCGCATTTCGGCCTCGCTGCAGCGATAGAGATCCGTCTGCCCGTAGTGGCAGCTGCCTTCCACACGGGCGGTGGAGGGCAGGAGCTGCAGAAGGGACATCCCCAGCACGGACTTTCCGCTGCCGCTCTCGCCCACCAGCGCCGTTACCTGACCGGTGGGGAATCGGATGGTGGCATCGCGCAGGGCGGACACCTGACGTCCGCCGGTCTGGAAGGTAACGCAGGCATGGCGCAAAAAAATGTCTTGATTCATGGTGCTTGCCTCCTTATATCGGGACGTCCGGTTCCTGCATCACGTCCGCCCGGTCCCGGAGCCAATCCCCTATAGTGTGGATAGACAGGACAAAGAGAACGATGCACAGCCCGGGTGTGATGGCCAAAGCAGGACAGGTGAGAAAATAGCTCCGCGCCTCCTTGATCATGATACCCCAGTCTGGTGTGGGCGGCTGCAGTCCCAGTCCCAGATAGCTCAGGGAAGCCACAGAGAGCACGGAACTGCCGATGCGATTGGTAAACCAGACCATACTGCTCTCAAAGATGTTGGGCAGGATATGGCGAAAGAGGATCCGAAAATGGGAGAATCCCATGGAGCGGGCACTCTCTACGTAGTACTCCTGTTTGACCCGCAGGACCTCACCGCGGATGATCCGGGAAAAGCCGACCCAGGAGGTCAGCGTCAGGGCCAGCAGCAGGCTGTGCATACCCGGCTTCAAAACGCTGGTGAGAGCGATGAGCATGACAATACCGGGGATCCCTTGGAAGATGTTGGTCAGGGCGGTGATGATGAGATCTGTCACGCCGCCGACATAACCGGCCAGCATCCCCAGCAGCAGTCCCACGATCAGGGAGGCGGTGGTGGCCAGAAAGGCGAGAACCATGGATTCTCGCCCGCCGTACATCACGCGGGAGAGAATGTCACGGCCCAGATTGTCCGTGCCCAGCAGATGCTCTGCCGAGGCGGGGGCAAACTGATGGTACATATCCAATGTCTCCGGGTCGTAGGGGGCCAGCAGCGGGGCCAGCAGACTGATGACGATGATCAGCACAAAGACAACGGCGGCCACGGCCGCAGGAATCGACTGTTTTTTCATGTGCCCACCGCCTCCTGATGCATCTTCGGATGGAGCAGAAAATACAGCAGATCGATGACCAGCGTGATGACTACGTAGAGGGTGCCGCTGTAGAGGACGAACGCCTGCACCACAAAATAGTCCCGATTCTGGATCGCTGTCAGGGTATAGCTGCCGATGCCGGGCAGGGAGAAAATGTTCTCCACGATAGCGGACCCGCCCAGAATACCGGCGAAGTGATTACCCAGCAGGGTGATGACCGGCAGCAGGGAGTTTTTCAGCACGTGCCCCCGCATAATCACGTTCTCTCGCAGCCCCTTGGAGCGGGCCACCAGAACGTATGGCTGTGCCAATTGCTTGATGTAATTGGCGCGGGTGAGCCGGGCGGTGGGGCCGATGCTGCCCAGAGCCAGCACCAGTGATGGCATGATGAGAGAATGCAGACCGTAGTACCCCGATGTATGGAGCCAGTGGAGTTTTTCAGAAAAGAGGGCGATGAGCAAAAGTGCCATCCAAAAGCTGGGCACGGACATGGTGGCGCTGCAGAAGCAGCGGAGGATCCGATCCGGCAGGCGGTTGTGGTATTGCCCCATCACCACGCCCAGCCCGATGCCGAACACCGTGGTGAGCAGGATGGAGATGAGGGAGAGGCGGATGGTCACCGGCAGACGCATGGCAAACTGTGCGCCGATGCTCTGCCGGTCGATCATGGATTGTCCCAGATCGCCGCGGAGGACACGGCCCATCCAGTCGGTGTACTGCACCACAAGGGGCCGGTCCAGACCCAGCTCGTGCCGCATCTCCGCCTTCTGAGCCTCCAGTTCCTCTGCCTCGATCTCCATGCCGGAGAGCTTAGCCGAGACGGGATCACCGGCGGAAAAAACACCCAGTAGGAAGGCAAAGATGGTGATTCCCAGCAGGACCGGGAGCAGTGTCAGGAGGCGCTTGCAGATGTAGCGGATCATTAGGCCCAATGGGTCGTGGGCAGCGTGGTCCCGCGATAGGAGATGCCGAAGCCCTCGATTTTCTTGTTGTAGGCCACCAGGGATTCGTCGTGCAGGTAGGGAATGACCAGCATGGAATCATACAGCGTGGTTTGCAGCTGGGTAAACAGTTCCTGCCGTTTGGCCGGGTCCATCTCGTAGGTGGCCTTTTCGATAAGGGCATCGGTTTCCGGATCGCTGTAGCCCAGATGGTAGTAATTGGCGTTGGAATCGCCCTTGGAGCCCAGGAAGGAGCGGATGATCTCAATGGTGGTTCCGGGGAGCTGGCGCTTGTTCACGGTCATATCCCAATCACCGGCGGGGATGGTCTCGCCATAGAGCTCTGTTTCCAGAATCTGAATTTCAATGTCCAGCCCGATGTCTTTGAGGACGTCCTTCAGATAGACGGCCACTTCTTCCTGCGGATAGCGGTTGAGGTCTTTCTGCCGCAGGACCAGCTTCACAGGCACCCGTTCATCGCCCAGCACTTCTTTGGCCAGTGCCTTGGCTTGGTCCACATTGTGCTCAATGGGGGTGTCGATATAGTAGGGTGAAGTGTGGTTGATGAGGTTGGTGGTGGGGGTGCCGAAGCCGTAGAAAATCTGGTCCACGATTAGCTGCCGGTCAATGAGCAGGCTGATCGCCTCGGTCATGCGCTGGTCGTTGAAAGGGAACTTCTGGCGGTTCACCGCAATCAGGTGGGTCATGGTGCTCTTGTAGGTGGACAGGGCGAACTGATCGTTTTTGGCCAGCTCCACCGCCATGGAGGGCTCGATGGCCCCCAGATCCACCACGCCCATGACCTCCTCGGCCTTCAATGCGGACAAACGGGTGCTGGGATCGGTGATGGTGCGCAGCTCGATGTACTTGGTGGCGGCGGGTTCACCCCAGTATCCGTCGAAACGCTCCACGGTGACCGACTGGTCGGGCTGGATGTCCTTGAGACGGAAGGGGCCGGTGCCGATGGCCGGGCCGGAGAAGCTGCCGTCCTCGGCGATGCAGCTGGGGCTGAACATAGGGGAGCCGTAGCCGCGCATGGAGATGGGCAGATCGGGGACCGGCTCGGCAAAGTGGAAGATCAGCGTGTAGTCATCCGGCTTGTCGATGGTCTCCAGACCGGGGAAGGAGCGGTCGTAGCGCAGGGAAGTGTAATCCGAAGAGAGATTCTTCTTCATGCGCTCGATGTTGAACAGGACCGCATCGGCGTTGAAGGGAGTGCCGTCGTGGAAGGTGACTCCCTTGCGCAGATGGAAGGTCCACGTTTTGGCGTCATCGCTGCCCTCAAAGCTCTCGGCCAGCTGTCCTACTGTGGTCCCGTCCGGACCGTTGACCAGCAGGCTTTCCCAGACACACAGGGCAGAGCTGCAATAAAAAGCGTCGTCTTTACCGGGGCAGGCATAGCGGGAGGCGGCAAAGACGATAGGGTCATCTTCACTTTTTCCCGAAGTATGCGCTGCACCGGTTCCAGACGACGCAGAACCGCCAGACGATCCGTGACCGCAGGCGACCAAGCTGAACAGCATGAGCAGACTCAGCAGTCCAGCAAGTAATTGTTGATGTTTCTTTTTCATGACATTTCCTCCTTGTTATGTGGATCGTTGGAATATAGGATATATCCGGGGATTCCGGATAGATCGCACGATGGTC
Organism: Oscillospiraceae bacterium; assembly: GCA_020025275.1. Classification (GTDB taxonomy): domain Bacteria; phylum Bacillota; class Clostridia; order Oscillospirales; family Oscillospiraceae; genus Vescimonas. The sequence continues at coordinate 64,207 of JAHHSI010000009.1, read as the reverse complement.
CTATTCCTGTGATCCGGCAAAACAAAGAGAGCCCTCCGGCGGGGGAGGCCAGTCAGAGCGATAAACAACTGATCCAGGAATTGTTTATCATACTTCGGCAAGCAGGTATCCTGACTCATAGATCTGCGCATCTCCTACCCTTCTCATACAATCGTACAATGGCATCGCAAGGAGACGCTCCCTAATTACAGTGACCGGTTCGTCTGGGAGTTTCACCCAGTTCCCTTTTCACCGCCCAAAGGCAGCACTTGTCGAATTATGGTATTTTATACAATAAGCTGGGGTTCATTGTAGCATCGGAGGGGCGTACTGTCAAGGTGAGCGAATGACAAGAACCGCATGATACGTGTGTGTTTTTGGAATGGAGGGATATTGCAGAGCCGACGGAAATGGTACAGCGGAGCCCGGAAAACGGGTGCGGCGCCATCGACAAAGACAGGTAACAGCCCGGAAAAGCGGCGTGGTGTCGGGTGTGTTGATTTTGGCTGCACAGCGTAATTGGTACGGAGAATCTCACAACATATGAAAAAAAGAGAAGGACACACTGTGCCCTTCTCTTTTTGGGGAAAGATAAAAGATTCCGGAAGGAGCCAGACGGCGCTCATAGACCGCCGCAGCACGCTCCTTACTGTCAGATGTATAGAGACCCCGCCTGATGAACATTATTGCCCGATAAAACTCCAGTCCAGTTCCTCGTCCGGCAGCGTGACCTGCTGCAGGATCTGGCCGGTATCGCTGTTGATCACCGTGACGTCCAACGACCAAGATTCGTTTCCGTTCAACACCTGATACAGCTCTGCCACCCAGGCAAAATTACAGATCATGGGAGCTGCGGCTTCCGCCACGCCGTCCGGCGCGGAAACGGTCATCTGGGTATAGTCCTGATGGTAGGAGATCGACACGCCCATCATTTGCAGCGGCAGCAGGATGGCCTCGACCTGACGGGGATTGGCCCAGTGCTTGCGCTGGGCTTCGGTGAGGACCATGGTCAGGGACCCGTCCTCGTTGAGATACATATCCTCACACGAGGAACGGTCGTGGTTGTTCAGCAAGTATTCAGCCCCGATGTAAACATCGTGGAAGGCATAGGCCTTTGTCTCCTTGGTCTGGCCACAGCCGGACAGCAGGACGCACAACATAACAGCCCCCAGAAAAAGGGCGAGCAGTCGTTTCTTTTGAATCATGGAGCATACCTCCTTCGGAGCGGCCGTCTGGCGGCCTGGTGCCATTATACCACACCTCACCGCAATGTAAAGATTTTTCGCCCCAGCGGAGCGATTTCCGCGCAAAGACGGCGGGGGAGCCGGCCCGCTGCGGCAGCGACGGCGAAGCGCAGCAGATACGGCCGGGGAACAGGGGCCTCATGGGGATCGAAGGATGATACGACTGGCGCACGGCACGGAACAGAAGAGAAGAAATGAGAAAAAGCTCTTGACAGGGGGCGGCTCCTGCGATATGATAACACCGTTATATAACACTGTTATCTTTCGGGGAGGGAGCGCATTGCGTGAGAGCGAGCCGACCACACTGGAAAATATCCTGACCGTGGCCTGTCAGGAGTTCCTTCAAAAAGGATTTCAGGGTGCTTCTCTGCGGAATATTGTCCGACAGGCCGGGGTCACCACGGGCGCCTTTTATGGGTACTTCAAAAGTAAAGAGGAGCTGTTTGACGCCTTAGTCAAGGAGAAGTATACGGAGATCCTCCGTATCTATCAGGAGGTTTTGGACAATTTCCACCAGATCCCGCCGGAGGAACAGCGCACCGGCATGGTGGACTATGCCATTGCGGGAATGTCGCGTATGACGGAGTATATCTACGATCATTTCACGGCGTTTCGTCTGATCCTCTGCTGCGCCGAGGGGACACCGTATGAAAATCTGATCCACGATATGACGCAGATGGATTGCGATGCTACGCAGGACTTTGCACAGACCATGGCTGAAAATGGGCTGCCCATGAATGCAGTGCATCCGCAGTTGGAGCATATGCTGACCAGTGGTATGTTCTATGCATATTTCGAAATGGTGGTGCATGAGATCCCACGGGAAAATACGGCGGAGTACACCAAACAGCTGGTCACCTTCTATGAGGGAGGGTGGCAAAAAATTATGGGGTTTTAAGACCCTGTAATTTTTGCCCCAAAGTTAGCTAAGGCTAACTTTGGGGCGGGCGGCGCATAGCCACGATGGGAAGCTGCGATCGGTGCCGTCGACCGGTCAAGAAAAGCGGCTGCGTTGAATGGATGGCGATGCACAGGCCGGTTGCATAAGCCTGCTGTGTGCAGCGGCCATAAGAGAGCGAAAAGAAAGAGGGTATGACAGGATGAACAACGGACCGGGAGGGAGTCGAGTGAAGAAAAAAAGTACATTTGCCTGGATCATGGAATTTGCAGGGCAGAAAAAAAGATTTTATATCTTCAGCGTGTTCAGCGCTGCGCTGGGGGCACTGTGCCAGATGCTTCCCTTTATTATGGTGGCCCACATGGTGGGCAAACTGCTGCAGGGGGATATAAACTTTCGGGGGTATGCGCTGGATTGTCTGGCCATGGCGGTCATGTGGCTGCTGCGGGTGCTGTTTCACGCTGTTTCAACGGCCTGCTCCCATGTGGCCACCTTTTCTGTGCTGGCCAATATCCGCAAGCAGGGACTGCAGAAGCTGGAGCGGATGCCGCTGGGAGAAGTCCAGCGCAGCGGTTCGGGCAATCTGAAGAACATTCTGGTGGAGCGGATCGACAGTATTGAAACCACCTTGGCCCACATGATCCCGGAGATGAGCGGGAATCTGTGCGCCGTGGCGGCGACACTGGGACTTCTTTTCTGGATCGACTGGCGCATGGCGCTGGTCTCCCTGATGACGTTCCCGGTGGGCATGATCTGCTTTTCCTGTATGATGATCGGGTACGAACAGAATTACAGACGCACGGTGCAGGCCACCAAGAATCTGAATGATACGGCGGTGGAGTACATCGGCGGCATTGAGGTCATCAAGGTCTTTGGCAAAGCCAAGAGTTCCTATGAAAAGTTCGTAGCGGCCACGAAGGAGGGGGCGGCCAGCTATGTGGATTGGATGCGCAAGAGCAACATCTTTTTCACCTTCTCCATGAACATCATGCCCGCTACCTTGGTCAGTGTGCTGCCCATCGGCGGTCTTTGGGTGCGGAATGGTTCCCTGTCGGTGACCAGTTTCGTTTTTGTGGTCATCCTCGCCATGGGCCTCATTACGCCGATCCTCAACTGCATGGCGTTCAGTGATGACATTGCCAAGCTGAACACGGTGATCGGTGAGGTGACGTCCGTCCTCGGGGCCGAAGAGCTGCCGCGGCCCCAGACGCAGCCGACAGCGCTGAAGGATCATACCGTCACGCTGCGGCAGGTGCGCTTTGGCTATGACGAAAAAGAGGTGCTGCACGGCATTGATCTGACATTCCGGGAGGGAACGGTGAATGCGCTGGTAGGGCCCTCCGGCAGCGGAAAATCCACCATTGCCAAGCTGATGGCCTCCTTTTGGGACGTGGATGGGGGCGGTATCTACATCGGCGGCGTTGATATACGAAATCTGCCCCTTGAGCAGTACCACGGACTCATCGCCTATGTCTCGCAGGACAACTTCCTCTTTGATGATACCATCCGGGAAAATATCCGGATGGGCAAGCCCGGCGCCACCGACGCAGAGGTGGAGCAGGCGGCCCGGGACTGCGGCTGCCGGGAGTTCATTATGGAGCTGGAAAAGGGCTTTGACACCGTGGTCGGCAGCGGCGGCGGGCATCTGTCCGGTGGAGAGCGGCAGCGGATCTCCATTGCAAGAGCCATGCTGAAAAATGCGCCGATCATCATTCTGGATGAGGCCACGTCCTACACCGATCCGGAAAATGAGGCCGTCCTGCAGTCGTCCATTGCCCGACTGGTGCAGGGCAAAACGCTCATCGTCATTGCACATCGTCTGTCCACCATCAAGGACGCCGATCAGATTGCCGTGGTGGATCAGGGGAACATTGCCGGAAAGGGGACCCATGAGGAGCTGCTGGAGACCTGTCCGCTCTATCGGAACCTCTGGAAGGCCCATAGTTTGGCCAAAGACAGCTTGTGAGGAGGTGCCAAGTATGTATCAGACATTGAAACGATTCTTTGCCTTTTGCAGTGTTGAAAATCGGAAAAAATTTTATCGCTCCATTGTGCTCGGCGTCTTTTCGGCCCTGTTCGGGGCGCTGAAAATCTCGGCGATCTATGTGGTGGTCCAGGCCATATTCAATGGCGGGATCACCGACGGCGTTCTCTGGGGGGCCTTCGGGATCATGGTGCTGTCCATTGTGGGAGCCGCCTTCATCAATTACCGGGCCACCATGCTGCAGACGGAGGCCGGGTATGGAACGGCGGCCGGAAAGCGGATGGAGATCGCCGAGCATATGCGCTATCTCCCCATGGGCTATTTCAACGAGAACAGTTTGGGGAAGATCACCTCGGTAACCACCAACACCATGGAAAGCCTGGCGGACGTGGGGACGAGAGTGGTGATGTTCGTGACCAGCGGTATGTTCTTTACGGGCGTGGTCACAGTGATGATGTTCTTTTTCGATGGCCGGATGGGGGGACTGCTTGTGGCGGGGTTGTTGGTGTACCTCCTTGTCAATTGGCGGATGCAGAAGGCGTCCGAAGCGTGTTCGGAGAAAAAGATGGCAACAGATGCCGTTGTTGTCGAAAAGGTACTGGAGTACATCAAGGGGATCGCCGAAGTAAAATCGTACCACGTATCCGGAAAGTACAATCAAAAACTGGAGACAGCCATCGATGAAAATGCAAAGGCCAACACCACGATGGAGCTGATTCTGGTGCCCTACATGGCGCTGCAACATCTGGTGGCCAAGATGATCGGCGTGGGGATGGTTCTGGCGTCCGTCTACTTTTATACCGGCGGGACCATGTCTCTTGTGGACTGCATCATGCTGATGATCTGCTCGTTTATGATGATGGAGGGACTGGAGCGGGCCGGCACGTACTCGGCGCTGCTCCGTGTGGTAGATCTGTGCGTCAAACAGGCCAATGAGATCTTGGACGTGCCGGCTATGGAGATCGACGGGGTGGATGATGCTCCGGTCTCCTATACGCTGCAGGCCGACCATATCGATTTTGCCTATGGGGAGAAAAAAATCATTCGGGATCTGTCACTGACCATTCCGCAAAACACCACCACGGCCATTGTGGGTCCCTCCGGCGGCGGAAAAACTACCCTCTGCCATCTCCTCTCCCGCTTCTGGGATGTGGACAGCGGCACGGTCACCTTGGGCGGACGAAACATCAAAGAGTACAGCATGGATGCGCTGATGCGGAACTTCAGTTTTGTCTTTCAGAATGTGTATCTGTTCCGGGACACCGTGGCTAACAACATTCGCTTCGGCCAGCCCGATGCACCCATGGAGGCCGTAATTGCAGCGGCTAAAAAGGCCCGGTGCCACGAGTTTATCATGGCGCTGCCGCAAGGCTATGATACCATCATCGGAGAGAGCGGCGGGTCGCTGTCGGGAGGAGAGCGGCAGCGCTTGTCCATTGCCCGCGCCATCATGAAGGATGCGCCCATCATTATTCTCGACGAGGCAACAGCCAATGTGGACCCGGAAAATGAGCAGGAACTGCTGTGGGCCATTGAGGAGCTGACCCGGAAAAAGACCATCGTCATGATCGCTCATCGCCTGAAAACCGTTCAGCACGCCGACCAGATCGTGGTGCTGGAACAGGGCCGGATCATCCAGCAGGGCACCCATTCCCAGCTGATGGCGGAGGAGGGATTGTACCGACGGTTTGTTGCACAACGAGAACAGGCGGTCAACTGGAAGTTATAACGGTACGTCTTTTACAGGACACATTCGAGCAGGAGCGAGAAACATCGCTCCTGCTCTTGCTATTTGTGGGGGCGGACTGTGCCCGGAGCGCGAAAAGATTGCGCGGAAAGGCTATAGCCAATGGGGAGCGGCTATGGTATAATCGACGTAAAAACGGGGCGTGGGTCCTGCGGAGAGACTTTTGTGCCGCCCTGAGCGGTGCGGGATAGTGCCTGCGATACGGCCGGACCTTTGCACCGGAGCAACCAGAGAATCTATGGTTTTCGGAGGGATGCCCCCATGAAAAAGAGAACACATATTCTGAATATTGCCCTGTCCCTGTGCTTGATGGGAATTTCAATCGGACTCCTGTTTTGTGCAGGTTCGATGGAGACAGGGGCAGATTTGTTTCCTTATATCACCGGGACCTTGTCGCTTCTGTTCGGGCTCGTTTTGCTCCTGTGCGGCACGGTACTTCCCAAAGAGGAGACGTGCCTCCCAGAGAAATACCGCAAGGTGGGTCGTGGGCTCCTGATTATCAACCTGCTGCTGAACCGACACGTGGCCGGAATGTCGGTCGTTGATACGGTGGAGGGCAGGACTCCGTTTCGACGCAGCTGGAATTTTATGGTATATCTGCTGCTGTTGGTGATTGTAGGTCCCGTGGTGGCGTTCCATTTTGTAGGAGAGGACCCGCTGCTCCACGGCCTGACCATTGCGTGGTACGTGGTCATGGGGCTGCTGATGATTTCGTCAACCCTGTGGCAGAGTGCCGATGAGCGGGAGCGGACAGGCAGGTGCGGCTGGGGAAAGATCGCAAAGCAATACGGCGTTGTGCTGTGTGTTGTGCTGGTGGTCGCTGTGGCGGCGGTGATCTGGGATGGTGGCTCCATTGGTGGAGATTCCCATAGGGATGACAGCCATTCCGACATAACCCAGGGGCAGGAGCCGATGGACAAGCAGGAGGAGACGGGGTTCTCGGGGGGAACGGAGTACGCCGATCTGGAAGAGGCAGAGCAGGCGGTCCGTGGTGATTTCCTCGGGGAAAAAGCGTACTACTGTGTGCGGGAGATGCACGAAGAGCAGACCGGGATTTTCGTCTGGACCGATGTATCCGATGAGGTCACGGTGTATTTGTTCCGGAAGAGTGGGGGACACTACATCGCCCAAAGCGCCTTTGTCTCTGAAAAGATCACCAAACAGGATGTCCTCGGTCAGGAGAACGGCGTGTGGGAGCCGTAAGCCGCTGCGTATCGGACAGCGACACAGGAGCGGAAGCGTACTGATTTCAACAGGAGGGAATACAATGGACAAATATGAGCACATCACGAAGATGGAAACCATCATGAATCGGCAGAGCGAGACGCTGCAGGAACTGAACCGGCTGTTGGATGATCTGGAGGCGCAGCAGCAGGATTTCCATGAGCTGCTGCGCTACTATTGCAGTGAACAGCGCTGGAAGGATCTGGACGATGATGCCCGGCACCTGATTCCGGAGACGATGCCCCGGGGCGTTTTGTCGGAAGATGGCGTGGACGATCTGCTGTGTGATCGCCGGGAGACCATCATCCGGATGCTGGAAATGACCGTACAGATGCTGAAAGAGTAAGGCGGTGCCGCCTGTCTTGCAGGCCTGACCGGACGGAGGATGAGCCGTCAGATTTTGGATAAAAGCGAAAAGGCAGCCCACCCCCTTAAAGGGGTGGGCTGCCTTTTCAGCATAAAAAGCGCAGACCGTTGGGGCGCTTCGGAGGCTGAAAAGACGGCAGCATCCGGCCCGGTCTGGCGCCATGGAAGGGAACGGAGACCCCTTGGAACCGGGGCCGTGTACGGCAAAACCGGGGATAGAAAGCATCGGCTCACATCTGCTGAAAGAGCTCTTTCCAACCGGCCTCGTTGAATCGCTGTACCATGGATAAGACCTCCAGAGCCTGCTCCTTGGTATAGTCGGACTGCAGGATCAGCGTGAAAAGCACGAATTGCTGGCGGAGCAGGATCTCCACGCCGGGCATCTGTCGATGGGCGATCCCCTCCAGAAATGCGATGGTGGAACTCACTTTTTGCTGCAGGGCATCCTGCAGCATTTTTTCAGCAGAGCTGCCCTCGCTTTTGCAGTAGAGGAGGATGCATGGTTCGTAATATTTGTACATGATTTCCATGTAGAGGAGCATTTCCGTCTGCATTGCCTGTAGGAAGAGGGGCAGATCATCCTTGCTCCTGACGCGCCCGTACAGCTGAGCCACTTCGGCCCCGTGAGCCGCCATCTCTTCCAGAGGGGCCCGCAGCAGGCTGCAGAAGAGATCGTCTTTGCTTTTGTAGCGGGTATAGACGGCGCCGGTGGTAATGCCGGCGTTTTCCGCAATTTTATTGATGGATGCCGCCTGGAAGCCATAGGTCATGAATTCCTGCATGGCGGAGGCGGTGATCTTGTCATCCAGTGCATGATTTTTAATTGCCATATTGCTTTTTCCTTTTTCTTCTGGTATTATCAATAGCGGTACTATCGATAGTACTACTATTATAGTGGGGGGCTGTCCGTGTGTCAAGCGTGGTTCCTGTGTGGCGCCCTTCTTTTTTTAAACGGTGGTTAGCTATAACTAACTACATTTTGAGGAAAGTGATGTGATGATATGGCAAAAAACGCAGAAAAAGAGAAGAGCTCGGTGAATTTTTTCCATGAATTGGGCGGCTTTATGCGGCCCTATGGGGGAAAATACGGGCTCTCCATAGCCATCAGTGTTTTGAGTGTGGCGGCGGGGATCGGGGCCTATGGTTTTGCCGGGCTGATCGTCGCCCGGCTCTTTCAGGCGGCCCCGGCATGGGAGCCGCTGTTGTGGCTGGCACTGGGGGCGGCGGGGTGTAAGATCGTCCATGCAGTGCTGATGAATGTGTCCACTTGGATCTCCCATAAAGCCGCCTACCACACGCTGCGGGATATCCGCTCTGCGCTGGCAGATCAGCTGTTGAAGCTGCCCATGGGATATTTTGAAGAGCATGGCAGCGGTCGGCTGAAGGCTACGTTGGTGGATCACGTGGAGAGTATGGAGAAAACTCTGGCCCACGTGCTGCCGGAACTGACCGCCAACCTGTTGGGACCGCTCGCCTGCATGGTGTTCATGTTTATCGTGGACTGGCGGCTGGCACTGGCAGCGCTGCTCTGGATCCTCGTTGGATTTTCTGTCACGGGCGGCATGATGAAGGGGTACGAAGAAAAATATGCCGGGCAGCTCAAGGCCCTCAAAGGCATGAATCAGGCCGTCGTTGAGTTTGTCAACGGCATTGAGGTCATCAAGAACTTCGGTCGCGCCGACGAGTGCTACCGAAAATATCAGGACGCTGTCTATGGCTTTGCTTCGTATAATGTGAACTGGCAGAAGGAGACGCAGAAATATGCGTCGCTGGGCATGGCCATCGCCCCCTTCTCCCTGTTCCCAATTCTGATTCTGGGCTTGCTTTTTTATGGCAGTGGTACACTGGCTCCGGCGGATCTGTTCATGATGGTGTTGCTGAGCTTTGGGATCTTCACGCCGCTGATGAACGCCATGAACTACTTCGACCAGCTGGCGGCCATGGGAGAGAGTGCCAGAGCGATCAAGGAGCTGTTGGATTACCCGGAATTGCAGCGCGGCGGCACGGCGCAGCCGGACAACGCTGCCCTCTCCTTCGATTCGGTCAGTTTCTCCTATGGAAGCGGGGAGCAGAAAGCCTTGGAGAAGGTATCGCTTCAGGTTCCGGAGCATACTATGCTGGCACTGGTGGGCCCCTCCGGCTCCGGCAAGTCCACCATCGGCAAGCTGATGGCCGGCTTCTGGGATGCCGATGACGGCGTGGTGTCCGTGGGCGGGCACCCCATCACAGCGTACACGCAGGAGACGCTGAATCATCTGGTTGCCTATGTGGATCAGGAGACCTTCCTCTTTGACGATACCATTCTCAACAACATTCGTATGGGTTGTCCAGAGGCCAGTGACGAAGAGGTGATGGCCTGCGCCGCGGAGGCCGGCTGCGATGCGTTTATCCGGGCGCTGCCGCAGGGCTATCAGACCATGGCCGGCACTGCCGGTAACCGCCTCTCCGGCGGTGAAAAGCAGCGCATTGCCATTGCGCGGGCCATGATGAAAAAGGCGCCCATTCTCATTTTGGACGAAGCGACGGCCAGTTCTGACCCTGAGAACGAGGCCGCAATTCAGGCCGCGCTTTCAGCGGCGGCCAAGGATAAGACACTGGTGGTGATTGCCCACCGGCTGTCCACCGTTGTAGGGGCGCAGCAGATCGCCTATGTGGACCAAGGACAGATCCGAGCGGTGGGGACCCACCAACAGCTTTTGGAGTCCTGCGAGGCGTATCGCAGGATGTGGCAGATGCAGGAGGTGCAGTGATATGAGAGAATCTATGAAGAAAATCTGGGAAATCAGCCAAAAGCAGCATAAAGCTTTGGTACAGGGGTTGGTATTTTCCTTTTGCAGGGCCGTTTTCGGTGTGACACAGATCTTCTCCATCCTCACCGTGATCGAGGTGGTGCAGGGGCATCTGGCGGTGAAGAGCGGGATGTTCCGCGTGGCGCTCCTGATGTTCGTGTGTGTGCTGGGCAGCTTTGTAACCAGCTATGTCGAGCAGATCCGGTCCATGGAAACCGGCTTTTTCATGACAGCTGACAAGCGTGTGGGCATTGCCGGTTTTCTGCGCAAGCTGCCGCTGGGGTATTTTACGGAGAGCGCCTCAGAAAAGGTCGCCGGTACCCTGACTACGACGCTTTCCGGTGTGGAGACGGCGGCGGCCATGGTGATGGTGGGAATTGTCTCCGGCCTGTTCAACAGTGTGACCCTGTTCGTCTTTCTGCTGGTGTACGACTGGCAGGTGGGGCTGCTGATGGGTGTGGGAATGCTGGCGTATCTGGCCGTCGTCAACAGGCAGATGCACCTCTCCCGAAAAAGCGCACCGGCACAGCAAAAGGCCCAGACGGAGCTGGCGGCATCGTGCCTGAACTTTCTCCGCGGTATCAAGGTGACTAAGGCCTTCTGCGTTGGGCAGGGCGATCAGAAATTGAAACAGGCGGTGGAGGACAGCTGCCGGGAAAATATCCGGCTCACCAGTGTTTCCATGCCGCTGCAGTTTCTGGCCAGCCTGACGGTGGCTGTTTTTGAATCGGGCCTACTGCTCTTTTCCCTCTTCCAGTGCTTCGGGCAGGGGCAGATCGACCTGACACGGGCGGTGCTGCTGTTGATGTTCAGCTTCATGGCCTATGCCTCGCTCCATCAGGCCGGATCGATGCTGTCCATGATCGGTTTGCTGGATACAGGTCTTGCGGAGGCGGCACGGATCGAGCAACAGGCGGCGCTTTCTGTATTGGAGCCGCAGCAAACAGGGCAGTCGCAGGAGATCCGTCTGGAAAATGTCTCGTTTTCCTACGGGGAACGGGAAGTGCTGCACCAGATCAGCACCGTAATCCGCCCTCGATCGTTGACGGCCGTTATCGGGCCCTCCGGCTCGGGAAAAACAACGCTCTGCCGGCTGATCCCGCGGTTTCAGGACGTTTCCGCAGGGCGCATTACCATCGGCGGGGCGGATATTCGCCATATTCCCTACGATGCGTTGATGGCACAGATTTCCATGGTTTTCCAGAATGTGTACCTCTTTGAGGATACGATCCTCAACAACATCCGCTTCGGAAAACCGGAGGCCACATTGGCCGAAGTCCGTGCCGCTGCCAAAGCGGCCCGGTGTGATGAATTTATCATGGCGCTGCCTGACGGCTATGACACCGTGGTGGAGGAGGGAGGCGCCAGCCTCTCCGGCGGCGAGAAGCAGCGTATTTCCATTGCAAGAGCCATTTTGAAGGATGCACCGATCATCCTGCTGGATGAAGCCACTTCGGCGTTGGACGCCGAAAACGAGCAGGAAATTCTGGCGGCCATCAACGAGCTGACGGCCAATAAAACGGTTGTCATGATTGCCCATCGTATCCAGACCGTCCAGAAAGCGGATCACATCATCGCCATGAAAGACGGCCGCATCTGCCAGGAAGGCATCCATGCCACACTGAAAGATCAGCCGGGGCTGTACCGCGACTTTTTGCAGAGTCGAGAAGCTGCCGCAGGCTGGAGACTGTAAAAACGGCCAGCGTTCCGCGCTGAAAAGGCCTTCTCCTCGGTCCGAAAACGGACAGGGGGGAAGGCCTTTCTCTATTTAGCGGTCGCCGCAGGGGGAGTGGAGAGGGAGACGCAGCGGGAAATCGGCGGACAGGCGGCCGCTGTGGTGGCGGGGCACAGAGAGGGCACCTTACAGCAGAGTCGGTGGAATTTCCGGAAGCTCCAGAGCCACGATCTGCTCCAGAGCGATCACCTGCCCGTCGGTCATGTGGAGCGTCTGGGCAGTTTCGTCGATGCGGCGAAGGGCGGCCGTGACGGTCTGGTAAGAACCGCCCTGTTTTCTGGTGTCCGGGACAAAGTAGGTGACGGTGATGGTTGGGCGCTGTGGGAGCAGTGCCGTGAGGATGCGCTGTTTTTGGTCCAGCTCCCGCTTTTCATCCTCGCTGAGTTCGATCTTGCGATGGGTGAGCCGGCGGGACTCGATGATGGCATCCTCGTAGCCGGTGAGGGCGGCAAACGGGGAGAATTGGGCGGCACGCTCGTGCATCCCCATAGGCGGATGCACGGCTGAGACATGGTGCGGCAGATCCATAAGATCTTCGTAGGGTGAGTTCATGCTCTGTGACCTCCGATACTGCGGTTGCGGCTTTGCGCCGTGGCGCCCTCCTCTAAGTTCATCCCTTTGAGTACGGCATTTTTTCCGTATTTTTTCTTGATGCCCAACATGGCCTCCTGAATCTTTCGCTCGCGCTGTTTTTCAGCAGCGCTTTCTGCCTCCAGACGGGCCTTGGCCTCATAGTCCGTGAAGAGATCCATCTGTTCCATAAGGGGGCTGTCGGTGGGCGTCCTTCCCTCCGGCAGCACGCGATTGGCAGAGAGATTGATGCGGCGGACCGTAAGATGCGGATCGACAATGCGGTCGAAAAGCGCCAGTACGGCCTGGATGACCTCCCGGGACGAGGAGGTGTAGCCGGGCAGATTGGCCGTGCCGTGGGCGGCTTTGGGAATGGCGCGGCCATAGGGATCGCGGGTCACGTCGCCGCAATAGGCGGCGTGGCTGTCGGCGGCCAGATTTTCGCGATCATAGCCCACGGTCAGGGTGAGTTGGTTTGTCAGGAGCTTTTTATCCACCAGATCCAGTACCAGTTGATCCGTCATCTCGTGGACCACAAGGCGGGCTTTGGCGCAGGGGTACGGGTCGGGCAAAACCTGTCCGGCGCCCATACTGGTGAACTGCGGGCGATAGGCCTTGATCTGAGCAATGGTGCACGGCTCCCAGCCCCAGGCGTGGTCGATGAGCAGTTCGGCATTGACGCCAAACAGTCGGTAGAGCAGCTCTTCGTTCTTCACGGAGCAGCGGGCGATGTCCCCCATGGTGTGAATCCCAAGTTTCTCCAGCTTTCGGGCGTAACCCTTTCCCACGCGCCAAAAATCGGTGAGAGGACGGTGGGTCCACATGGTCTCCCGGTAGCTCCTTGTGTCCAGCTGGGCGATCCGGACACCGTTCTTGTCCGGCGGGATATGCTTGGCGGTGATGTCCATGGCCACCTTACAGAGAAAGAGGTTGTCTGCGATTCCGGCTGTCGCCGTAATCCCGGTGGTGTGCAAAACGTCCAGAATCATTTTCATGGCCAATTCCTGAGCGCTCACACCGTAGAGGGGGAGATAGCGGGTGGCGTCGATAAAGACCTCGTCGATGGAGTAGACGTGGATGTCCTCCGGCGCAACATATTTCAGATAGATGGTATAAATTTTCGTGCTCAGCGCCATGTAGTGGGACATTCGGGGCGGTGCGACCAGATATGCCATCTCCAGCCCCGGGTTGTCGGTCAGCTCCGGTGCCTGGCAGGAAGTGCCGGTGAAGAGATGGCGGGGAGCTGTTTGCCGGCGGCGAGCGTTGACTTCCCTGACCTTCTGGACCACTTCAAAGAGACGGGGACGGCCGGGGAGACCGCAGCGTTTCAGCGATGGGGTGACCGCCAGACAGATGGTCTTTTCCGAGCGGCTTCGGTCGGCCACCACCAGATGGGTCGTCAGGGGGTCCAGACCTCTCTCCACGCACTCCACTGAGGCGTAGAAAGATTTTAAATCGATGGCTAAATAGACGTGCTCGCCCATGGTGTGCGGCCCCTCCTCTTTCTGTAGACACTGTCCTTCTATTATACCCCAATTGCCTCGCAAATCAAGAACAAATGTTCGATTTGACGGTGGGATTTTTTGGGCGGCTATGGACACTTTTTTCTTCATGGGCATGGATTTGCCAGCGGGAAGTGTTCGCCACAAAAGACGAAGAACAGTACATTTTTTCGGACAGATGATGTGGTATCATTAAAGTATACAAGAAAAAGAGAGGGCATATGTGTCCCAAAGGATACGTGCAGGAAGAGGGAGGTATGTGATGAACAGGACCATTACGGGCAAAGGCGTGGGGACGGACCGCACCGCGCCGGAGATCACGCCCGCGGACATTCGGACAAGGGATACGGCCGCATTCGTGTGGGAGATCTGTGCAGAGTAACAAAAAGGAGGAATGAGGGATGATAAGGTTTTTGATCGCAGCGATCTGTTCATTTTTTTATACCGTATTCTGGAAGAATAATGATTTTTAGGACAGAGGGGCGCCTTGGCAGCAAGACGCCCCGTTTTGCTGCGGTATTGAGTGATGGCGAGTGCCGCAGTGCACCGGTGTTGGGACAGGGCGGGCTTCACTGAGAGGATTGGACGAGGCAGGAAGCTGGAAAACACCGGGAGGGGACAGCAGTGCGGCTTCTTGCAAAGTGCGGTACCGTTTGCTATGATGGGGAGAGTGATGGATTGAGGTGCCGGAGGCCTCCCGGGATTACGCCTCTGAACGGACGGCATTGCGCGAAAGAGGGCGGCGATGGAAGGGGCTGCGGCATCCGTGGTCCGGCGGAAGAGACACGGCGCATTTGAAGCAAAGAAAACACCTTCGGCTGATGGGATTCTGCGTCAGCCGAAGGTGTTTTTTCATAGAGTTGGGAGGGCGTGCGCTGCTGTTTTGCGGCGAAAGTGCGTGATGCAGGGCCCCCTCACTCTTTGATCACGTGGAAATTGCAGCACGCATCACCGGCGGCCAGTGTTTTGGTGCGGACGAGCCGGGCACCGGCCAATTTATATTTCGGAAAGTCCATCCTGCAAAGGCAGGGCAGGAACGGTTCCGTGTGTTCACGCTCTGCTAATTTGCAAATCCCGCAGCGGGTGTAGGTAATATAAAAATCCTCCTTACCCGGCTGATAGGTGAATTCCCAGTCCATCTCGTATGTGGATTGGTGGGAGCGCTGGGCTTCTGCCATCCTTTTTTGCTGCTGGGACTGTGAAAATAAGGTGCCTTTTTTCTTCTGGCGGCCATACACTCTGACCATGAGGGGGGAGGAGATGCTGGTCTGGATCATGTCGTCCAACAGTGCGGGGGTCATGTGGGGGATCACCTTGGCGGCGGCGAAAAAGTAGCAGGCGCCCACAAGATTGCTTTCGTTGCTGCTGCCGCCGATCCCCGGTGTCCGTCGAACCATGGCTTTGTACTCCTTTCGGATCGCTTGGCACAGAGCTTTTCGATTTGATGCGGACAGGGTTTCCCGGTAGTAGTCCTTCAACAGCTTGCTGAAGACCCAGGCATAGACTCTGGCGGTGGCTCCGTAGTTCACTTCGATCATCCTTTCACATTTTGTGGTGTGTTCGGAAAGCGATGTTCGGCTTGGGCGGCCCCTATTGCTGCACCTGAACCCGAAGATCGCTCCGGCGGTGGCTCAGCTATGGATTCCGGGAAGAGGCGCAGTGGTTTTTCGTCCGTGGGAACCAGGGAAAGCAGCGATGCACCTGTTGGCAGTAGTCGTGATACGCTTGACCGTACCGCTCGGACAGCCATTTTTCCTCGGTGCGTTTCAGGAGAAACGTCATGACCAGCGGATAGACCGGGCAGAGAAGCAGCAGGTACAGATTGCCCCGCCAGAAGAGGATGGCCCACATGATCAGCATAATGGCGGAATAGATGGGATTGCGCACCCAGGCGTATGCGCCGATGGTGACCAGTTTGTTGTCCAGAATATTGCGGTCGATTTTTTGCACGAATACGGCGCTGATCCAGAGAACAAGGGCGATGACCAGACACGCAAGGGAGATGATTTTCAGCGCGAGCGTGGTGAAGGGAAAAGCGAGACGTGCGATCCAGCTCTGCCGATCCAGCAGGCAGGCGGCCAGTGTCAGCAGGGCAGACATGGCGGTAAAGAGTGGTCCGATGCCAAAGAGGGAGAGATGCGATTGTGTCTTCATAGGAGCTCCTTTCCTGCGGTTACCGCTATAGTTAGTTTTAGCTAACTATAGCATAGCATATCGGCAGCCGCTTTGCAATCGGCAGATGCAAAGGTGCGGGAAGCTGGCCTGCGCCGCGGAGAGAAACGGCGGAGGAGCGGGCGCGATGACAGCGCCGCCGGCAGGGCTGAGACCGAAGAATAAACGATCCGGACAGAGAAGAGCGGAAGCGGTGGATCCACCGCTTCCGCTCTTCTCTGGGTTATGATGGATTCCCGGAGCGGGACCGCTTGAACGGACTGGAAGGCTCCGGTGCTTTGCCGGCTGCGCTCGGCTCGGCCGGTGTGCAGTCCGTGCAAATGTTGGTGTGGCTGGCTTCACCACATTGGACGCTGGGCATGCCGGCCACGGCCCGGGCCCCGAACTCCACCGGGACGGCCACACAGATCTCCTGACGGATGGTAAAGCGGCAGATGCCGCCATTGCGCGGACAGATGGCTCCGGCCATGACCACCGGTTCCCCGCAGCAGCTGGTGACGGGGGTGCCTACGTGTGCAAAGGGGGTCACGGTGACCGGAACACAGACACTGGATCGCTGATACCCCATCACGGGGCAGCTCGTGTCACGCTTTTCGCAGATGGGGCCGCAGATCTGCAGCCCTGTTGCCGTGGTGCCGCCGCCGAACAGGCAGACGTTGATGTCGCCTACCTTGCGTGGGACGGTCAGCTCAAAGCAGAGCTGCATGAGCCCGTTGACCTTATCCAGAGGGAAATCAAATTTCAGACCGGTGCAGCCGGTGGGCGGGTCCGGCCGGTCGGCGGTGCGAAGCTCCACGTTGCCGCCGTCGCCGAACACCACATCTTGCGCTGCGCCGTTGATCACTACGGAGACGTTTACAATCTCCTCTATCGGAATTCTATCACAGATGCCCAGCACCAGATGGCTGAGATCGGCGTACAGGGCGCTGTCCTCGCCGACGCCGATGATGTCATAGCAGAACCGCTGATGTTCGCCAACGCCCGGGTCAGGGATCGAGTCCATCAGGTTGAGGGATACCTGAAACGGCAGGATCCGCTCTCCCGGAACGGCGGCGTAGTCGACTTCCAGATGGCAGGCGGGGGCCTCTGTTTGCCTGAATACACAGGACATGATCGAATACACGCTCCTTTTTGAGGATTCAGACCGGCAAGTGCCGGCCAGTTCATCCTATGCTGCGATCAGGGGAGGCGTGTACTACCGGTGCGCTCAGCCGATGATCTCCTTTTCACCGGGGCGCAGATCGCTGTATTTTCCCTTGAAAACACCGTAGATCCGTGAGCAGAGAAAGAGCAGAGCACTGAAGATCAGCAGGAAAATCGCTCCCACCGCATATTGATGTCCGGCCACCACCAATCCCGGCAGGGCGGCGATGATCACCATCTCGATCAGGGACATAAACATATAGGCCATGCTATAGTCCTCCAGTGTGTGGCTCTTGGATTCGGGGTCCACCACCCGCAGCAGGGTGATCCCGATGGCGCAGACGCCGGAGGACCAGCCGAAGATGAAGATGCTGCGCTCGAACCAGAAGTTCCGAAACAGCTTGGGGCAGATGACCAGCACGTAAAAGATGATGAAGGCCATGCCCAGAAGAGAGACGATCAGCAGCGGAACGGCGTATTTCACAACCACGGACACCTTAATAGAGCCCACGGCAAAGCCGACCAGATAGTCCGTGGCGGTATTCCCGATCCGGGCGGTGACATCACGGTGGACGTACTGTCCCAGATGCAGCTTATCCAGCAGAAACTGCAAAAGCAGAGCGCACAGCATACCCAGAGAGAAGGTGGGCAGGTTCAGCTGCGGCAGGAAGGAGTGGATGATGTCGGTCAGATAGAAACCGCCGCCGGCGGCAATAAGGACCAGGGACAGATGCCACACCAGCGGTTCCAGAGACATGGAGCTGATGGTGGCGTGGCCCAGGGATTCCCGCTCCTCCTCGGGCACCAGACCGGTCAGCATGCTGTCCGGCAGTTCGCTGATGTGGGAGATGAAGCGGGTGGCCCCTTTCCGTGTGGCAAAATTGATGAGGAACGTGCCCACCAGTACGCCGAACAGGATGCCGATGGTGGCAAAGGTCTGGCCCACTGTCATGGCCTCTTCCCAGCCGGTCAGCTGTTCCAGAGCGTTGGCATAGGTGACAGCCGTTCCGTGGCCGCCGCTGAATCCGCCCGGCATAAGCAGGGCGAAGCCGTTGTTGATGGCAGGGTAGAGAAAATGCAGCAGCAAGCCGCCCACCAGCAGAGCCACGCCGTACTGACCGAAGTATACGGCGGAATTCAAAAGCAGTGTGTCGCCGGCGTGCTTCATCGTGTCCTTGAAATTTTCCCGGTGCTGCTTTCCCAGAAACAAGGAGGAGAAGAGAATGACGATCAGCACCGAAGAGTAACTGGAGGCCGCCGGTGAAAAATGTACGATGTCCAAAAACTGAGGGCCCAGCAGCAGGCACAGAAGCCCGGCTACCACGGAAGAGGGCATCAGGATCTTTTGAAGCAGCTTGACGCGGGAGCGTAAGAATTGAGCAAGAAACATAAATAGTGACATTTTCGCAAAGTCCATGAAAAAATCTACAGCAGTCATTGTGTCGCCCTCTTTCTTTCGTCGTATCCACGGATGCCCGGTGGATGCGGATTTTTTATATGGTTTCGTTGAATCGTTGTCATGCGGATGCGTTGACATTGTCGGTGCGGCGCCGGGAGTTCGGCGGATACATCCTCGGGAGAAGTGGTGGCTCCGCCGGAGAGAGGTGGGAACCGCCGCTGATTTCCGGGCCTTTGACGCCCCAACATCTATAAAATAAAAAGATGTGTTTTAGAATATTTTATCACACAAATAATAAATTATAGCAGAAATAAGCCGAAAAAGCAAATGAAATTTGCAACATGGCAACAGTCCGGAAAGGGGGACAGTGAATCGTGTATCATCATCAATAGACAAGGCGATGCAACGGCCGGAAATCTGTGCTGCGAAGTTGCAGTGAACCGTGAGGGCGGGGAAAGCAGAACATGGCCAGAGACAGAGCCACAGTAAAAAAGAGAGATAGGAGACAAACGGAATGGACATGATGCAAGAAAAATCGTATTTTGACGGAGGCCTGCTGCAGTTGGTGGGCTGGCACCTACTGGGCGGGCTGATCACGCTGGTGACTCTGGGGATCTGCTACCCGTGGGCCTGCTGTATGATTTACCAGTGGGAGACAAATCACACGGTGATCAACGGGCGCCGGCTGCGGTTTACCGGAACGGCGCTGGGTTTGTTCGGCCATTGGGTCAAGTGGTTTTTGCTGACGGTGGTGACCTTGGGCATCTATGGGTTTTGGGTGAGCATTCAGCTGAAAAAGTGGAAGGTTGCCCACACGGAATTTGCCTGAGAGCAATGCCGGCGCCGGCCCAGCGATTTGCCACATACGACAGACGGTGAGTCGGCCGGGGCGCTTGAGTAGTGCGATGCCGTTTTCATCGCAGAGTGCCGGTGGGGGCACGCATCAAAAGCGGTGCAGGGGCACGTCCCCTGTGCCGCTTTATGGCGTGGACAGTTGAAAAAAATTTCACACTGTCCTTTATTCCGGTCAGAACTTATGGTATGCTTATCTCAAAAAGATGATCCCTCCTGTGGCAGACTGAGCCGTGGGCGGGCAAACGGAAGCAAGGAGAAGAACCATGGAATACAATAAATTGATTGGCGAGATGAATCCGGGCGAGCAGGTGGAGGGATTTTACCTTCTGAAAGGGGCATTCCCCAAGACGACCGCCGCAGGAAAACCATTTCTGAATGCGGTACTGGCCGATAAGAGCGGCAGTGTGGAGGCCAAGGTCTGGAATTATTCCGGTCCCATCGGCGCCGGGGATGAGGGCGAGGTCGTCAAGATTCGAGGGGAAGTCTCCGAGTACCGAGGTGCCGCACAGATCGTTATTGAGAAAATCCGTCTGGCGGAAAGCGGAGATCCCTACCGTGTGGAAGATCTGGTTCCCGTGGCGCCTATTGATGTGGAAGGGACCATGCGGGAGGTGGAAAACCGCCTCCATACCATTGAAGATGGTGATTACCGGGCCATTTGCCTGCAAATGCTGCGGGAACATGAGCAGGCCTTGCGCAGTATTCCGGCGGCTAAGAGTGTGCACCACGGATTTGTCTCGGGGTTGTTGATGCACACGGCCAATATGCTGCGTATTGCCGATTTCCTTGCGGAACTGTATGCCGACGTGATCGACCGCAGCCTGCTGCTGGCCGGGACGTTTCTCCACGATTTTGCCAAAGAGAAGGAGTTTACGTTCTCGCCGCTGGGCTTGGCCACCAACTACTCGGTGCAGGGGCAGCTGCTGGGGCACTTGGTCATGGGGGCACAGGAGGTGGCAGAGGCGGCTCGGCAGCTGGGCGTGCCGGAGGAGAAATCGGTGCTGCTGCAGCATATGATCCTCTCCCACCACGGAGATCCGGAGTTTGGTGCAGCGGTCGTGCCCATTTGTGCAGAGAGTGAGCTGCTGTCCGAGATCGACCGGATCGACAGCCGGATGGAGATCTACCGGGAGACACTGGAGGGAATGGAAGTGGGCGAAGTCAGCGGACGAATTTTCGCACTGGAAAAACGCATTTACCGCCATTCCTAAGGCGGTTTGCCCACGGCAGGAAAAAGAACGCTCCTCAGGAGAACGGCAAGGGCCGTCTTTCGGAGGAGCGTTTTGCGTGGTGGGCCGGGAGCGAGGAGCGGCCTACCGGTGGTCGGTTTTCTCGGCCTCCTCTTTCGTCTCGTGGACGGTCCCGAAGGGGTGCTGCGGCGGGGCGTAAATGGAGAACAGCGTTACCGGAACGTTTCCGGTGTTGGTCAGATTGTGCCATGTGCCTGCGGGAATGAGG
This sequence comes from Oscillospiraceae bacterium, assembly GCA_020025275.1. GTDB lineage: Bacteria > Bacillota > Clostridia > Oscillospirales > Oscillospiraceae > Vescimonas. Next base: position 43,142 of record JAHHSI010000009.1, on the reverse strand, counting down.
ATGGCATGGTGCTCGCCGACCTGCTGACAGCAGTTCAGCTGTGTATCGGTTTTACCCATTTGTACAAGGGCGCAGCCACTTTCGATGCGGATAAATTGGTCCAGATCGGTGTGGACCTCCAGTCCTACATCGCTTCGGGGCGGGATGGACATGAGCGTTACCTGCAGATCCCGCCCGGTCCACAGAGGGGCGCGGTAGAAGGGGTTCTGCCGGGCGGCGCAGGTGATGTTTATGATGAGTGGCTCCGGGCCATAATCCCGGGCAGCAGGAGCAGAGGGAACACCGCGGTCTTGATGCATACGATTACCTCCTGAAAAGTGTCTCTTGTTTTAGTGTATGAGACGAAAAGAGAACCTGTGCGCCGCCCAGTAGATGCGTCCGAGGGGGCGGTGTGCCATGGCGGAGGGATGCTCTGCCGGTACGGGCAGCGGTCCGAACGAAACGATGTGGCGCCGTATGTGCAGAAAATTTCCGGTAGTTCTTGCAATTGGCGTGGTTTATGGGTATGATGGGTATCGAAATTAGGAAGGTCGAGGATGAACTATGATTACAGCGGAAAATCTCTCCTACGGGTTCCCGCAAAAGGACCTGTACGAAAATATAGCGTTCACATTGGAGGAAGGGCGGCACTGTGCGCTGATCGGCAGCAACGGCACCGGAAAGACCACACTGGCCGAGCTGATCCGTCGGCCGGAGGAGTTCCTCTTTGACGGAAAGCTGCAGCGGGAGGATGTGGGACGCATCGGCTACGTTACCCAGTTTGCCAGTCGGGACAAGATGCAGTCCGTGGGGGTGACGGACTATTTGATGGATGATTTTCGAGCGATTGACGAGGAAATTGCCCACCTCTGCGCACAGATGGAAACGGCAGAAGAGCTGGAACCTTTACTGGAGCGGTATCAGCAACTGTTGGACGAGCAGGCGGCCATGGATGCCGAGCACTGCGACATCAACATCCGGCGGCAGCTGCAGCTGGCGGAACTGGAGGATAAAGCGGAGCTGCCGCTGGCCCTGCTCAGCGGAGGAGAGTATAAGCTGCTGCAGGTGATCCGGCAGATGCTGCGGCGGCCGGGGCTTCTGATTATGGACGAGCCGGATGTCTTTTTGGACTTTGAAAATCTGAATGGCCTTCGGGATCTGATCAACGCCTATCAGGGGACGCTGTTGGTGGTTACCCACAGCCGGTATCTGCTCCATCACTGCTTCGATCAGATCTGGCATTTGGAAAACGGGGACCTGCAGGAGTTTGACGGCAGCTTCCGTGCCTATCAGTTTGCGCTGCTGCAGCGAAAGGTGGAATTGCAGGAGCAGGCCGCCATGGAGGCCGCAGAGATCCAACGGGTGGAGGCACTGGTGGAGCGCCTGCGGGACGAGGCCACCGAGGTCATCGATCCGCTGCGCGGCCGTGTCCTCAAGGGGAAGGCTACCTACCTCAAGCGTTTGCAGGCCCGGCAGATCAAACCTCCTTTTGTGGACATCCAAAGGCCTGCCATTGGTCTGCCTGTACCGGCGGAAGCAGCGGAGGATGATGTGCTGCTGCAGGTGGAGGACTACGGCCTTGCCTTTGAAAAACCGCTTTTGTCCCACGTCAGCTTTACCATCCGTGCCGGGGAGAAGGTGGCCATCGTGGGCCCCAACGGCACGGGAAAGACCTCTCTTTTGCGGGAGATCCGACAGGGAAGCCATCCTGCCATTCGCTATGGGGATGCGGCGAAAACCGGTTTCTTTTCCCAGTTGCAGGAGGAAGCGCTGGAGGAAGAACACACCATCGTGGAGGAGTTTTACGATGCAGGCCTGGAGACTCGAACGGAAGTGGCAGCCTATTTGACGCAGTATTGCTTTGCATCTGATGGGCTGGAGCGGAAGATCGCCCAACTCTCCGGCGGCGAGAAAAACCTGCTGCAGCTGGCCAAGCTGGCCCTGGGGGAGAAGAACCTCCTGCTGTTGGATGAGCCGTCCAGTCATCTGGATACCTTTGCGCAGATGGCACTGGAGGAGGCAATCGCCTCGTATGAGGGGGCTGTGCTGATGGTATCTCATGATTTCTATACCATCGCCAACTGTATGGATCGCGTACTTCTGGTGGAGCAGGGGACAATCCGCCCCATGAGCATCCGTGCCTTTCGTAAGATGATCTATAAGCACCATTTCGACAAGGAGTACCTGACCTTGGAGACGCAGAAAAAGGAACTGGAGACCCGGATCGCCCGCTGCCTTGCCAAGGGCGCAACCGAGGAGGCCGGAGCGCTCCTGCGGGAATTGGAACCCATTGTCGACGCATTGGCATAACGGAAAAGAGAAACGCCCGAGAGCGGAGATTCCGCTCTCGGGCGTTTTGCGTGGATCGATAAAAGGAGACACCGCCGTGTGGGAGACGCTCCGCATTAGGCTGCGGCCGGGGTACGGTAGGGCCGGCGGGTAAACTGGCGATAGAACCACATCCCTACCAGCGTCGTCAGAAGTTCGGTGACGGGGAAAGTCAGCCAGAACCGGGCCAAGCCAAGGCGGGAAAAGAGAAAGCCCAGCGGCACAAAGAGGACCATGGTGCGAATCAATGTGAGAGAAGAGCTCTTGAGACCGGCCCCCACGGCCTGAAAGAATACGGGATACATCAGCGCCGTCACCTGCGGGATGAAGCTGATGCCGATGATCCGAAAGCCCACCGTGCCGATGTCGATGACGGCAGGATTCTCGGTAAACAGGCGCAGCATGGGGGCGGGAATGAGCAAAAAGCAGAGCGTGCCCAGTGCCATGAACAGGAATCCGAAGGTTACGGCGGCAGAGAGGACCTGCTTGCAGCGGGGGAAGTTTCGGGCGGCGTAGTTATAGCTGATGATGGGAACGATGCAGGTCTGCATGGCCCCCAGTGGGATGAAAAAGAACGTCTGCCATTTGTAATAGAGCCCCAGTGCCGTCACGGCCTGATCGGAAAAGGCGGTGAGGATCATGTTCAGACCGAAAATATAAAACGTGTAGACGGACTGCATCAGAATGTTGGGCAGACCCAGACGGAAATCTGTCCGATGTGGTGGCGGTAGACATTCCGCGGAGGCGATTTTCGGAACCCTTTGGGGGCGACCACGGCAGCGGCCACCACCTGACCGCAGACGGTGGCCATGGCCGCGCCGGTGATCCCCAGCGGCGGAATACCGCCCCAGCCAAAGATCAGCAGCGGATCGAGAAGAATATTGGTGACGGCGCCCAGAATCTGGGCGCACATGGGCAGCTTCATGTTCCCCTCTGCCTGAAGCGTCTTGGCCCAGATGCTCTCGAAAAAGAGTCCCGGACTGCACACGCAGACGATGCGGCCATAGAGGATCACGTCCCGGATCACTACGGCCGAATCGGAGGACATAGCGGCGTAGGCGGGCATGATCGCCCAGCAGATCCCGGCGAAGAGCAGCCAGACGGCTGCAATTAGCGGCGTGCCCACACCGTCATAAGCGTTGGCGGTCTCCGTCTTGCCGACGCCCAGTTTTGCGGATATGATGGTGTTGATGCCCACGCCCAGCCCTACCGCCAGTGCGATCATCAAAAGCTGAAGAGGGGAGACAATGGACAGTGCGGTCAGGCAGGATCCGGCATACCGCCCCACAAAAAGGCTGTCCACAATGCTGTAGAGGGCTTGGATCATCTGCGCCAGCATCACTGGCGGGGCGATGCGCAGCAGGATTTTGCCGATTTTTTCGGTTCCGAAAGCATGGGAAGTGTCTGTCATAGGGTATTTCCGGCGGCCTGTCCCTATGGTAATCGAGGCGGCCGCTGTGTTCCTCTCTTTTGTTGTTTCGTGCGGCCTGCTGACAGACCAACAGCCATTCTGCTCTAAAGTTTTCTTTTGTCAAAAAAATGCATAGAGGAAGGACCAGTGCAGCGGAGTACGGCAGAAAAAAACGAGCAGGGAGTTTTCCTCTCTGCTCGTTTTTTAAAGTGCTGTTCCTGAAAGGAAGGGGAGTCGGAAGTCTTTTTCGGTCAAAGAGGCATCCAGCTGCCGCTGCCGGTGGCCAGCAGCTTGCCTGTAGCGGCGTCGGTCAGCTCGGCCCGCAGGCGGATCAGACTCCGGCCGGCTTTGACGATATAGACCTTCATGTGGACGGTCATGCCAAATTCCACGCCCCGCAAAAAGGAGATAGTCATGTCGGTGGTCGTAGCTTCGTTTTCACCTGCGGTGAAATTGGCAACCACACCGAAGGCGGTGTCAAACATACCGGCAATCGCACCGCCGTGGATGCCGCCTTTTTCGTTGATCTGCCATGTCTGGGTCTCGAAGGCATAGGTGACCCATTGTTCTTCATAGCTGCACGCCACGAGACGTGCCTTCATAAGCTCGTCAAAGCCGCCATCGTCTAAGTTCAGGTAATGACGGGACTTCTCTTCCACCATTTGGAGCCAAGATTGCTTCTTATCCATAGGGTTCCCTCCTACTGTGTTGTGGGTGATGTGGGCAATGTATATGCTGGTACTATGATTATACCGCTTTGTACGGGACAGTCAAGTTCGGCATTGTGCCGCAGACACGGAGCGGCAGGAAAGAGCAGTTTTTTCCTTTTATGAGGTAAACAATTGTAGATAGTAAAGTTATCACATCAGTCCTTGGCGTTGATCGCCATCTGGAATGCTTTCCAGGGACTTCCCTCCCACATGGAGTTCCGAACCGCGTTCGTCAGCACACGAGGATAGCTCTCGGGGACGTTCACGGGATTATCACTGCGACCCATATTCTTCCACATATCGTACAGCTTCTTCATAAGCCACATCCTTTCTTTCACTCATCATTCTTTTCTTTACATCCTTAGGATACTACATCTGAATCAAGAAGTAAAACGAAACAATTGCAATATAACCATGCGAAAAAGGAATATTTATTTTTTGCTAAAGGGAAATTCTTTGTGCAATATTTCTTCGTAAATCTTGTACAGTTCTCCGGTAAATGTGGCGGGAAAAGCGGGATTATTCGGGTATATACGGTGCTGGGTGGGGGGAGACAGGATGAATTGGCGGGCAGGATCTATTTTATAAAATGACTCTTTCGTCAAAACAACAAATATGCCTAAAATGATAAAATGAAATTAATTCAATGCTGAAAAGGAATATAAGTATGGAAGTATTTACCATTTTCTGCAGCGAAAAGCCGTGTTCGCGGTGACAAAGCTGCCTGCGCCGACCATCCCCGGACCGTATGAATGTGGCCGGCACACAGCGGTCAGGCCCCGCTTTCGACACCGAAAGCGCTCGTCTCCCGAGACAGCGGCCAACCCTCCCGAAGTGAGTACGGATGGTGTCCGTACATCCTCTGCCCTTATGCGGCCGCTTTCTCGTTTTCTCTGGGGCACCGTATTCGCTCTTTGTTTCGATAATGATTGTTCGCATTACCGTGCCGGCGGCGTGCGCATGAATGGTTCCTGCGCACGCTGATCCCTGTATTTCTCCCTGTGCGGTGGGTGACGGGGGGATAACGGGCGAACGAAGGACGGACGAAGGAAGAAAGCGAAAACGCCCGATCCGTATCAAGTGATACGGATCGGGCGTTATGACCCCTGCGGGCAGAGCTGCGGATTGCAGCAGCGGTGTCTTGGGAAATGCAGCAGTTGCTTCCGGTTATTTTCCGGCGGCTTCCTGCTTCCTGATTTTTTCCATGCCGAAGAACTTGGGCAGAAGGAAGAGGGCAACGACCAGCAGACCGATGGCCACTGCCAGCGTTGCAATCACATTTCCGCCGGTAAAGCCGGCAACGAAATAGCCCACGAAGCAGCAGGCGGCCACCGTTAAGGCATAAGGCACCTGCGTCCGGACGTGCTCAATATGGTTGCAGGCGGCACCGGTAGAGGCCAGGATGGTCGTATCGGAAATGGGGGAGCAGTGATCGCCGAACACGGAACCGGCCAGCGTTGCGGCCAAGCAGGTGATCAGCAGCTCGGGAGCGGATTTTACACACAGATCCGTAACGATGGGGATCAGAATACTGAAGGTACCCCAGGCTGTGCCGGTGGCAAAGGACAGACCGCAGCCAAAGACGAAGATGATGGGGGCCAGAAGCTGAACGGGGATGCCCAGAGTTTCGACCATGTAGGAGACATAGCCGCCGGTGTTCAGAAGATCACGGCACACACCGCCGATGGCCCACGCCATGGCCAGAATGACGCAGGCGGGGATCATGGATGCGACACCCTCGTTAATGCAGCCGAAGAACTCCTTAAAGGTGAGGACACGGCGGGAGATATAGAAGATAAAGGTGAACAGCAGGGCGAAGAAACCGCCCATGGACAGCGCTTTGGCGGAATTGGTATTGCCGAAGGCCTCAAACAGGCTGTGGGCTTCGCCGGAGAAGAGACCGCCGAAATAGAGCATGGAGATCACGGCGGAGACCACCAGAACCAGGATCGGAAGCACCAGGTCCACCACTTTTCCCTTGGCGTCGGCCTTGGTGTGCTTCTTCATTTCCTCTTCTGCCTCTGAGCCGTCCGTGCCGTTGATAATACCGCGCTCGGCGGCCACCTGTGCTTTGGCCATAGGGCCAAAGTCGGCATCCCGGCGCGCGCCCATGCTGATGACCATGATCAGAGTCAGAATTGCATAGAGGTTCAGCGGAATGGCGGAGATGAACACGCTCATGCCGTTGCCGGCGTTGGCGGGCAGGTTGGAGATCACGGAAGCAGCCCATGTGGAAATAGGGGCGATGATGCATATGGGGGCCGCCGTGGCGTCAATCATGTAGGCCAGCTTTTCCCGGGAAATCTTGAACTTGTCCGTTACGGGGCGCATGACGGTGCCCACCGTCAGGCAGTTGAAGTAGTCATCGATAAAGAATACCAGATCCAGAGCGGAGGTGGCCAGAGAAGCACTTCTCTTGCCCTTCAGCTTTTTCCCGGCCCAGTCGCCGTACGCCTTGGAACCGCCGGCCTTGGCCACCAGAGTGACCAAAATGCCCAGCAGGCACAAGAAGAGAATGATGTAGACGTTATCAGCAATCTTATCGCCAATCAGCGATACAGTGTTGTCAAAGACGGCCAGAAACCCTAAGCCCTGCAAGTGGGCATAGATGATCGTACCGGAAAGAACGCCCAGAATTAACGAAAATACGACTTCTTTCGTGATGAGCGCACACGCGATGGCGAGAATAGGGGGTACCAGAGACAAGAATCCTGCATTCCAATCCATAAAAACTCCTCCTGTTGGTTGAAATTATGCTGTATTCTGGTGAATTTTGATGGAATCCATCAAAGTAACGAAAGTCATTATATACTGACAGTGGGTTCTCTGTCAAATAGTTCTATTTTATCGCGCTGTTAAAAAAAGTAATTGTTCAAATGTGACAGAGATATTCTGGGGTGAAAGTAAGTGAAACCGGAGTTTTTGCCTAATGCAGGTAAAACTGCATAAACAGAGGGCGAAATGTCATTTACTGGCCGGAACTATTTGGGAAAACCGGGGAATTAGAACTGGAAAATTCTGTAAATTAGAAAAGAGGAATCTTGTTCGGAGAAAGACGAGGGGCATACCTTGCTTTTGCAAGGATTTCATGCCATACTATATTATATGACAAAAACAGCAGAGAACACGAAGTCACAAGGAGTTTGTTCCATGGGTCAGAATTACTATCTCTTTACCAATATGCTCTCGGATGAGGAGCGGCAGATCGTCACCAGCATCATCGATCACATTGAGTGTGGTGAGGGCCGGGTGGGGATTCAGCAGATCGCCAACGAGAACTACGTATCTTCCACTTTTATTATTAAAATGTGCAAGCGGCTTGGCTTTGACGGCTATAGTGAGCTGTATTATTATCTCTCGCAGCGAGTGCAGAGCAGCAGCCGTGCCAACGGGACCAGCACGCTGGAAACACTGGTCAATCACTATGACGCATCACAGGCGGATACATTCTGCCGCCTTTTGTACCAATTCCGTGAGCGCAAGATCTTTGCCGATGGCAAGGGCTTTTCGGACTTGGTGGCCGATTATATTACACAGCGCATGGCTGTGTGCGGTTTTATGGTTTTTAACCGGGTTCTTTTTTACGATTATATGGTATTTCATCAGGGGCAGGAGGGGCTTCAGACCAATATTGAACCGTCCCTGATGATCGCCATCTCCCAGAGCGGTGAAACCACACCCCTCATCAGTGACGTGCAGACTGCACGGCAAAACGGATACCGGATCGTCAGCTTTACCAAGCGCCCCGACTCGACGCTGGCGCAGCTCTCGGATCTGACCTTTATCGTGGATGAGGAGAAGCAGTCGCTGATCGGTGGACTGCCCAACCCGTTCTTTGGCCATGTGATCTTGGTGTTTGAAGAGCTGATGGCCCATTATTTCCGTGGCGGTGACTGGGAAGAAACGGAAATAAAAAAATAGTAACCAAAACGGAAAAAAATTCTCAATGGCCATATGCTATACTGAAAGCAGCGCAGTATATCGCTTTTTTCGGGATACTGCGAAAACAAAAGGAGAAGAAACAGGAGGATTACTATGAAAAAGACGATTGCTCTCATTCTGTCCTTGGTGATGGCGCTGGGCCTGCTGGCCGGCTGCGGCGGCAAGGATCAGGGCGGCAGCGACGGCGATGTCAAGAAAGTGGACAAACTCAATGTGTACTTTGTTCCGTCCCGCGAGCCCAGTGAGATCATCACGGTGACCGAGCCGCTGAAGGCACTGCTGAAGGACGAGATGCTCAAGCAGGGCTACGACATCGGCGAGGTGGTCATCAATGTTGGTACCACATATGAGGCCGTGGGCGAAGCCCTCAGCGCCGGTACGGCGGATGTGGGCCTGATTCCCGGCGGCACCTATGTGCTGTATGATGATGGCTGCGATGTGATTCTGACCGCTACCCGTGATGGCCTGAGCAAGGACTTCGATGCAGCAAAGGATTGGAACGATGGCAAGCCCACCGAGCCCTCCGATGCCCAGGCGGTTTCCTACCGTGCCCTGATGATCGCAGGTCCTTCCCCCAAGGGTCAGGAGCTGCTGAAGAAGGTCAACGCCGGCGAAGAGCTGACGTGGGAGGATCTGAACTCCGCCAACTGGAGCGTCATGGGTTCCTCTTCTCCCGCAGGCTACATTTATCCCGCCCTGTGGCTGCAGGATCACTACAATAAGGGCATCGTGGATCTGGCACACGCTGTGCAGTCCGATTCCTATGCCAGTGCCTTTGCTCGTCTGGCTTCCGGTCAGGTGGACGTGCTGATGACCTACGCAGATGCCCGCCGTGACTATGCGGACCGCTGGAACAGCGAGTTCAATCGCGAGGCTTCCATCTGGGATGAGACCGGCGTTATCGGTGTGACCAAGCCCGTGTATAACGATACGGTTTCTGTCAGCAAGACGTCCCCCATCATGGATGCCGATATGATCGCCGCCCTGCAGGAGGCATTCATCAACATCGGCAATACCCCCGAGGGTCAGGAGGTCATCGCCATCTACAGCCACAAGGGCTATCAGAAGGCCGAGCCCGCCAACTATGACGGTGAGCGCGCTGCACAGAAGATGATTCAGGAGCTGTCTGCAGCAAAGTAAGCATATAAGACCATGAGAGGGGAGGACGTCTCAGGCAAACGCCGAGGGCCCTCCTCTCTTTTTTAGAAAGAGAGGCAATTGTCATGATCGAATTCGACCATGTATCTAAAGTGTATCCCAACGGCACGGTGGGATTGAAAGATGTGAATCTGACCATTCAGGACGGTGAATTTGTGGCCATCATCGGCCGCTCCGGTGCGGGTAAGTCCACGCTGCTGCGGTCCGTCAACCGGATGCATGACATCACGGAGGGGACCCTGACCGTCAACGGCACCAGCGTCAGCGGCCTGAAGGGCAAGGAGCTGCGCCGTTTCCGCCGTGGCATCGGCATGGTGTTCCAGTCCTTCAATCTGGTCTCCCGCACCACCGTCATTCGGAATGTTCTTTCTGCGTGTGTCCCGGAAATGCCCTTCTGGCGCGTCCTGCTGGGGGCATTCCGTAAGCCGGATAAGATCAAGGCACTGGAGTCCTTGGACAAGGTGGGAATTTTGGATAAGGCCTATATCCGGGCCGATCAGCTCTCCGGCGGTCAGCAGCAGCGTGTGGCGTTGGCGCGGACGCTGGCGCAGGACCCGCAGATCATTCTGGCCGATGAGCCGGTGGCGGCACTGGACCCTGTCACGGCCAAGCAGGTGATGGAGGACTTTGTCCGTATCAATCGGGAGATGGGCATCTCCATTTTGCTGAACATCCACCACGTGGAGCTGGCCATCACCTATGCCGACCGCATCATCGGCATCCGTGCCGGCGAGATCGTCTATGACGGCCCGTCCAAGGACGTGAATGAGGAAGTGCTGGCTTCCATCTACGGAGATGCAGTGCAGGAGGCAGCGGAATGAAGGTCTATGATCGAATCTTCAAGCCGCGCCAGTACACACTGCCCAACGGAAAAGTCGTGGAGGAAAAGCGCAGTCGCCTGCCCTTGATCCTCCTGATCCTGCTGATCTGTACGGCGGTGTCTGTACATGTTACCGGCTTTAATTTCGCCGTTCTGGGACGGAACGGCAGCCGCTTTTTCGATATCTTGAAGGCTATGTTCCCGCCCAACACGGACTATCTGCCCAAGATCTGGCAGCCGCTGTGGGATACGATTAAAATGTCGGTGCTGGGCTCTTTCATCGGCTCTGTGCTGGCCATCCCCTTTGCCATGCTGGCGGCCAGCAACATTATCTCCAGTCGTGTGATCGTGGCGTTGGATCGACTGTTTCTGAGCCTTGTCCGCACGCTGCCTACGCTGGTGTGTGCGCTGATCGCCACCTATATTTTCGGCCTTGGCACCATGGCCGGTACCTGCGCTATTGCCGTGTTCACCTTTGCCTATATCGGCAAGCAGCTCTTTGAGATGATCGAGACGGTGGATATGGGTCCGTTTGAGGCCATGGAGGCACTGGGCGCCAACCGCCTGCAGGCCTTTAATACGGCCATTTTCCCGCAGGTGCTGCCGGCTTATATCTCGGTCTCCCTCTTCTGTCTGGAGGGCAATGTCCGCTATGCCTCGATCCTGGGATATGTGGGTGCCGGCGGTCTGGGCCTTATCATGAATGAGAAGATTGGCTGGCGTGAATATGACAGTGTGGGCATGATCCTTATTGTTCTTTTTGTGACCGTCGTGCTCATCGAGTGGCTGAGCCATGCGATCCGCAAGCATTTGACCTAAGGAGGCGCAATCATGGAAAATCGAATTAAAAAAGCATACGAGAGCGCCCCGAAAACGTGGATCGTCCAGCTGCTGATTGCCTTTGTGGTGGCCTGCATCCTGGCCTGGTCCAGCTCCGCCGTCGTGATGACCGACAACGCCGGAAAGGGTCTGGAGGTGGCACGGAATATCATTTCCGGCATCTTCCATCCCAAGACGGAGCTTCTCTTTACTTTTGCCAAGAACGGCGTCCCCTATCTGCTGTTGGAAACGCTGTGCATCGCCTTTCTGGGAACCATCGTGGGTGCGGTGATCTCGGTGCCCCTGTCCTTTCTTTCGGCGTCCAACCTGATGCCCAAGCCGCTGGCGCTGCTGGGGCGCTTTGTCATTGCCGCCATCCGCACCATTCCGGCCTTTATCTATGGCTTGATGTTCATCCGTGTGACCGGTCCCGGTCCCTTCGCCGGACTGCTGACTATGTCGCTGTGCTCCATTGGCATGGTCTCCAAGATGTTTATTGAGAGCATCGAGGATCTGGACAAGCGGATCTTGGAGTCGCTGGATGCGGCGGGCTGCACCACCTTTCAGAAGATTCGCTACGGTATCTTGCCGCAGCTGTTTGCTGACTTCATGTCCACGCTGATCTATCGTTTTGATATGAACCTCCGTGATGCCACCGTGCTGGGTCTGGTGGGCGCCGGCGGTATCGGCGCACCGCTGATCTTCGCCATGAGCTCCTACCGCTGGAACGAGGTGGGCGCCATCCTGCTGGGCCTGATCATTCTGGTACTGATCATCGAAGGGATCTCCTCCAAGATCCGCACTAAGCTGACGAGGGGGTAAGCAGATGGCAGTCGAAAAAACACTGCAGATCTATTTTACCTCCGATGTCCACGGCTTCATCTATCCCACGGACTACCGTGGCCCCGGCGAGCAGGATATTGGCCTTTTCAAGTGTGCCAACCGCTTTCATAAGGATGGAAATACGCTGGTGATCGACGGCGGTGATCTGCTGCAGGGTTCACCGCTGGATGCGTTTCAGCACGACTCGGTAGGAAGTGCCGAGCCGCTGGCGGAGATCATGAATGCCTGTGGGTATGACTACGTGACCCTGGGCAACCACGACTTCAACTTCGGTATGGACTATCTGGACTCTTACCTGCATACACTGAAGGCACACTGTCTCTGTGAGAACGTGCTGGATGGGGCAGGGCACGTTCGCTTTCCGTGGCGTATTCACACACTGGAAAACGGCCTGCGCATTGGCTTGGTGGGCATCGTGACCGACCATGTGAATGTCTGGGAGCGACCGGAAAATCTGGCGGATCATCAGATTGTTGCGCCTATGGAGGCGGCACGCCGGGCCCTGCAGACCATGAAGGGGCAGGTGGATCTCACTGTCGGTATCTATCACGGCGGCTTCGAGCGGGATCTGGAGACGGACCGTGTGCTGAGCACCAGTACGGAGAATATTGCCTGCCGGATCTGTGAGGAGCTGGACTTTGATATTCTTCTGACCGGACACCAGCATATGTCTGTTTCCGGCCAGACCTATCATGAGACGTTCATTGTACAGCCGACAGACGCCGGCCGGGAGTTTGTTCACATTACGGCTACGGTGTGCGAGGGGAAAAAGCACATTACCGGGCAGACCATCTCCGCCGGAGGCACGTGTCCGCCGGAACTGCTGGAGCGCTTTAGCGCTATGGAGTGCGGCGCACAGGAGTGGTTGGACACAGTGGTGGGGCATATGGATACCCCGCTGCAGCCCGAATCCCCGCTGGAAATGGCGGTCAAGGGCAGCGGGCTGGCTGATTTCTTCAATCAGGTGCAGCTGGCTATGACCGGGGCACAGATCTCCGTGGCGAGTCTGGCCAATGAGGTGGCCGGACTGCCGCAGGTAGTGCGCCGCCGGGATGTGCTCACGGCCTACCCGTACGCAAACACACTGGCCGTGTTGGAGGTCAGCGGCAGCTGCCTGCGTCAGGCGCTGGAGCGGAGTGCCGAGTATTTTGATCTGGATGCAGCCGGCCGGCCCATGGTCTCCGATCGCTTTTTGCGGCCGAAGGTAGAGCACTACAACTATGATTACTACGCCGGGATCGACTACACCTTCGATCTGCGCCGCCCGGTGGGGCAGCGGGTCACTCAAGTGCTCTATGAAGGGCGCGAGGTACAGGACGAGGACCGCTTCACCCTGTGCCTGAACAGCTATCGGGCCAGCGGTGCCGGTGGCTATCCCGGCTACGTGAACTGCCCGGTGCTCCGGAGCATGAGCGAGGAGATGAGCGACCTCATTCTGGCCTTTTTCCGTGACAATCCCACCGTCAAGGTGGAGAAAAAAGGCACCATGACGCTGCGCTACTGAGCGGAACGTGGTACAGCGAAGGGAGGAAGAGAAAATGCTGACATGTTTGGATCCTCTGCGGGAACTGACGCTTCTCTCCATGCTGCTGCGTTTTTTGCTGGCATCGTGCTGCGGCGCCGTGATCGGCTGGGAGCGCAGTGTCAGCCGCCATGCAGCCGGATTGCGCACCCATATCATCGTGTGTCTGGGCTCGGCGTCGGTGATGCTGCTGAATCAGTACCTGCTGGTGCTGTTTCAGGTTGCGTCTGACCCGGCCCGTCTGGGTGCTCAGGTCATCAGCGGTATCGGCTTTCTGGGGGCGGGCAGCATCATCGTCACCGGACAGCATCGCGAGCAGCGTGTCCGCGGCCTGACAACGGCGGCGGGCTTGTGGGCGTCGGCCTGCATGGGCCTTACGGTGGGCGCCGGATTTTATGAGGCGGCACTGGTGTTGTGCGTGTGCCTGTTCTGTGTCATTGCCGTGATGAACCGTTTGGATCTGAAGTATCTTAAGAGCTTGACCGAGGTCAGGATCTATGTGGAGTTCGCACCCGATACCCCGTTTTCTGCAGCGGTGGAGGTTGTCCGCAGCCAGAAATGGCATATTGCCAATGCGGAGAGCATTGAGAATCACCACCTGTCCGGCTATGGAATGTTGCTGGACCTTCGCTGTTCCGAGCAAAACCGGGATCTCGACGGCCTATTGGTGGCGCTCCGTGCCAAAGAGGGGATCTCCTTTGCACAGTCTGTGTAAACGAAGAGAAGAAACCGCCCGTGGGCGGTTTCTTTTTTAGTGGGAAAAAGGATTGACAATCGTCCTACGTGGGGACTATAATGCGATGATCTTATTTCGTACCATTAAGAAAAGGTGACAATAAAGAAAGCGAAGGAGGGATTCTCATGGCGTCAAAGACCAATGCAATGCGCATCTTGGACCGGGAAAAAGTGGGCTATACCATCCGGGAATATCCGTTGAACGGGCCGGTAGCGGCGGTGGACGTGGCGGCCTATTTCGGACAGCCCGCCCAGCGGCTATTTAAAACACTGGTGACCACGGATAACAGCGGCGGCCATTATGTGTTCTGCCTGCCCGGCGATCGGGAACTGGATCTCAAAAAAGGTGCAGCACTTGTGGGTGCCAAGAAGATCGAGATGCTCAAGCAGAAGGATTTGCTGGGGCTTACGGGGTATGTCCACGGCGGCTGCTCGCCGGTGGGCATGAAAAAGGTATTTCCCACCGTGGTGGACGAGAGTGCCCTAATCTGGGAGACTATCTACGTTTCCGGGGGGAAGATCGGGATGCAGGTGGAGATCGATCCACGATCGCTGGAAACTCTGGTGGGGGCACGGTTTGCCGCTGTCACCAAGGACGCATAAGAAAGAGCGCTCATAGGAAGGAGAAACGCGATGAATTTTTACGAACTGGCCAAAAAACGCTATTCCTGTCGGAAGTTCTCAGACCGCACGGTGGAGAGAGAACGACTCGATCAGATCGTGGCCGCAGCCAACGCAGCCCCGACCTCCGTGAATCAACAGCCCTTCCGGATTTTTCTGATGGACACCCCGGAGGCAAAGGAAAAGGTGGTGGCGTCCACGAACTACAGCTACGGTGCCAACACCTTCCTGATCTTCGGCTTCCGGGCGGAGGACGGTTGGGTGCGTGACTATGATGACAGAAACTTTGCCGAGGTGGACGCAGCCATTGCCGCCACCCATGCGCTGCTGGAGATCACCGATGTAGGCCTTGCCACCACGTGGGTGGGCCACTTTGATGCCCCACGGCTTAAAAAACAGTTCCCGGAGATGGCGGAGTATGAGCTGATCGCACTCTTCCCGATCGGTTACCCTGCCGAGGATGACCGGCCAAACCCCACGCACGACCGGCGCAAGGCCACGGAGGAGATCCTGACGGTTCTTTGAGGAGGGACAGGCATGAATGCAGAACTTTCCAGAGCCAATCAGCTTATCAAACGGCAGGAGGAGATCTACCATCAGTGCGCCAAACGGGCCCGGCTGACCGATACGCAGTTTTGGGTGCGCTATGCGCTGTATGAAGCGGGGGTGCCGCTGTGTCAGAATTCCTTTTGTGAGCACTGGTGTTATTCCAAACAGACGGTCAACGCTGCGGTGGCATCTCTGGAACGGCAGGGACTGCTGCACCTCACCTATGCCGAGGGGTCCCGCAAGCAAAAGGATATGATGCTTACGGAGGCCGGGGAGCACTTTTGCGATACCCATATCCGCCGGCTGCTGCGGGCGGAGAGCGCAGTTCTCCTGCATCTGAGCACAGAGGAGCGGGAGACTTTTTTGTCACCTTGGAGCGGCTGCTGGACGATCTTGCCAAGGAACTGATCTGAAAAAAGAGGCGGCGGAGAAACACTCTCCGTCGCCTCTTTTGGTTGGCAGGGGATTTTGTAGGTTTACTGCAGGCTGCGCAGTTCTTCGATCAGTTCTCCGAAGAGCTGCAGTGCCGCATGGATCGGTTCGGGGCTGCTCATATCCACGCCGGCCAGCTTCAGCAGGGAGATGGGATCGGTGCTGCATCCGCCGGAGAGGAATTTTTTGTAGTCCCGCACAGCCTCGTCGCCCATGGTGAGGATGCGGTTGGCAATGGCCACGGCGGCGGAGAAGCCGGTGGCGTACTGGAAAACATAGTAGTTGTAGTAGAAGTGGGGGATGCGGGCCCACTCCAAGGCGATCTGAGGATCGGACACCATGTGGGGGCCGTAGTAGAGCTTGTTGAGCGCCAGATACTTTTCGCACAGGGCATCGGCGGTCAGTGTCATGCCGGCCTCCGCCATCCGGCCCATTTCCAGCTCGAACTCGGCAAACATGGTCTGGCGATAGACCGTGGTGCGGAACTGATCGAGGAAGTAGTTGAGGAGGTGGGCACGCTTTTGGGGGTCGGTGGTCTTTTGCAGCAGATGGCGCATCAGCAGGACTTCATTACAGGTGGAGGCCACCTCTGCCACAAAGATTACATAGTCTGAGGTGCTGACGGGCTGGTATTTGCAGCTATGATAGCTGTGGAGTGCGTGCCCCATCTCGTGGGCCAGCGTGAACATACTGTCCAGCGTGTCCTTCTGGTTCAAAAGCACGTAGGGATGCGGGCGGGAACTGCCGGAGGAGTAGGCGCCGCTGCGCTTGCCCACGTTGGAGTAGACGTCGATCCAACGGTGGGAAAAGCCCTCTTTCAAAAGGTCGGTGTAGTCCTCCCCCAGAACGGAAAGGGCATCGAGCACCGTCTCCTTGGCCTCGTTGAAGTCGATTTTCTCCGTGGAAGCGGAGACGATGGGGGTGTAGATGTCGTACATATGGAGCTCGTCCACGCCCAGACGCTCCTTGCGCAGCGCCACATAGTCGTACATCTTATCCAAGTTGGCGTGGACGGAGTCGATCAGATTGGTGTAGACCTCCTCCGGCACTTCCGTTCGGTGCAGAGCGGCCTGAAGGGTACTGTCATAGTGTCGGGCATCGGCAAAGAACCGCAGCTGGCGGAACTGGGCGTCCAACAGGGCGGCATTGGTATTGCGGAACTGTCCCAGAGCGCCATAGTATCCCTCAAAGGCGTTGCGGCGCAGTACCCGGTCCTTGCTCTGCAGCAGCAGAGTGAAGCCGGCATCGGTCATTGGATGTTCCGTGCCGTCGCTGTCCGTGACAGAAGGATAGGCCATGTCGGCATTGTGAAAAATTCCGGAGATGCTGTCAGGGGAGTCGGCCATTTCTCCGGCGGCGGCCAGCAGTTTCTCCTCGGCCGGAGAGAGAATGTGCGCCCGCCGGCGGCGGATCTGCTCCAGACTGCGCCGGTACTCCTCCAGTGAGGGCTCCTCAGTGTAGAACCGGGCTAACGTCTCGTCCGAGATGGCCATGATCTCCGCAGCGGCGAAGGAGGACGCACCGGAGAAGGCCACGCAGGTGGCCAGTGCCTTTCCTTTCATGTCCTGGTAGAAGCTCTCGGCGGTGTCTTGATCGCTCTTGCAGTTGGCGTAGCCATAGAGTTTTTCCAGCCGCACGCCGATTTCGTCCTCTAACCGGAAGTAGGCCAGAAGCGTCGATGCGTCCTGTCCCAGCTTTCCCTGAAAAGGGGCATAGCGGGTCACGTCGGCCTTCAGGACGGTGTTTTCCTGCTCCCACGCCGCATCGGTGGGGAAAAGATCACGCAGATCCCACGTGTATTCCTCGGGGATCTCGTGGCGCTGTAGGGTTTTGGTTTCTACCATGTAAAATTCCTCCGTTCTTCGGAAAATGAATATCCGCTTCAAGGATACCACACTTTCCTGCGTTCGTATACCCGGCAAAAGGAAAAAGCGTGGGATCTGCCGGATCTGGAGGCAGACACCGACGGCGGAAGAAAAGCGTCTTGACTTTCCGCCCGTTTGCCCCTACAATACACTTATTGGGAATGAAGTTCTCCCGAGGGAAACCTGAACCGCTTGTGTAAGCTGATGACTTCTGTGATTTTATCGCAGGGGGCATCGGCTTTTTTGCACCTGCGGAAGGAGAAACGTATGTTGACATCACTCGCTTTGATTTTTCTTGTCGGCCTGAGCATGGCCGCTGTCTGCCAGCGGCTGCGTCTGCCACGGATCATCGGAATGCTGCTGACCGGCATCCTTCTGGGACCCTATGCCCTGCACGTTTTGGACCCGAAAATCCTGGAGATCTCCGCCGAGCTGCGCAAGATGGCTTTGGTGATGATCCTCATCAAGGCCGGTCTGTCTCTGGACCTGCAGGATTTGAAGAAAGTGGGGCGTCCGGCACTCCTGCTCTCTTTCCTGCCGGCACTCTTTGAGGTGACGGCCTTTGTGCTGCTGGCCCCGGCCATTCTGGGAGTTGACCGCACCGAGGCGGCGGTTATGGGTGCCGTGTTGGCGGCTGTGTCGCCGGCGGTGGTCGTGCCCCGGATGGTGCGGCTGATGGAGGAGGGCTACGGAACGGATCGCCGCATTCCGCAGATGATGTTGGCGGGGGCCTCGATGGATGATGTGTTTGTCATCGTCTTGTTCACCGCCGTTGTGGGGATGGCGCAGGGAGGAACGATCCACCTGATGGACTTTGCCGATATCCCTGTGTCCATTGTACTGGGCCTTGCGGCGGGGGCCGCTGCCGGTTGGTTTCTGGCGTGGTTTTTTGAGACCAGTTATGCCCATGCCCATCTTATTCGCAATAGTGTGAAGACGATTGTGGTTCTGGGCACAGCCTTTGTGCTGTTGGCGGCGGAGGACTGGCTGAAGGACGTGGTGGCGGTATCGGGCCTGTTGGGCGTGATGAGTATGGCCATGGTCTTGGCCATGCGCAGTGTACCGGAGGTACGCTGCCGCCTGCAGGAAAAATTCGGAAAGCTCTGGCTGGCGGCGGAGGTGATCCTCTTTGTGTTAGTGGGTGCGGCTGTTGATCTCCGCTATACGCTGGCGGCAGGAGCGGGAGCCGTGGTCATGATCCTGATAGGGCTCGCCTTCCGCACGGTGGGAGTGCTGCTGTGCATGACGGGCACGGAGCTGAACGGGAAAGAGCGTCTTTACTGTGTGATCGCCTATCTGCCCAAAGCCACGGTGCAGGCCGCCATCGGCTCGGTGCCGCTGTCCTTGGGGCTGCCCTGCGGACAACTGATTTTGTCGGTGGCCGTGCTTGCGATTTTGATTACGGCACCGCTGGGCGCAACAGGTATGGATATCAGCTATCGGCGGCTTTTACAACATGAACCGGAAAAAGAGGAGGAAAGCAATGCTGCAATATGAGAGAAGCTTCGCACTGCGCGGCTCGGATTTTGACTGTTATAACCACCTGCGCCCGTCGTCGGTGCTGGATCTTTTTCAGGAGGTGGCGGGACGCCACGCCGAGGAGATGGGACTGGGCTTTTTTGATCTGATCCGAGAGAAAAAGATCTGGGTCATTACCAAGGTCAAGTATCGGATGGTGGGGGAATTGCACCGCAACGAGACGGTGACGGTGCGCACGTGGCCCCTGCCCCCCAACCGTGTCAACTTCCGCCGTGAGTATATGATCACCGGGGAGGACGGGCGGCAGGTCGTGGTGGGCACCTCGGAGTGGGTCATGGTCCACAGCGAGAAGCGGCGGGTGATTCCGGCCGAGAATCTCTATCCGGCCGGCGAATTCTGCACGGAAACGCTGTTCCCCGGACGTGTGGGAAAGGTCCCCCGATTTACCTCGGAGGAGGTTGGCACTGTGATCTGCCCGGCCTTTTCGCATCTGGACCTCAACGGGCACGTGAATAATATCCGCTACGCCGACTTTGTAATGGATGCCCTGCACCCCGACGGCACACGGCAGGTCCGGGAATTTCAGATGGACTACCATCGTGAGGTGCTGTTGGGGACGCCGGTGCGGATCCAGACGGAGCGTCGGGAGAATGACATTTTGGCGCAGGGGATCAGCGAAAGCGGGGAGATCATGTTTTCCTGCCGTATGGAGACGGAATGTGTGGCAACGGAGAAATAAAGAAACCGGGAGACCTTCCGTTCGGTGCCGGTGTGCAGAGTTGGATTTCCAAGGGACGGATTGCTTTTTTCCGGAGAACTTGGTATCATAGAAAGAAAAAGCAGGAGGAACAGATATGGCAAAATTAGGCTTTATCGGTGTTGGGAATATGGGCGGGGCGCTGGCGACGGCGGCGTGCAAAAAGGTCAGCGGCAGCGACATTCTGGTTTCTGCACTTCATGCAGAGCGTGCAGAGACGTTTGCACAGGAACACGGCGTCGTGGCCTCGACCAATGAGGAGATCGCTAAGACGGCAAAGTTCATCTTATTGGGTGTCAAGCCTCAGTATCTGGACGATGTGGTGGGCGAGATGAAAGCGCTGCTGGAGGAGCGCACGGATGCGGTACTGGTGTCCATGGCGGCCGGCCTGAGCATTGCACACATTGCCGATCTGATGGGCGGGGACTATCCCGTGATCCGCATTATGCCCAATACGCCCTCCAGCGTGGGCCGAGGCATGACGCTTTATGAGGCCAACGACCGGGTCCGTCCGGAGGATCTGGAGGAATTTTTGGATCTGATGAGCGGTTCCGGCGCCTTTGACCGTGTGCCGGAGAATCTCATTGACGCAGGCAGCGTGGTGGCCGGCTGCGGTCCGGCCTTCATCTGTTTGGTGGCCGAGGCACTGGCTGACGGCGGTGTTGCCTGCGGCCTTCCTCGGGACAAGGCGTTGACCTACGCCGTGGAGATGATCGCAGGAACGGCCGAGCTGCTGCGCCAGACGGGACTGCACCCGGGAGCGCTGAAGGACAACGTCTGCTCCCCCGGCGGCACCACGATCCAGGGCGTTCGTGCACTAAAAAAGGGCGGATTGGAAAGCTGCATGATGGAAGCTGTCCTCGCCGCCTTCGAGAAGAACAAAGAGTTCGTCAAGTGATGAACAAACCGGAGCGCACCGTTTCAGGCGGTGCGCTCCGGCTTGTTATGTGGATAGGTCATACTGGGTGCGGAGATAGGCAAGGAGTGCTCGACACCCCTCGTTGATGTCTCGCCAAGTGGACTCGTAGTCCAACGTGTAATAGGGGTCGGCCACATCGCCGGGGCGCTGGGTGAAGTCCAGCAGTCGGTGCATTTTCTGCTGGCTGTCTCCGCCGCAGATGCGCTGCATATTCTCCAGATTTCGGCGCTCCATACCGATGAGCAGATCGAACTGGTCGTAATCCTGCGCCTTCAGCTGCCGTGCGGCGTGGCCGTCACAGGCAATGCCGTGGCTGCGGAGGAGCTTGCGTACCGGTGGATAGACCGGATTGCCGCGCTCCTCGCTGCTGGTGGCGGCGGAGGCCACGGTGATGGCATGGGACAGCCCCTCCTGAGCTATCAGATCGCGCATAACGAATTCGGCCATGGGGCTGCGGCAGATGTTTCCGAGACAGACAAAAAGTAGGTGGATCATAGGTTCTCCTTTGTGTGGGGGGACGGCAGGAATGCCGCCTCCGCGTGATCGTGGGTGAAACGGGCGGTGAGGTAAAGCCGGTAGGCGGCGGCGAAGAGGATGCTGCGCAGCATCTGCGTTTCCGATGCCTGCGCCGGAGCCGGGGCGGGTGGCAGCGGACCGCCGCCGAACACGTGCCGGATGGCGGCTTCCCACTCATCGCAAAACCAGTCATACGCCTGCGGCAGGGGGTAGGGCCGCTGCTGCCGCTGAAAGACCAGCTGAATCTCCTCCATGGAGAGCACCGTCTTGGCCACGGCGATAAAGATCAGCCGGGCGATTTGCTCGCGGTAGTACTGCTTGCGTACCGGACTGGATACCAGTCCTTTTTTCACGTAATTGCTGATCATCGACCCGGTGAGCCGCAGCCCCGGCAGTACGCCCAGACACTGGTCGATGTAGGCGCAGGTCTGTTCTAAGAAGAGACCGCTGCCGGGCAGCTGTGCATAGCGGGGAAGCTGCATTTGGCACACGGCCTCAGTGCAGCGTGTTTTGTTTTCCATAGATATTCCTCCAATTTCAGCCAGTATACCGCAGATTTACAAAAAATTCAAGATTGAGAGACGGGAAACGAGTGTAAATTGCTTGACAGTCTGGGCACTGTGCTATAAAATATCAGATAATCGGGTATTTAAAAACTGCTGCTATCGAAAGGGTGCTTCGCATCTCGTGGCGCTCGGTCCGCTTTTTAGATGGAAAGGAACATGGAATGAACTATAAAATCGTAGCCGACTCCTCCTCGAATCTCTTTCGCATGGAGGGCGTGTCCTATGCCTGTGCACCGCTGAAGGTGATTACGGAAACCAAGGAATATGTGGATGCACCGGAGCTGGATGTTTTCCGGATGCTGGAAGAGTTGAAGGCGGATAAGAAGCCGGCCACCACCTCCTGCCCCAACGTATACGAGTGGAAAGAGGCGTTTGAGGGGGCTGACGGCGTGTTTGCTGTCACCATTACCAGCGGGCTTTCCGGGTCCTGCACCGCAGCCAAGCAGGCGGCAGATGACTACCAGGAGGAGCATCCGGGCAGCCGTGTCTGTGTTCTGGATACGCTGTCCGTGGGCCCTGAAATGGTGCTGATCACGGAAAAACTGCGGGATCTGATCAACGAGGGCAAGAGTTTCGATGACATTGAGACGGAGATCCGCAGCTATATGGATCAGCATACACGGCTGCTCTTTTGCTGCGAGTCGCTGGAGAATTTGGCCCGCAACGGCCGCGTCAGCCATACGGTGGCCAAGCTGGTGGGTGTTCTGGGGATTCGCATTGTGGGGACGGCCAGCGCCGAGGGGATGCTGGAGCCGCTGCACAAGTGCCGCGGCCAGAAGAAGGCGCAGGCAATCCTTTGGGATGAGATGAAAAAGAACGGCTACCACGGCGGCAAGGTGCGTCTGGATCACTGTCTGAATCTGCAAGCGGCCGTGGATCTGAAAGAAATCATCCGCCGGGAGTTCCCGGAGGCCAACGTGACCATCGGCACATGTACGGCGCTTTGCAGCTATTACGCCGAGCAGGGCGGACTCCTCATCAGTTACGAGGTGTAAATGAAACAAGGGAAGGCGGCACTCCGGCAGGAGCGCCGCCTTTTTGCACCCGTTGGCTCCTTGGGTTTGACTTGCCCTGCCCGGCGTGGTATCGTGTACAGGATAGGAAACCGATAAAAGGAAGGAAGAGACAATGAGCGAAAAGATCAAAATGATTCTGGATTGTGACCCCGGCCATGATGACGCCGTGGCCCTGATGGTGGCCGGCAGCAGTCCGAAGCTGGAGTTGCTGGGCGTCACGGTTGTGGCCGGAAACCAGACCATTGACAATACCGTGCGCAATACGCTCCATCTGGTGGAGTATCTGGATCTGCCGGTGCCGGTCTATGCCGGCTGTCCTCTGCCGATGGTGCGGGAGCGGAAGATCGCCGATGACATCCATGGTGAAAGCGGGTTGGACGGCCCCGTATTTCCGCCGCTGCGTCGGCAGGCGGAGCCGGAACACGCCGTCAACTATTTGGTGCGGACCCTGATGGCCTCCGAAGGGGACATCGTGGTGGTGACCACCGGTCCCATGACGAATTTGGCCATGGCGCTGCGGATGGAGCCGCGCATTGCCCCAAAAATCCGCCGCATCGTCCTGATGGGCGGCTCTGTGGGCTACGGCAATGTGACGCCGGCGGCGGAGTTTAACATCTGGGCCGACGGCGAGGCGGCACAGGTGTGCTTTACCTGTGGTGCACCCGTGACCATGGTGGGTCTGGACGTCACACGCAAGGTCCTCTGCTATCCCCAGATCGTGGAGCGGATGGCGGCTGTGGGGAATCGGGCTTCCCGCCTTTTTGCCGAGCTGATGGGCCACTTCTGCCGCACGGAGAAGGAGGTTTTCGGCTTTGATGGCGGCCCGCTCCACGACCCTGTGACGGTGGCGTGGCTGACCGATCCGAAGCTGCTGACCTTGCAGGATATGAATGTGCAGATCGAGATCCGCGCCCAGCAGTCCTACGGGCGGACCAACTGCGACTCCTTCGACTATCTGCATCTGCCCCATACGGCGCAGGTGGCGGTAGATGTGGATGTGGAGCGCTTCTGGGAGATCATCGAGGATTCGCTGCGTCGTTACGGTGCATAAGGAGAGACGTGAAATGGCTGTTTTGTGCTTTGGGTCCCTGAACATTGATGATACTTACACGGTACCCCACTTTGTGGCGGCAGGGGAGACGCTGGCCTCCACCGCACTGGAGCGATTTGCCGGTGGGAAGGGCCTGAACCAGTCGGTGGCCTTGGCCCGTGCCGGAGCCGAGGTGTATCACGCCGGTGCCATCGGGCCGGAGGGCGGCTTTCTTTTGGAGACGCTGCGCGCGTCCGGTGTGGATGTGCGATACGTGGAAACCCTGCCGCAGGTGCGCACGGGACACGCAATCATCCAGAAGGAGGCCGGCGGTGACAACTGTATCCTGCTCTATGGCGGGGCCAATCGCTGCATTTCTCCGGAGTGGATGGAAACGGTGCTGTCCCATTTCGGCCACGGAGATGTGCTGCTGCTGCAAAATGAGATCAACGATCTGGCACGGCTCATGAAATTGGCACACAGCCGCGGGATGCGGATTGCCCTGAACCCGTCTCCTATGGAGACGTCGGTACTGTCCCTGCCGTTGGAATTGGTGGATCTGTTCTTCCTCAATGAGGTGGAGGCGCGGCAGATCGCCAATGCGCCGCAGGGGATCGGCGGGGAGCAGCTCTTACAGAATCTGGCGGAAAACTTCCCCGGTGCGGCGGTGGTGCTGACACTGGGCGGCGCCGGAGCCTTGTATCGGGATGCCGGCGGCACATGGTTCCAGCCCGCCTGTCCGGTGGAGGTGGTGGATACCACGGCGGCGGGAGACACCTTCAGCGGATACTTTCTGGGCAGCCGCCTGCGGGGAGATTCGGTCAAGGAAGCCATGGCCTTGGCCTCCCGGGCGGCAGCTATGGCCTGTACGCGCCATGGGGCTGCGCCCTCTATCCCGCATCTGGCGGAGGTGCAAGGGTAAGAAAAAACGGCGGTGCGTCTTTGACACACCGCCGTTTTGGCGTTTTTGCAGACAGCAGTGATTCAGCGCCGTTTCCATGGCTTGGTGGGTATACTGGTCTTGGCCGGGGAAGTGTACATATCCCGCAGATGATCGCTCAAGGCATGTACGGAGCGGAAAGGTGTAAAAAAGTGGAAACGTAGAGCACGGTTGCTCTGGGCAGCCCGGATGTGGGCCTTGATACTCTCGTAGCGCAGGATCACGGCATTCTCCTCGGCGAACTTCTTCAGCTTGGCGGTCAGCTGGATGGAATGGCCCACGTCCACCAGAAAGACACCGAAGAACAGCCCCACGAGGAAGGTAAAGCCACGGGATTGGGCGAGTGCGTGCATGGCGCTCTCCACGTGGGGATGGACGAACAGATCGTACACGCCGCCCAGTACGGCCCATGCCAGCGAGAAAAGCGGGCAGATGATGCCCTGTATGTTGCCCCACTGTCCGGAGTAGTCCCACAGCCGCACCTTGGCGATCCGCAGGCAGAGAATGCCGGCCACGTATTCCAGTACGGTCATGGCCACGCCCATGATGACGATGGCGGCGACCGTGCGCCAAAAAGGAGTGGGGAGCGGCAGCTGCTGCTCCATGGAGGCCAGTAGATAGAGAATACTCAGGCCGAAGCCGTACAGCGGTACGTAAGGACCGGTACAAAATCCTGGGTTGATCCATTTTTTACTGCGGTGGCAGAGGTTGCGAAAGACAAGTTCCAGTACCCATCCCAGTACCGAACCAATAAAAAAGAGGTACGCTAAGGTAAGAAAGAGTTCCATAAGACCGCCTCCGTCCTTTCTGTGTGGTAAATATATGCCATTATACAAGAAAAGTATACGCCCCGGCAGCCGGGAAAACAAGGGACATTTTGAGCCGTCTGCCCAAAGAAGGGACTGCTGTTTTTGCCGTGCAGCATGGCCGATTTTTTCGGTAAAAAAAGATTGACAGGGTCAAAAAGCCGTGATAGACTATATCCGAAGTAAGGGTTAGTGCGTACTAACCTTTCTTTTCAGAGAATAGGTTAGAGTGTACTAACTGTTGTGCGGGGAGGAGACATATGATGCCGCTGTCAATGGCAAAAGCGGGAGAGACGGGGATCATCCGCAAGATCACAGGAAAAGATGAAGTCCGCCAGCATTTGGCTGAGCTGGGCTTTGTTGTGGATGCTGAGGTCATGGTGGTCAGCGAGATCGCCGGAAATCTGATCGTGCAGGTGAAGGATAGCCGGATCGCATTGGATAAAACCATGGCCAACCGGATCATGATTTGACTGACTCTCACAACGTAGAAATGGAGGAGAAATGGCAATGAAAACATTGAAGGATGTGAAAGTGGGCGAAACCTGCCAGGTCACCAAGCTGCATGGCGAGGGCCCGGTCAAGCGTCGCATCATGGATATGGGCATCACCAAGGGCGTGGAGATTTTCGTGCGCAAGGTGGCTCCGCTGGGCGATCCCATGGAACTGAATGTGCGCGGGTACGAGTTGAGCGTCCGTAAGGCGGATGCAGAAATGATTGAGGTGCAGTAAAGCGGCTGCACACCGAAAAGCGGTGTGAGCCGCTTTTACAAGAGTATTTGGTTAGTATATGCTAACACCAGAGAGGAGAATACATAGCATGAAAATTGCGTTAGCCGGTAACCCCAACTGCGGTAAAACCACACTTTTTAACGCATTGACGGGTTCCAACCAATACGTGGGCAACTGGCCCGGCGTAACGGTTGAAAAGAAGGAGGGCAAGCTGAAGGGCCACAGGGACGTGGTGATTCAGGACTTGCCCGGTATTTATTCCCTGTCCCCCTACACGCTGGAGGAAGTGGTGGCCAGAAATTATCTGGTCAAGGAGAAGCCGGACGCCATCCTGAACATTGTGGACGGCACCAATATCGAGCGCAACCTGTATCTGACCACACAGCTGGTGGAACTGGGCTTGCCGGTGGTGGTGGCCGTCAACATGATCGATCTGGTTCGCAAGAACGGGGACAGCATCGATCTGGAGAAGCTGGGCGCTGCGCTCAACTGCCAGGTGGTGGAGATGAGTGCCCTGAAGGGCGAGGGCGGCATGATCGCCGCCGAGCGTGCTATGGACGCCGCTAAAAAGCATCAGGGCGGCGAGCTGCCCCACGTGTTCACCGGCAGCGTGGAGCACGCTCTGGCACACATTGAGGAGTCCATCGCCGATCTGGTCGACAAGCAGTATCTGCGTTGGTACGCCATCAAGATCTTTGAGCGTGACGAAAAAGTGCTGCAGGATCTGGAGCTGCCGCAGGAGCTGGCCGCCCATCTGGAAGAGCACATTGCCGACTGCGAGAAAGAACTGGACGATGACGCC
This sequence comes from Oscillospiraceae bacterium, assembly GCA_020025275.1. Taxonomy (GTDB): domain Bacteria; phylum Bacillota; class Clostridia; order Oscillospirales; family Oscillospiraceae; genus Vescimonas. Next base: position 15,845 of record JAHHSI010000009.1, on the reverse strand, counting down.
GAGAGCATCATCACCAACCAGCGCTATTCCTACATCAGTGATACGGTCCACCGTGCTGTGAAGAAAAAGGCGCCCAAGGGCAGCCTGTCCGTCTCGGATAAAATCGACCGCATCGTGACCAACCGGATCTTGGCACTGCCCATTTTCGTGGTCATCATGTTCTGCATCTATGCCATTGCGATGGGTCCGTGGACCGAAGCTCCTTGGATCTTCTCCATTGGCACCTTCTGCACGGATTTTGCCAACGACACCATTTTTGGTGAGTGGGTGCCCGGCCTTTTTGAGAGCCTGTTGGATGTCCTCCATGTGGCGGAAGACTCGTGGATCCACGGTCTGGTCATGACGGGTATCGTGGGCGGTGTCGGCGCGGTGCTGGGCTTTGTTCCCCAGATGCTGGTGCTGTTCTTCCTGCTGTCCATTCTGGAGGATGTGGGTTACATGGCCCGTATCGCCTTTATCATGGACCGTCTGTTCCGCCGCTTCGGCTTGAGCGGTAAGTCCTTTATCCCCATGCTGGTAGCCACCGGCTGCGGCGTGCCCGGCATTATGGCTTCCCGTACCATTGAGCAGGATCGTGACCGCAAGGTCACCATTATGACCACCGGCTTCATCCCCTGCGGTGCCAAGCTGCCCATCATCGGTCTGTTTGCCGGTGCTGTGTTTGGTGAGTCTCCTTTGGTAGCAACCTCTGCGTTCTTTATCGGTATTGCCTCCGTGGTGATTTCCGGTATCATCCTCAAGAAGTTTAAGGCCTTCGCCGGTGAGCCGGCTCCCTTCGTTATGGAGCTGCCGGCATACCACGCTCCGTCCATGGGGAACGTCCTGCGTGCCACGTGGGAGCGCGGCTGGTCCTTCATCAAGCGTGCCGGCACCATCATCCTGCTCAGCGCCATCGTTTTGTGGTTCCTGCAGGGCTACGGTTTCGTAGACGGCGTGTTCCAGGCGGTGGAGGATAACAATCACTCCCTGCTGGCCGCCATCGGCAGTGCCATTGCGTGGATCTTCTATCCTCTGGGCTGGATGGGCGAGATGGCGTGGAAGGCCACGGTGGCTACCTTCACCGGCCTCATCGCCAAGGAAGAGGTCATCAACACCTTCGGCGTGCTCTATAGCTATACCGGCGATGTGGACCTGATCGAGGACTCCAGTCCCATCTGGACGGCTGTGGCTGCCGACTTCGGTGCAGTCCGTGCCTATTCCTTCATGATCTTCCAGCTGCTGTGTGCTCCCTGCTTTGCAGCCATCGGCGCCATCAAGCGTGAGATGAATAACGCCAAGTGGACGGCCGGCACCATCGCTTATATGTGTGGGTTTGCCTATGTGATCTCCATGATCGTCTTCCAGATCGGCGGCCTGTTCACCGGCGAGGCGACCTTCGGTGTCATGACGGTGATCGCCATTGCGCTGCTGGGTCTTCTGCTGTACCTGCTGTTCCGCAAGGGGTATAAGCCTGAAGGGGAGATCCATCATCTGACCTCGGTCAACGCAATGGCGAAAAAATAATCTTGCTTGCTTTGAAAGGAGAGGAGCCTATGCCTCCGATTGTAGGAAACATTATTGCGGTTGCGATCATTGCCGTTGTGGTGGCACTGGCTGTCCGCTCCCTGTGGCGCAGCCACAAGAAAGGCGGCGGCTGCGGCGGAGACTGCGGCAGCTGCGGCAATTGCGGCGGGAGCTGCCACTGCAAGTAAAAGCATCTTCCGGCGGTGTACGGACCATGAGAGCACATGTGAAGACACCGCCGTGTTGTCCAACCAACCATACAAGGAGAGACATCTCCCGAAACAGCCCTCTGCGGAATTCCGCCGAGGGCTGTTTTCGTTGTGTTTTGGCAAGAAGGGGGCTGGACGCAGAAAGGGCTTGCAGAGGAGGTGCAGTTATGGCGGCGATCATGAAACGAGCAGCGAAAAATACAGCTGTGCTGCTGGCGGCGGTTCGCTTTGGGACGCTGCCGGTATTTCTGGCGACCTCCGTTTTCACCGCTATTTGTGATTTGAGTTTCGTCATTTTGCAGCGGTATAACCGCCCGCGTATTATCAAAATTGCAGCGCATCAAGTGCAGAAAAAGGCATAAAAGGGACGAAAAGTAAAAAAAGGACGCAGATGGAACTCCATCTGCGTCCTTTTTGCTATGCAATTATCGCAGGGCAGCCAGGAAGTCGTCCACATCGGCCTCCGTGGTGTTGAAGCAGGTGACGAAGCGGATGACCGTGTGTGTCTCATCGTACATACACCAATCCTCGTACTCGCAGATCATATCCAGCTTGGCTTTCAGCTCGTTGGGGATCACGAAGAAGATCTGGTTGGTGGGAGACTCTACCCACAGCTGCCAGCCCATGTCCACCAGACCCTTTTGCAGTCGAGCGGCCATCTCGTTGGCGTGACGGGCCATGTGGAAGTAGAGATCGTCCTCCATCAGAGCGAGGAACATGGCGCCCTGGATCCATCCCTTTTCCATCACGGCGCCCATGCGCTTCTTCATGCGGAAGAAATCCTCCGTCAGCTCAGGCCGGGTGATGACCAATGCCTCGCCGTACATGGCGCCGTTCTTGGTGCCGCCGATGTAAAAAGCGTCCACCAGATGCGCAAACTCCGGCAGCGTCATGTCGTTGCGCACGGAGGTGAGGGCGCAGCCCAGACGTGCGCCGTCGGCGAAGAGGAGCAGGCCGTTCTCATGGCAGAAGGCGGAAAGACGGGTGAGCTCTTCCTTGGTGTAGACATCGCCGTTTTCGGTGGCGTTGGAGATGTAGACCAGACCCGGCTTGGTCAGATGCACGTCCTTGTGGACCTCCAGCAGCGGGGCAATCAGCTCCGGGGTGATCTTCCCGTCGGCGCCAACCTCGACCGGCAGGATCTTGTGTCCGGTGGCCTCAAATGCGCCCACCTCGTGGCCGTTCAGATGGCCCGTGTGGGGGCAGATCGCCGCCTCCCAGGGCTTGAGCAGGAAGGAGCAGGCGACCACGTTGGTCTGGGTGCCTCCGACGAGGAACTCCACCATAGCATCGGGACAGCCGCATTTTTCACGGATTACGTCCTTGGCACGGGCGGTGTAGGCATCATCGCCGTAGCCCCAGTTGCCCTCCATGTTGGCGGCCACCACGGCGTCCAGAACTTTCGGGTGGGCACCAAAGGAATAGTCATTTCGGAACCAGTATTTCATCATATATCCTCCTTATGGAATTTGATTTTCTGATGGGTGATGCGATCAAATCCGCAGCAATAAATAGACCAGTGCGCTCACCACGCCGATGCCGAAGAGCAGCAGCTCGAATTGCAGTGTCTGGCGGATCTGATGGGTGGATGCGGGCTTATGCGTGTAGCGGCCGAACGACTCGTCCTCGCCGGGGATCACACGCCGGGCATTGCCGACCCGGAAGAGAAACCGCAGTGCCATCAGCAGCCAATCGGTGAGACGATAGACGATGCGGCCCAACAGCGCACTGGCGAAGGTGAGGAGCGACAGTGCCGGACGATAAAGGTCGTCCTCCAGATCTACAGGTCCGGTCACACGGTGATAGCGGCCGCTGGGCCGGTCGGTGAGCAGCCGGCGTACCACAAGAACATAGACCAGCAGGCCAATGCTCAGCGATATGCCTGCTCCCTCCAGATTGGTCCACGAGAAATACTGCACGGCGATGGGCGCACTGCGCAGCGACGCTGCGGCGTAGGATGCCATAGCACCGTAGCTCTGTGTAGGAACTAACCCCATAAATAAAAGCAGTGCTGCGGCGGAGCCCATGGCCAAAAGACTGCCGCCATCGGCGTGGATCGGGTGGTCGGAAAGGGGCTTTTGTACGAAAATCTTGTAGAATAGTTTCCCCATATAGGCCAGTGTCAGACCGCCGGAGCAGAGGAACAGTGCCTCGGCGCATCGGGCGAAAAGCAGTAAGGCGCCGTGCATATGGTGCATCTGATGGGCGAAGCACTCATGGAGCAGTGTTTTGCTGATGTAGCCGCCAAAGCCGGGAACGCCGGCGATGGACAGTGCGCCGATGGCAAAGCAGAGCCACAGCGCCCGGCTCCCACGCCCGGCGCCCTGAAGTTCGTTCAGATCCAGTGTGTGGGTGTTCTTGTAGAGAATACCGGCAGCGACAAAGAGGACCAACTTGGTGAGAGCGTGGTTGACTGCGTGGCATACGATGCCGGCCGCTGCCAATTCTGTGTCTGCACCAACGGTCAGCATGGCAACCCCCGTCAGCAAAAAGCCAATCTGTGACAGAGAGGAGCAGGCCAGTGTGCGCTTGAGGTCCAGAGAAAAGACGGCCAGTACTGCGCCCAGCACCATGGTGATGACGCCCAGCACTAACAGGAGCAGCATAAAGACCGTATTGCCCCAGAGCAGACAGGTGACGATCCATAGGATACCGAAGATTCCCGATTTCGTCAATATGCCGGAGAGTAAAGCACTGGCAGGAGCCGGGGCCACGGGATGCGCCTTGGGGAGCCACACGTGGAAGGGGAACATCCCGGCCTTGATGCCAAAGCCGACCAAAAGGCACAACGAGGGGAGCAGGAGTGAGCGATGGTCGGCCTGAGCGGTCAGTGCCTGCAGCGCCGTCAGCGACAGCGTGCCAAAGTGGTGGTACAGGTCGAAAAGACCGTAGAGCATGGTCAGACCGCCGATCATGGCCATGGCCAGATAGGTGTCTGCGGCACGCAGCGCACCGGCCGATTCGGTTTGCGCCACCCAAACCCACGAGGTGAAAGACATGATCTCAAAGAAGATATAAATGGTGAAGAAGTCTCCGCCGTAGAAGACGCCCAGAATGGCGCCCAAGGTCAGCAGGAAAAAAGCGTTGTAGCGGGAGATGTGCCGGCTGCCCCGGAAATAGGCGGGGGCGGCCATGGCGCTCATAAAGAAGAGATAGGCGGCCAACAGAGCGAAGATATGCCGAAAACCATTGGCAGAAAAAGAGAGTCCCAGCAATAGCACGTGAGGGAGCGTCACCTCTACCGTTCCTGCACGCAGGAGCAGCGCCGTTCCCGCCAGTACCGCCAGAGAGACGGCACGGGTCATGTGGTCTCCGGCGGGCTCGCTGCGCCGCTGGATTGCGTATACCACCGGAGCGGCAACCATGGGCAGCAGCACACACAGGAGCAGCAAGTATTGTGAAAAATCCATGGGTCTCCCTCCTTACAAGAGCCATTGCACCAGTGTGGACTGGAGTGTGTGATTCATAAGCCCCATGGCGGCAATGAGCCCACAGAGCAGCAGCTGTGCGTTGACCATGCGCCGTTTTTCCACCGGAGCCCCCCTCCGTAAAACGCCGTCGGACGGAAAGGCGGCCCGGGCCACAATGGTCATCAGGTAGAGGGCGGTGAGAAGGGTGGAGAGCAGCAGCGCCCCTACGCCCAGCAGCGGCAGAACACCGCCCACAGAAACGGCAGCACTGCCGATGAGCCATTTGCTGCAAAAGCTGGGGGCCGGCGGAACGCCCATCAGGGACACCGAGGCGATGGCGAAGCAGAGGAACGTCTTGGGCATGATCCCGTATAGACCGCTGATCTCGTCGAGATACTCCTTCCCTGTGGACACCAGAACCGAGCCGATGCAGAAGAAAAGGGTGATTTTGATGAGGGCGTGGGCCAGCATATGAAGACACCCGCCCAGCAGCCCCTCCGGTGTCAGCAGTAGTACGGCGAAGAGAATGTAGGAGAGATTACTCACGGTGGACCAGGCCAAGCGCCGCTTGAGATGCTGGCTGCGCAGTGCCATGCAGGAGCCGAACACGATGGTGGCGATGGTAAAGGCCATGGGGATCGTCTGAGCAAAGGTGCCCCTGAGGATCTCAGGGCCGTAGGTATAATAGGTGAGCCGGATACAGGCGAAGGCCCCGGCCTTGACCACAGCCGCAGCGTGGAGCAGAGCGGTCACCGGCGTAGGGGCAACGGAGGCCGCTGGCAGCCAGAAGCTCATGGGCAGCAGAGCGGCCTTGACGCCGAAACCGAAAAAGCCCAGTGTAAAGGCAATGCGGAGGTCGCGGAGTACCGATAAAGGCAGGGACTCGCGGAGGGTCCCGCCCCATAGAAAAGCCGTACCGCTTCCGTAGTATTGGGCAAAGATGAGTGCTATAAAGCCCAGAGCGGCGCCGGTCATGGAATAGACCAGATACCGCTTTCCGGCATAGCGGGCGCGGCTGTCCATCTTGTGCATGACAAGGGGCAGCGTTGCCAGCGTCAGCAGCTCAAAGAAAAGGTACAGCGTCACCAGATTTCCGGCCAGAGCGATACCGGCCGAGACGCCGAAGGACAAGAGAAAAAAGGCGAAAAATTTCCGCTCGCCCCCCTCGTGGGCCATGTAGTCAAAGGCGTAGTAGACGGTAATGGGCCACAGGACGGCAATGATCAGGATAAATACACGGGACAGACCGTCCACGGCCAGAACAAGGGGCAGCTGCTCGGTGAAGGACAGGAGGGGCAGTGGGGCTGCCTGCGGCCCAAAGACCAGATAGAGCAGTGCAGCACTTGTGAGCAGTGTGGCGGCCATTACGTAGATGTGAAGCGTTTTCCGCTGCCGGTCGGCCCACTGTCCGCAGAGACCCAAGGCGGCCAGCGCAGGGAAAAGAATGGAAAATAACATCAGCATTTGCATCGAAGCCCCCTTAAAAAACCATAGCGGCCACGGAGCGGAAGAACTGTTCCAGAGGGGCCGGAAACGTGCCGAGCAGGACATTCACTGCCGCAAGGAAGGCCAGGGAACTCAGCGTAGGCCAGTGGGCATCGTGTCGCTGTGCGGAAAAATCCCGGCCGGGGAAATAGGCACGTGAGACGATGGGCAGCAGATAGCCTGCGGTCAAAAGTGCGCTGCACAGGAGAATAACAACCCCTGTGGCGGGCAGCCACCCACCCACGGACAGTGCGGCGGAGGCCAGAAGCCACTTGGTGATAAAACCGCCGAAGGGCGGAATGCCGATGAGGGAGAGGGAAAAGCAGGTAAAAGCGGCCGTCACACCGGGCATACGCTGCCCCATGCCCACCAGCTCGTCCACACGGCGGGCCTTGGCGCCGTGGAGATAGCTTCCGGCGCACAGGAAGAGCCCCAGTTTGGAGCAGGCGTGGAAGAACACTTGAAATAGGGCGGCGCACAGGCCGGCAGGTGTCATCAGCGCCAGACCGAAGACCAGATAGGACAGCTGGCTGACGCTGGAAAAGGCCAGCCGTTTTTTGAGGAACGGTTCCTTATAGGCCAGCATGGAGCCGGTGAAAATGGTGATAATGCTCAGTGACAGCAGGACCGTCTGGGGAAAAGTTCCCCGGAGGGCTGCCGGAGCAAAGAGAAAGTATGTGGTGCGGAGGACCCCTAAGATCCCGGTCTTGGTGATGATGCCCGAGAGGAGAGCACTGGCGGGGGAGGGGGCCTCCGGATGGGCGGTAGGCAGCCAGTTGGACAGCGGCATCATACCGGCCTTGCAGGAAAATCCCAGTGCGATCAGCAGATAGGCCCACAGCTGCTGCGGCGAATAGCCGGAGTTCTCCGGACGGGCAAAGGGGCGCAGGGTGATCTCTCCGCCCAGAAAAAGCCCCAGGAGGACAAGGCAGGCGCCAAAGACAGAAAATCCCAGATACACGAATCCGGCCTGCGTGGAACGCTCCCCTGTTTGAAAGAGAATCAACGGGAAGGAGAAGAGCGTCATCAGCTCGAAGAACATATAGAACGTCACCAGATTGCCGGAGAGAGCAAGGCCCATCATGGCGCTGAGGGTCAGGAACAAAAAGCCGAAGAAAATGTGGCGGCGCGGATGAGCGTGGAAGTATTCGCACGAGCAGATCACCGTCACGAGACACGCAATGGAGATCAGCAGCAAAAAGAAAACGGACAGGCGGTCGGCCTGAAGCAGCAGCACAAGGCTGCCGGAGAGCTGATGCATCCAGGGCCTGTGAACGGCACACAGCGGAGCTACGGCGGCAACACACAGTCCCGCCGCAACGCAGCAAAAGAACTCCTCCCGCTTTGGCTTGGCCAGCAGTACAAAGAGACCGGCAGCAAGGGGGAAGAGGATGGGCAGCAGAGATACGAATGAACTCACCCGATCACCTCCTCAAAGCATGGATAGTTCCCATTGAATGATACGAACAAGGGGGATGGACGCCGTACCCAACAGGACGACGCAGGCGGTCAGGACCGCTGCGGCGGCGGTAAATCCGCGGCTGGACGGCAGGGACGCTCCGGGTTTGCGGCCCTCCGGCTTGGCCCAGAGGGCCAACAGCGCGGGGATGTAGTAGCAGGCGTTCAGCACGGAGGAGAGCGCCAGAGCCAGCAGCACGGCCCACATCCGGCCCCTGCCGCCCATGGAGGCGTCGGCAAAGAACAGCTTGGCCGTAAAGCCGGTCAGCAGCGGGATCCCTACCATGGACAGAGCGCCCACAGTAAACCCGATGCCGGCGAGCTTGTCCTCATGTGCAGCGCCCCGAAGCCGATCAAACCGCTTTTCGTGGTGGCGCAGCTCCGAAAGCCGCCCCACACAGAGGAAGAGCAGCGGCTTGGTGACGGCGTGGGCCAGAATCTGAAAGACGGCAGCCATGACGCCGGCGTCGGTCCCCAGTCCCAGCCCCATAAAGATATAGCCGATCTGCGCCACAGAGGAGTAGGCCAGCATCCGTTTGCTGTGCCCTTCCCGCAGGGCCATCACGGAGCCGGCCAGCATACCTGCAATGCCAAAGACAAGGAGCACATCGGTAACGTGCAGGCTGTGGACCACGGGGAGGGAAAAGACCCGGTAGAAAATGCGGATCAAAAAAACGAGATAGCCCTTGAGCACCAGACCGGATAAGACGGCGCTGGCGCCGGTGGTGGCACCGCCGTGGGCCGGAGGAAGCCATGCGTAGAAGGGAAACATAGAGCTTTTGATGCCCAATCCCAGAGCCATCAGACCGCAGATCACGGTCAGCGGGACATGGTAGACGCCGCTCTCGTGGAGGCGCAGAACGTGCTGGAGAAGCTGCGGCATCAGCAGATGACCGGTGATGCAGTAGAGCATGGCCAGAGCGATGAGGAACAGGCCTGAACCCAGAAGACTCAGGATCAGGTAGCGGATGGTAGCGGCGATCATGGGGCCTGTGTCCCGGGCCATCACGATGGCGCAGGCCGCCAGAGTACTGATCTCCATAAAGACGTAGCCGGTAAATAGATCGTTGGTGGTGGTGAGAGCCAGCAGGGAGGCCAGCGTCATACACATCATGGTGCAATAGAAGGTTTGCTTCTGGGGCAGGATGTCCGACTGCATCCCGTTTGTGCCGCCCAGAAGCGAGAGCCCCAGCACCAGTGCAAAGAGAGCACAGAGCATGGCATCCATGGGCCCCACAAAGAGCTCGTTGCCCCACGGGGCCGGGAAGTGGCCCATCTGATAGGAAAAGCACTCCCCCAGATGCGTCAGAAACAGGCACAGGGCGGCGAAGAGAGCGCAGACCACAAAGCAGATGACCTCCGTCATGCGCAGAGCGTGCCGGCCGTTTTTGTGCAGGGGCATGATGATGCCGCCGATCATGCAAAGAAAGATGCAGAAAAACGGGATGTTATGGTAGAAAGGCAGCATCAGTCCACATCCTTTTCTTGGGCCAGAATCATGATTTCGTCAAAATCCACCGTGTGATAGCGGTGGTAGAAGCGCTGGGTCAGTGCCAGAAAGAACGCAGAAATGCTGACGGAGACAACGATACCCGTTAGGACCAGTCCTGCGGGGACGGGGTTGATGTATCTGGCGGCATCGGTAATGCCGTCGGTGATGATGGGGGCTGCGCGTCCTGCGATGTAGCCCTGTGAGGCCAGAAAGAGGAACACGGAGGAGTCCATTACGTTAAAGGCGATGATCTTCTTGATGAGATTTTTCTCCACCAAAAGATGTATAAAGCCGATGCCGAAGAGGAGAAATGCGGCGATCTCAAAGCGCAGCGACAGGATCTTTTCCAAAAGTTCCATTAAAATTCTCCCTTCGTAAACAGAATATAGAAGCCGTACATGGTACACGCCACGATCAGGCCCACGCAGATGTTCAGGACCAGAATGAGTCCACTGCTGAAAATAGCGCCGGGGCAGCCCAGAGAGATGCACGAGGGCAGATCATTGGCCCCGGTGAAAAAGGAGTAGGCCTTGCTCAATGCGTAGCACAGCAGCGCGGAGGTGGTGAGGATACGGAAGTGTTTTTGGCTGAAAAAGCGGCTGGCGGCATCCATGCCGTAGGCAGCGCTGTAGAGAATGAGACCGGCCCCCATCATGGCACCGCCGGCGAAGCCACCGCCCGGGGAGAGGTGACCGTTGAGCACCACATAGATGCCGAAGAGCAGGATGCAGGGGAATACAACGGCCACCACCTTTTGCAGGATCGGATCACAGCACGAGGGCTCGGCTGCGCGCTCGCGCTGCAGTTGGCGTATATCCGCCGGTGTGGTGTTGTTTTGATCCCGAAGCAGCAGCATCATCACGCACGCCACCGCCAGAAACAGGACCGAGGACTCTCCGAAGGTGTCAAAGGCGCGGTAGTCCAGGATCATGCCGGTGACCATATTGACCGCTCCGGTTTCGCTCAGTCCCTGCTCCACGTAGCGCCGGGATACCTCGTTGACGGCGGGGTTGTCCGGAGCGCCGAACAGGGGCAGCTGGAAGAGGGTATACAGAAGGACAGACACCACGCACAGGCATACCGCCAGGGCGATGACGCGGTAGAGACGGGAGAAGATGCGAATGCGGTGTGCCGGATCCTGAGGACGTGTGCGCCGCGGTTTTCGTTTTTTCGGCAGCTCCGGCAAGGGCGGACACTCCGGTTCGGGTGTGGTGCCGTTGACCCAGTCGGCAAAGGAATCCCAGTGCAGTTTTTTCATGCTTTCTTACTCACCCTTCCCATCCAGTGCGTGGATCTTTTTCAGTGTGAGCAGTAGTAAGATCCCGGTTACACCGGCGCCCACGGCCGCCTCGGTCAGCGCCAGATCCGGGCTTTGGAGCAGTGCCCAGAGGACGGCCATCACCAGACCGTAGGCCATGAAAATGACCACGGCCGACAGCAGATGCCGGCTGTGGAGTGCCGCCACGGCGCACAGGATCAGTGCAAAAATGAGGATACATTCAAATAGTTCCGTCATCGTGGATCACCTCACACTCTTCTTCAATGGCAGGATGGAGCGTTACTTCTGCACGGGCAATCAGGTGGCTGGTGACGGGGCTGGCCAGCCATAAAAAGAGAATGATCAGCAGCATTTTGGCGGACAGTACGGTGCAGCCGGAGAGAACGATCAGGCCGGACAGGACGGAGAGGATGCCCAGGGTGTCGATCAGCGCCGCCGCCTGCATCCGGTTGAGGACATAGTGAAAGCGAAAGAGTCCCACGGTAGCCACCACCATGGTGATGACCCCGAAGAAAAGGAGCAGAGCTCCGATCACGGTGCGTATCATCGGTTGTATTCCTCCTTTGTGACGGCGGTCTCCCTTGCCGTCACTGGTTCTTGTTTTGCTTCCGCTCCGGTCTTCGCTGCGGGTGTGTCCGCTGCACCTGCCGGGGACGGCGTGGCGCTGTGCTCGGCGCCGTGGTGCAGCAGTACCAGACGGACCAGTACGACCACGGCGATAAAACTCAGCAGAGCGTAGGCGATGGAAATATCAATGAGATAGCCGGCGTCCAGCCGTACCGATAAAATGGCCATGATGGCGATGATCATGGTGCCGATGCTGTTGATGGACATGACGCGGTCGGCAAAGCGGGGGCCGCGGATGGCGCGGATTAGGCAAAAGAGGATGGCGATGCCCAGCAGCACGCAGCAGCCCATGAGGAAGAGGTCCAAAAAGCGGTTCATTTACAGTTCCTCCATTTTTTGCAGGCGGTGCGCCAGCGGCCCGTCCTCCAGTGTCTTGGCCAGATCTGCATCCAGTGCGTGTACGCAGAAGCGATCCCCCTCCACGGAAACGGTGATGGTACCGGGCGTCAGCGTGATGGAGTTGGCCAACACGGTGCGGGCCGTTTCGCCGGTGAGCTTGGTGCGGAAATAGATGAGCCGCGGACGTACCTCGGCCCGGCGCAAAATCAGGCCCATGACCCGGAGATTGCAGAGGATCATCTCCCGGAGGAGGGCCAGAATATAGAGCACACCGCTTCGGATCTTGCGGGGAGAGGGGAACAGCCGCGGGTATCTCGCGTCAAATATGCGGCTGCAAAAAAATGTCAGGGCAGCACAGATCACAGCCCCCAGAAGCAGGATCTCCCCGGTGATCCTGCCGTTGAAAACGATCCACAGGAGAAATAGAAGGATAAACATAGTGACTCCCATCCAACTTAACAATATCTTTATCTATTAAACCATGTTTAGCTATTTTTTTCAAGACAGCGGCGTGATTGTTGGAGATGCTTTGTACAAAAGAGCGATATTTTGTGAATAACGCACAAAATTCATAGAGAAAAATTGACCGGATGTAAAGGGGTGTATCGCTTGGGGAACGGCTGTGGCCGGGGAGAGGTGGAAAGAAACAGGACGGCCGCAGGGGCGGGGACAGTGCGGCCGGCACAAGGTGATTTTGTCACGGTTTTTTCCCGTTGCAGGTGATATGTTGTAAAAAATTGATCGAGGAGGTTGTATCCATGACATTGCAGGAAGTGATGAAACAGCAGGTGTTTGTGGTAGTGGGGGATACCCTGCGACCGGAGAAGTTTGCGGCGAAGATCAAGAAGCAGCTCATCGAGAATGGCTATACGGCCTACGGGGTGGGTAAGGAGCTGGAATCAATGGACGAGGTGCCGGAGGCCATCGATGTTGTGGACCTCTGCATACGAGCCGACCGGGGACTGGCGTTGCTTCAGGCGGCCACGAAACCATATCGAGCGGTGGTGATCCAGCCCGGCGCCGCCTCACCGGAACTGCTGGCGTGGTTGGAGGCGGAACACATTCCCTATCTGGAGGACTGCCTGTTGGTGGGCATGGAGAAATATCCCCGAACCTGAGAAAAACCGGAGCGCTATGAGCGCTCCGGTTTTCTTTTTGCAAAAAAAGAATTGACAGAACTGTATCAACTGTATACAATGCAAATATACAGTTAGCGAGGAGAGAGGTGACTCGGTGCATATTTTTATCGACAATAAGAGCGGCCTGCCGATTTACACTCAGATCTATACGCAGATCAAGGAGCAGATCATCAACGGCACGTTGCAGGAACATGAGATGCTGCCTTCGATCCGCGGTCTGGCCAAGGATCTGCAGATCAGCTTTATTACCACCAAGCGGGCCTATGAGATGTTGGAAAAGGACGGTTTTCTCTATACGATTCAGGCCAAGGGATGCTACGTGGCGCCCAAGAATCTGGAGCTGATCCGGGAGGAAAACCTCAAGAAGATCGAGGAGCATATCGAGCAGATCGTGCAGCTGGCTGCGTCGTGCAGCTTACGGAAGGAAGAGATTCTCGCAATGGTGGAATTCGGAATGGAGGAGAGCGATCAATGAACGCAATCGAAATCAAAAATCTGACGAAATCCTACGGAGACTTCCGTTTGGATAATCTGTCACTGACGCTGCCCAGCGGGTGCATCATGGGTCTGGTTGGCGAAAACGGCGCCGGAAAGAGCACCACCATGAAGCTGCTTCTGGGCATGATCCGTAAGGATGACGGCAGCATCACGCTTCTGGGAAGGGAGAACGAGGAGGAGCTGCCGCTCACCAAGCAGGAGATCGGTGTGGTCATGGACGAAGTGGGGCTTCCGGAGTGCCTGCACGTGGCGCAAGTGGGGAAAATCATGAAATACACCTACCAAAACTGGGATGAGGAGATGTTTTCATCGCTGGTGCGCCGGCTGTCCCTGCCGGAGAAGAAACCATTTGGCGACTATTCCCGTGGGATGAAAATGAAGCTGGGCCTTGCCATTGCTCTTTCGCACAACAGCAAGCTTTTGCTGCTGGATGAAGCCACCAGCGGCCTTGACCCGGTGGTGCGGGACGAGGTGGTGGGGCTCCTTCACGACTTCACACGGGACGAGGATCACTCCATCCTGATCTCCTCCCACATTGTCAGCGATCTGGAAAAGCTGTGCGACTACATTGCCTTCCTCCACCACGGCAAGCTGCTGCTGTGCGAGGAAAAGGATCAGCTGTTGGGTGAGTACGGCCTGATCCGCTGTACGCAAGAGCAGCTTTCGGCATTGGACCCCACGGCGGTCCGCTACCGGAAAGACTCGCCTTATGGAGTGGAGGCGCTGGTGCTGCGGAGCAAAGTGCCCGGCAGTGTTCCGGTCAGCCCCGTCACACTGGAAGAACTGTTTGTTTTTATGGTAAAGGGGGAGTGCTGAGATGAAAGGACTTTTGCTGAAGGAACTGTATCTGGTCAATAAATACTGCCGGGCCTACATACTTATTTCCTTTGCGTTTTTGGGACTCGCGCTGGTGGGCAATGACAACCTCTTTTTTATTGTGTATCCGAGTTTGTTTGCCACATGGATGCCGGTGACACTGCTGACCTACGATGAGCGCAGCCGGTGGGAGCAGTTCTGCGGAGGATTGCCCTATAGACGAGCGCAGTTGGTTTCGTCAAAATATCTGGTGGGGATGCTCCTGCAGGGGATCATGCTGGTGCTGACCGGCGCAGTGCAGGCTGTGCGGATGATCCGCTCCGGTTCGTTTCACTGGGATACCTATCTGACACTGCTGGTGCTGCTGTTTTTTTTATCGGGATTGGTCATGTCCATAACGCTGCCGCTGATCTTCAAATTGGGAACACAAAATGCCTATTATGGCATGGTAGGGGTGATGTGTGCTCTGAGCTTGGCCGGTGTCATGATATTGCGGCAGAAAGAGATGATCCTGCCCCACAGCGGGCTGGCGGCGCTGCTGGCCGTGGTGACGGTGGGCCTCTATGCCCTCTCCTGGCGCCTATCCATTGCGTTATACCAGAAACGGGAATTCTGATCCGTATTGCAAAAGAGCTGTCCGGGAAGGGTGAACTTCCATAGGGACACAAAGTGAACCGGAGGTAAGTCCGATGCGGAAAAGGAGCCCGACCAACCAAATGCGGTTGGTCGGGCTCCTTTTTATGGTGAGGATGGTATAGATGGCTTTCACAGGAACGACCTATGCTGAAAAATAATGTGTTTAACCATCCTTTTCGTCGATTCTCCTGTAGCACTACCGTTCAAAACGTGAACTCTCTTAACAGGCGGTTGCCAAAGTACTGCCTGAAAACTATAATGTGGACAGGAGGCGAAAAAATGTACAAACTTGACAAAGTAAAATTCGGAGCATTTGTGGCCCAGCTCCGTAAGGAAATGGGGTATACACAGAAGGAACTGGCAGAACAACTCCTGATTTCTGATAAAGCAGTCAGCAAATGGGAAACGGGAACAACCATTCCTGATACAGCTCTGCTGATTCCTCTTGCGAATATTCTTGGCGTCACAGTAACAGAGTTGCTCACCGGGGAACGCATAGAAAAGCAGGCCATGCCGCCTGAAAAGGTTGAGAATATCGTAAAAACAGTCATCACCTACACCGAAGCTGCTCCCGCGCGAGCATGGCAGGAAAAAAGATTTTGGGGAGCTGTGTTTGTATTTGTCTGTTTGGCGGATGCAGTATTTCTGTTTCTGCTCTGGCAGAGAGGCCATCTGACGGAAGCTGTTATAGTCAACGCAGTACTTACTACACTGTTTGGCGCCTATTTCTGTTTTTTCGTACAGCTGAAGCTACCCGCCTATTATGACCCAAATAAAATTTCAGGTGTCCATGATGGAGTCATCCGAATGAATATTCCCGGTCTGCATTTCAATAACAGCAACTGGCCGTATATCGTTAAAACCGGTCGATTGGCTATGATTGCGAATATGGTAGCTTTTCCGCTTTTGTCTATCGTTTTTGGGCAGCTCGTCCCGGAACTGTGGTATGCTTCC
>JAHHSI010000008.1 GCA_020025275.1 Oscillospiraceae bacterium | reverse complement strand
CTTCTGCCCACAATACTTGGCTGGAGACGGCCCGGGAAGATAGGTAGCGCCAACACTCCTCCTTAGCTCAATGGTAGAGCATTCGGCTGTTAACCGAAGGGTTGTTGGTTCGAGCCCAACAGGGGGAGCCAGTACGGATGTGCCGCCGCCGAATAGCGGCGGCACATCTTTTACAAGCCTGCGAGAGAATCGAAAATAAGGGCCTTTAGCTCAGTTGGTTAGAGCAGACGGCTCATAACCGTCCGGTCCCGGGTTCGAGTCCCCGAAGGCCCACCATATAGGGGTATAGCTCAGCTGGTAGAGCAGCGGTCTCCAAAACCGCGTGTCGAGAGTTCGAATCTTTCTGCCCCTGCCATGATAAAGAGTCACGAAAGTGGCTCTTTATTTTTTTCTTCTTCAATACGCCTTTGAAGCGGGGAAGAACCACACAGCGAGCTGCGCATGAGAAAAAAGATACCGCGATCAATAAAACAAAGTCGATCAGGCGTCAATGAGCCGTTTACCGGATGCGTATAATGCTGAATAAACCTCCATAGCAATCCGGGGATGTTGTGTATGATCTATCGATGGGATTGAGCCGCCTTATTGCATATGTCCCGCACCGGCAGCCGCAAATTGCAAGCGAATGCGTTGCGAGAGCAATGGTCAAATCGAACAGCCGGGCACGCAGGCACGTGGATTCCGTGACACAGAAGCGGACTGCAAAGCATTTTTCACAGAAGAACGGTTACTGCCGCCATGGTAGTTGATGGGCGCCTTCCCTATTTACGATGCGGGAAAAGTCATGCGCATGTATCATATGAGAGCGCTGCAGCTTGTTGCTTCGTGGCTACCATGTGCCATGTGTGGTTGTTAGACATGCCATGGAGTGGGATAGGCTCTGCAAGGGCGCTAAATGCACTGTGAACGGCCGTATGGAAGAAGGAAAGGGGAGGATGTCTCTCTGATTGTAAGTGGGATAGAGCGCATGATAGACGGGGTAAATGGATGGGGCTGAGAGACTGATGGCCGCATGAAGATTTGTGAAGAAAATACTTGACAAAAGCGGGGGCCTATAGTACTATAATTAGGTCAGTACGAACAACTGAAAAATGCAGCAAAAATTTGTAAATTTATGTTGACATCCAGTGGTTTTTATGATATCATAAATTAGCTCGAGTTCGTTAAGATCTTTGAAGCTGTATGGCCAAGTAGTTCAGTTGGTTAGAACGCCAGCCTGTCACGCTGGAGGTCGAGGGTTCGAGCCCCTTCTTGGTCGCCATATGCTGCTATAGCTCAGTCGGTAGAGCGCATCCTTGGTAAGGATGAGGTCTCCAGTTCAAATCTGGATAGCAGCTCCATGAACCACTCTGAAAGTTCTGCTTTCAGAGTGGTTTTCTTTGTGTCCGGCGATAAATTACCCAGAAAAGTTGTACTGTCAAAAGGCTCGTTCTTTTTGACCCACACCCTGACCCATACGGGGAAAATAGCAGAAAGTGCCGGAGAGAAGCGTTTCGCTTTTCTCCGGCACTCTTTTTCTTTTCTTTGTTTGGCGGTACAGATTTTATAGTCTATGGGTCTCCTCATGGCACTTGCGTTTACCTATTTCCCAGATCTCCTCCGTGAGCCGAACCGTGGAACTGTTTTTTCATTACAATATGCATCTCAATATCGCTTATACATACTAGTCCATCGATTGTGAAAGACTTTGCTCTGCCTGCCACATGGCAGCATATTTGCCATTTTGTGCAAGTAATGCTTCGTGTTTGCCCTCCTCCGCAATTCTGCCGCCAGAGAGCACCAGAATCTTATCCGCATTGCGAATGACTGACAAGGTGTGTGCAATCATAATGACCGTTTTCTTCTGTTTCAATAAATTTGCGATGGCTGTTCGCACGGCCAACTCATTTTCAATGTCCAAAGAGGACGTGGCTTCATCCAAAAGGATAACAGGACTGTTTTTTATGATGGCCCTTGCAATGGACAGTCTCTGGCGTTCTCCGCCGGAAAGGCAGTTTCCATTTTCACCAATAGGTGTATCATAGCCTTGTGACATCTGACTGACAAATTCATGACAGCCGGCCAGCTGACAGGCGTTTTCAATTTCTTCATTCGTTGCAGCAGGACAAGCATGGCGAATGTTTTCCCGCACGGTATCATCGAAAAGGAATACATCCTGATCCACCATGGAGATCTGTTCCAGCACCTTTTCTGCACAAGCCTCCTGAAGAGATTGACCGCCCATAGTAATACTGCCGCTGTCGGCCTCGTAAAACTTAGAAACCAGATTCAGAATCGTAGACTTACCTGAGCCTGAGTCTCCTACGATCGCAGTCAATTTGCCATTTGGCGCTGTAAAACTCACATCTGTAAGTACCGGCTCTCCTTTTATATAGGAAAATGCAACATGCTCAAAACATATTTCATGGTCGTTTTGGGGGAACTGGATTGCACTGCCCTGTTCTGTAGGCTCATTCATAACCTTTTCAATGTTATTTTGAGAAATTCGCAGGTTTTTGTAGCTGAATAAATCAATAGAAATGGCTGTGATCAGCTTGGCAAAAACCATGGGAAGCATACACAGCAGCAGAAAATCAATATTTGATAGGACACCAGACTGCCAGGGAGCAACTCCCACATACATGACAACAGGCACCATCAGCCAGTTGATCATATTAAAGCCAAAGTTAATGGGGATTGCATGCGCTTCAAAGGCATAGTTCACGTTGCTGAATTCACGCATCGCATTGGTCGTTGCTTGATTTTTTGTGCCGCCTGCACCATACGAACGGAAAGTCTGAATGCCGTCGATATATTCTACAATGCTGCTGACCGTTTCTGCGGCCACCTTGTTTTTATGGGTGCCGTATTTTTTCACGATGCCAAAAGAGAGCCACATTTCGGGAATGAGAAGCAGTGCTGCACACAGCAGGATCAGCCCAGCAGGACGGTACAGCACAGTGACAAACACCAGAAGCAGCACAGACAGCGTGATGTTTTTTGCAAGGCTGCCGGCCTTATGGGTCAAAATCAGCTCATAGCTGTTTACATCGCTGGTCATGACATTTACATAAAAACCGACCTGCCCTTTGGTAAAGCGGGACAGGGGGATCTGCTTCAATTTGTCCGCAAGAAACAACCGGATATTTTTAGAAACCTCTGCACCGCCGATCTGACTTTGGGTGTACCCGATCGAATAAAGGATGATCCGGATGAGTAAAACGCCCAGCAAAATGCCGGTTGTCGTCAGCACCTGTGCGCTTGTAACGGCTGCGCTATCCAGCATAGTCAGAACCATATAGAGCGCCATATAGCTGCAGCCTGAAAGCAAGCCTTCCGCCACAGTTAAAACAATACCTGTGCGAAAGTTGGATGGTCTTTGAAAAGGATGCTTCATCGCTCTGCCTCCTTACAGCCATATACCATGGAACGTGCTGATTGATAATTTTGCCACGCCCTGCGGTAGTAATCACTTTTTTCTAATACCTCGCTATGAGTACCCACATGGGTGATGGTTTGCTGCTCCACCACTGCGATCCGGTCACACAGCTTGACCGCCCCCAGTCGGTGTGCTACGATGAATACCGTCTTGTCTTTGCACAGCTCCTCAATCGCTCTGTCGATTTCCACCTGGTTTTCAGGGTCGGCTGCCGAGGTTGCCTCGTCTAAAATCAAAATGGGCGCATCTTTCAAAATGGCTCGTGCAATGGCAATGCGCTGCCGTTCCCCGCCTGAAAAGCGAGATCCGAAGCTGCCCACCTTGGTATCATAGCCATCGGGAAGGGACATGATAAAATCGTCGATCTGGGCCCGCCTTGCTGCCTGCCGTACCTCCTCCAAGGAGGCGTCCGACCCCATGCGGATGTTTTCCAGCACGGAATCTCTGGTCAGAAAGGTTTTTTGAAACACGATGGAGATGTGCGCAAGAATTTCCTCATAGCAAATATCCCTCACATCTGTGCCGCCAATGAGAACGGCACCTTTTTGTACGTCATAAAAGCGGGAAATCAGCTGCACGATCGTGCTTTTTCCGGCACCGGAGGCCCCGATCAATGCAATTTTCTCGCCCTGCTTGACCGAGAGATTGCAATTCTGCAATACCTCAGTTTTTCCATCATAGGAAAAGCCCACATGGGAAAGCGTCACATCGTACTGCTGAGGAAAATTTTCGCTGCCTTCACACACAGGCAAATCCAATATCTCTTTTGTTTTCTGTACGCCGTTCAAAGCTTCAGCAAAGGTAGTGCCCAGCTGCTGCAGGGGAATTAGCTCAGTCAGGTAAAGTGAGCCCACATAGGCAAACATCAGAAATACGCTGGCCGAGACGGATCCTTTTAAGAAAAGCAAGCCTCCAATGGGAACAAGCAAAACCATGCCGCTTTCCAACAGGATCGTGAAAACGGCAAAGGGAGGACCCATTTTGCGAGAAAGCGTATTCCACACCCGGTTTTCTTCATGGATCGCGGAGGAAAATCTTTCAAAGGACGTGGTACCCATATGAAAGGCTTTAATGAGCCGCATCCCCCGCACATATTCAATCATCACGGAATTAAAGCTGCCCAGAGAACGATTCATGGTGTCCATGGATCCCATCATCCCCTTGAAAAGCTGCATCATCACCATGGCCGCCAACGGCAGGGGAATCAATGAAATGAAGGCAAGTGGCACATTTATTGTGAGTAAATAAGAGAAAATCACCACAGGCCCTGTCAGATAGGCTACAAGCTCAGGGATGTTGTGAGCAAGGCAAAGTTCCAGCTTTTCAATATCCTCATTGAGCACGGTTTTCATCTGACCGGTGCTTTTTTCGTTCAACGCACCCAGTGGTACCTTGGCCAGATGCTGGGTGATCATGCAGCGGACCCGAAACAGGGCACCATAGGCCCCTTTGTGAGAAAGTACACCGGAGGCCGCCATTGTGATCATACGAAGCACAGTTGTCACGGCAATCAGCCATATATTCTGCGATAGTATCTGTAGGGTGATCGTCTTAGACAAAACCGCATCCATCAAATGATAAATACCCATATAAGAGCCAATAACAAATAGACCGCTGACAAAAGCACAAAGCACAGATGCCACTAAATATCGCTTGTCCTTTCCGGCCCAGGAAAGGAGCAATCCGATGGGATTTTCGTTTTTTTGTTTCATCATAATACCTCTCGTTTACAGCAGGATTCCTTTGCGCAGCTGGGCCTCCGTTTCTTGGCAAACAGGAAGATCCATGGAGATCGCTCCGTCCTCCAGCTGAATCATCCGGGTACAGGTTTTACACAGGAATTCATAATCATGCGTTACCACAAAGATCACTGCATGCTGTGCCAGCATTTGCAGCAGCCCGCTCACTTGCTCCATACTTTTATAATCAAGGCCGGAGGTTGGCTCATCAAATACAAGCACCTCCTTCTCGCAAACCATACTGACTGCGACGGCCAAGCGCTGTTTTTGTCCGCCTGACAGTGTATTTGGATGCCGGTCCTTCAGCTGATCCAATTCCAGCTTGCACAAGGTTTGTTCGATCCGCTGCTGATCTGCATTTGGAAGGCCGAAGCCGCATTCCGCTTCTACGCTTTCTGCGAACAGCTGGTAGTTCACATCCTGCATGACCATGTAGGATCGTTTGCATCGCTGTTTATCCTTGAAGGGCTGAGCGTTCCATAAAAGAGTCCCTGTATATTCCGTGTGAAGACCGCAAAGTGTTCGCAGCAGTGTGGTTTTTCCGGTACCGTTCTTTCCGGTCACGCCGATAATTTCTCCGATTCCGGCAGAAAAGGAGATATCCGTTAGAATCGATTGCTTTTTTCTGCTGACGGTCAGCTGCTTCACTTGCAGCAAGTTTTTTTCATAAGATATGTCACGCTCCGGAGGAAGAACGTCCTCCAGGTGGATGGTGCGAAGGCCCATTTTGATGCGCTGCACGTTGGAAAGTGATTGGAAGGCATCTGATGAAAAAACATTTTCGATTCTCCCGTTGTTGAGATAGAGAATACGGTCTGCAAAATCCCAGCAGTAATAAAGACGATGCTCTGCAATTACTACGGTTTTTCCTTCGGATTTCAGTTGATACAAATAGGCCCTCAAATCTTTGATCGCCGCAGCATCCAGATTTGAAGATGGCTCGTCCAGAAGATAGATGTCAGGATTCATATGGTACACAGAGGCAAAAGCAACCTTTTGCTTTTCGCCTCCGGAAAGCTCAAAGATATTGCGTCCCTGCAGGTCCTCCAAATGAAGCGTATGAAGCGTCTGATCGAATCTACTTTTTAATGTACTTTGCAAAACGCCGTGATTTTCCGCACCGAAAACGATTTCGCTGTCCACATCCACGTTGAAAAACTGTGTTTTGGGATTTTGGAATACGGTACCCACAAATTTAGACAGGGCGTGCATGGGTGTGTCTGCTGTTTTATGCCCTTCGATATATACAGAGCCGGAGAGTCTGCCTTGAAAATAGTGAGGGATGAGTCCGTTCATCAACTTCAGCAAGGTGGTTTTTCCACAGCCGCTGGAGCCGCAGAGCAGGACACATTCGCCTTTCCGGATCGTGAGATTGATGTTTTGCACCCCGTTATGCATGGCGGTCTCGTCCGAATAGGAGAAGGAAACATCTTTAAACTGAATCATGCTGTGCCTCCAAACTTCATGGCAATAAAATAAGTCGCGAAGATCAATATTGCCATATAATCCCGGATCGTACAATGAACCTGCACAAGACAGCTCCGCCGGTTGGGCGATTCCACGCCTCGTGTCACTGCGGCAATAGTCAGTTCATCTGCCGCACGGGAGGCGGAAATCAGAAGGGGAGTATAGAGACACTCCACCGTCAGAGCCGGCTTTGTCAGGAATCCCCAGAGAGTCGGAGAAATGCTGCGCATACGCATGGCATCTTTGATAAAATGCCAATCTTCCCGAATGGTGGGCAGATACCGTAGCATGACAGCCATTGGAATGGTTATTTGGGGGGAAACATGTGCCTTTGTCATGGCAGTCAAAAATTCATTGATTTTGGTGGTGGACAAGATGATTCCTGCCATAAAGCCGCAGGGATATACCTGATACATCAGGCTCAGCCAAGACAGAATCATGGTTTGTAGGCCGCCCGGTCTCATTTGGAGCGCCAGTGTCCGGATGGCATAAAGCGCCGTAAACACAAGCAAATTGACGCACGCTGCTTTGCCTTTTCCGCAAAAAAGAGAAAACAGGGCAATCAACAGCATAAGGCCACACAAAAAAGAGAGGGAAGGCGCCTGTGTAGCCGTGAAAACCGTGAGGATCAGCAAAATGATTTTGCAGCGGGAGTCAAAGCGCGATTCGTTTCTGGCCCGCCGTTTCATTTGACAATACCGGCTTTTTCAAACTGCTTTTTCAGAAGCTTGCTCCCCACAAAGGCACTCAGTGCAGCTACCAGAACCGTACCGGCCAGCATGGTGACCAAAACGAAGGTGTTGGCACTTTCACTCATAAGGTCCACATAATCCTGCGTTGCCCGCTCTCCTTCCAGCATAAAACGCACCCAGGATTCAGGAGCAATAAAGTAAGCCAGATAGGAACCGGTATTCCCCAGACTAAATATGATGTAGGAAAGAATGTTCATTTTGCTGCTGCTGTGCTTTCCCAGCATTGCTGTCAGATCCGCCAGTATGCCGCCGGCAAGATAACCAAGACTCATGCAGGGGTGCATTCCGGTCATAAAGGTGAACAGAGCCATAATCACACCGGCAATGGTGACAGGTCCGAACTTCTTCACCTTGGCGATCATCAAAAGATAGACAGGGCCGGCAAGCAGTGAAGCACCCACCGGAAAATAAAAGGTCAGCGCAGGGGCTGCTGCAAAAAAGCCGCCGCCGAGCATGATGCACCCGAAAATGAGTGCGGTGAATACGCCTGTAACAATCAAATCTTTTGCAGACAGTCCCTTTTTCGTTTGATTCATCGAATGGTTCCTCCTGTGGTATATCAGTACTGTTTGACTTTCACGTTGATCTGTGATAGTCTACAAGTTAGTCGCAACTAACTCACGATTCTATATAGTACACAATTTAGAACGCTTTTCAATCAACGGGAGGCCATTCTGCCTTATCTGTCTGAAAAAGCGTCTGATGTGTCTGAAAGCAGGTGTGTTATTTTGAATTATGAGGAGGAACTTTTACAGTGCTGCAAATTTTATCCCATCCCCACGCCAAAAGAGTTTTCTCCCGCAGGGCAATGTCTGGCTGTAAAACAGGACATATGCGAGGGCTTCTTTTGGTTATACAGCGAAGATGACCTTTTCAATATTAAAATACAGAATTTTTTCTTTAAGAAGGATCAGCTTTTTGATCCGCAGGCTCTGAATTGGCCTGACAGTCTTAGCATTGTCTATTGTGAATCGGTATCCGGCGAAGAATTTATGCCCTATCGCAGACTAACCGCCGGCTGTGTCAAAACCTTTTTTGGAAATCGGCATCCGTGCAAAACCCTGTATCATAAAAATGTGCCGATCAAATCGGTAAGCATTGAAATTTTTCCTGCCTATTATCAGCAGTATTTGAAGAAAGTCTTTCCTATGGAGTATCAAAACCCCTATGCGGCCTTTCAGGAGATTGACCAGACAAATGATTTTCCTGAAATGGTAACCTTATTGCGGCAGATACAAAGCTATCGAGGAGAAGGCATGGCCGCCAGACTGTTTTATCGCAGTAAAGTATCTGAGGCGGTTGCCTTGATGATACAGCATACCCAAACACATCCCAAGCAAGAGCCCCTTCCTGTCAGTCAGGAGGACAGAGAGGCCCTTGGCAATATTGCCGCTTATATGAATGATCATTACAACCGCACGATATTGTTGGAGCAGCTTGCAAAAATAGCCTGTATGGGAACCACAAAGCTGAAAAAGTCTTTTCATCAGGTATATGGATGTACGATCACCGAGTATATTCGTCAGCGCCGATTAAGCCAGGGGGAAAACCTGCTTGCTACCACAGATTTTCCGATTGAACAAATCGCCGTAACGGTTGGCTACAGCAATGCAGGCCGCTTTTCCAGGGATTTTAGAAGCAGCACGGGATTAAATCCCTCTGAATATCGCAAGCTTTCACAAAGAAAGGAATCAGCAGTAGCCGGAGAGTGCCGTTTGTGAGGGCGACTGTTTGCCTGCTGCTATGAAAACCAGAATACCTTGAACATGCAGTCTTTCTTTCGAAAAGCGAGTGGGGCGGCTGTACCCCATGCGGAAACATGGATCAGCGGTCGTTTTCCCCACACCCGGTCCCATACGGAGAAAGCAGCAGAAAGTGCCGAAGAAAAGCGCTTCGCTTTTCTCCGGCACTCTTTTCCGTTTCTTTGTTTGGCGGTACAGATTTTACGGACTACGGTTGTCCTCATGGCAGATGCTCTTACTTTTTCTCCAATCATCCCCGATCATAGGAAGCCCTCTATTTTGAATCATGCGACCGGGCGGACAAATCCAGATCCCGCCAAAGGGGTGTAAAAAGGCGGCAGCCGGAGAGAACGGCTGCCGCCACAGGCAGATGGTCTGGCGTCACGTGTGTTGTGAAAGGAAGATGGCAAAGAGAAAGCGAGTTTTGAACACGGTCTGCCAAACAATCGCTCCTGACAAGGTAAGATGCCGGGCCTTGGATGCCGCCCGGATCAGCGGGCTGCTGCGTTGATGGCGGCGATGGTGCCGTCAGCCACGGCCGTGGAGACCTGACGGACCTGCTTGACCCGAATGTCGCCGGCGGCATAGACGCCGGGCAGCGCCGTCTCCATTTTTTCGTTGACCGGAATGAAGCCCTCCTGCAGCTCCAGCTGCGTGTAGAGCTCCGTGTTGGGAACGGTACCGGCATAGACGAAGATCCCGCAGCCGGGGTCGTCAATGGTTTTGATGGCGCCGGTTTTCTCATCGGAGATCTCCAGAGACTCCACCTGATCCACACCGTATACAGCGTGCAGTCGTGCGTTCAGGTGCAGCGTGATGTTGGCCGTGCTGCGTACTTTTTCCTGAAATTCTGCGATGCAGCCCAGCTGCTCTTCAAAGTGGATGATCGTCACAGCCGCAGCATATTGGGACAGATATAAAGCCTCCTTCACGGCGCCGTCGGCGCCGCCCACCACATAGACGTGCTTGCCCTGATAACGGGCGCCATCACGGGCGGCATTCATAGCCATGCCTTTTCCCGCCAGCTCCTGCGCACCAGGAATGTTCAGCTTTCTGGGGGAGGTGCCGTTGGCCAAAATCACCGTACGGCTCTGAAATGTTCCGTGATCGGTACGGACTTCCTTGGTGTCTCCCACCAAATCCACACCGGTGACCTCAGCTTGAACAATATCGACACCGGCAGCTTCCGCCTGCTTTTTCAGCTTCTCGGCAAAGCTCTTTCCGCTTTCGCCGGCTGCCACCGAGGCGTAATGCGTAACGGTGGAGACCTTTCCAATCAAACCGCCGACTTCATTTTTTTCCAGCAGAAGGGTTTTCTGACCGCGGCTGACCGCATAGATCCCGGCGCTGATACCGGCAGGACCGGCACCAATAATCATGACATCATACATGGGTTGTACCTCCTTAGTGATTCGAGCCTTTCGTTGTCTTTATGATACACCGGTCAAATCATTTTGTAAAATTATGATAATTGATATTAGTATAAAAAACTGTTATCATTAGATTGAGCGTATGCAGGGCAGCTTCATAAATGACAGGGAGGACATCATGCTTGATTTTCGAATGGAAACCTTTTTGACGGTGTGCAAATATATGAATTTTACACGGGCGGCGGAAGCGCTGAATCTGACCCAGCCGGCCATCTCTCAGCACATCAAATACTTGGAAACGCAATATGACGCACCGCTCTTTATTCGGGAGAGAAAGAATCTGACCCTCTCGCCGGCGGGCGAACTGCTCCGTGCGGCGCTGGAATCTATGCGGAACGATGAAAAGACCATGAAAAAGCGGATGAAAGAGAGCCTGTCCGGCAAGAAAGTCCTTACCTTCGGCGTGACCATGACCATCGGTGAGTATGCGATCCTATCGCCGCTGGCCCGCTTTATCAAGGCACGGCCGGACACCGATTTTCATATCCGGTATGGAAATACCCAGAGTCTGCTGTCGGATCTCTATGAGGGCAACATCGACTTCGCCATTGTGGAGGGGTATTTTAAGGAGGAAAACTACCAGACGAGGATCTATCGGACGGAGGAATATGTGGCGGTGGCCTCCGCACAGCATCGGTTTGCCGCCCCCGTACACTGTCTGAAAGACCTGACGGCGGAGCGGTTGATCACACGGGAGCCGGGCTCCGGTACCCGGGCGATTTTGTCCCGTGCCTTGGCGCTGAAGAATTTGTCGATCCTCCAATTTGCCCATATCGTAGAGGTGGAGAACATCCACACCATCGTTTCGCTGCTGCGGCAGGACTGCGGCATTTCGTTCCTTTTTAAGGCGGCGGTGGAGCAGGAGATCCGGGCGGGAACCCTGCAGCAGATCCCCTTGGACGATTTTATGTTGCGGCATAATTTTTCCTTTATCTGGAATAAGGACAGCATTTTTTCCCAGGAGTATGAGGCCATCTTTGAAGAACTGCAGTAGGGAGAACCGGCGCTGGCGGCGGAGCGCTTACCGCTGCAGATGCCGCTCCGGCGGGAAGCATTGCAATGTAGGGCGAATGTTGCTATACTAATCCCGGAAGCGAAAACCAAGAAAGAGATGAAACCGCCGTGTCCGGAGCCGAGGGCCAAGCAGCGCCATGTCGGCTGTGTGCGGCAGGTGTGGGGAGAAATAACGTATGAAATTTTTGAAAGAGCAACGAGGGCTCCTGCTGCTGTTGGTGCCCATTATGGTGGGGATCATCTCCTTTTTTCCATTGGCACACTGGGCCAGTTCCCCGGATTTCCACAGGGAGTCTATTGCGTCCTTGGAAGAAAAAGAAAAGACGGTCTTGGAGCTGACCACCGCCTCCACGGCGGCCTCGGCACTGGTCACGCTGCTGCCCGGGGACGTGGGCACGCCGATTGCGGAGAAGCTGGCGGATGTCAGCTCCGGCTTTCTGATCGTGCTGTGCGCACTTTACTTGGAGAAGTATCTCCTGACCATTACGGGCTATGCGGCCTTTAAGGTGCTGATCCCCTTGGCGTGTGCGCTTTATGCGGCGTATGCGGTGGTCGCTAAAGAGGGCTTTGTGCGCCTTGCCCGCAAATTGGTGGTATTTTCTCTGGCGATTTTCCTGCTGATTCCGGCGGGTGTGAAAGTGTCAGACCTGATTGAGCAGACGTATGAGGCGTCCATTCAGGCTACCATCGACTCAGCGAAAGATCTGTCGGAGGACATGGAAGAGATCACACAGCAGATGCCGGAGGGAAGCGAGGAGAAATCATGGTTCCAGACCATGAAGGACTGGACGATCCATATCGGAGACACGGTGAAAACCACCTTGTCCCAGTGGCTGAAAACGGCGGAGAATACGGTCAGCCATCTCTTTGAGGCACTGGCAGTGATGATCGTCACCTGCTGTCTCATCCCGATTTTGGTGATGCTGGGGTTTGTGTGGATTTTCAAGATGGTGTGTGCCGTGGATCTCCCGGTTGCCAAGTGGCTTCCGTCCCCTTGGAAGAGAAGCACCAAGCGGCGGGAGACGGACGAGGAGATGTGTGTGCGCTGAAGCGCCGCTTGTGAAGGGCCGGGCCGGTGACAGCCGCAAGAGAGCGCCAGAGAACACAGGAGGACTGGGTCGGCTGCCGTCGGCATATGCACGGACACCGGAGCAAAAACAGGCTTTTCCAAACGATAGAGCGGTGCAGCATCAGGCTGCGCCGCTCTTTTTTCGGTCGGTGCTGCCGCCGACAGCCAGCGGCCTGCGGCGGAGGTTTCTGTAGAAAAAAACCTCTGCCGCTGTTTCCGGCGGCAGAGGGAAGGGTATCGGGGCTGTTTCCGGTCAGGACAATGGGGCTGTCCGGTGGGGGCGGTGGTCGTTGTGACCGGCCTTGGCGCAAGGCTCAGGATCGGCGGCCCATGCGGATGGCCTCTACCAGGTAGGACACCATATTGACACCCCAGAGCAGAGTGACCGTAAGGATGGGCAGCACGCCGATATTGCCGGTCATGCTCAGGACAATCAGTACTATCCACAGGCCCAGACAGGCGTAGTTGACCGATTGAAAGGCTTTGAGGGAGGCCTGCCCGATCTGGCGCTGTTCATTTTCGTCGCAGCTGTCCAGCCATGTTTTCTGGAATTTCATGTCATAGACACTGCCTTGCTTCTCCGGATTGATTTTTTTTGCCAGATCCACGATTTTTTGGCTCAGGAAAATCTGTCCTGCCATCGTAAGAAGAAAGGACAGCAGGAAAAGAAGGAAGTGGGAGGGAGCCAGCTGCGGCTGGACCCCGGCACCAAAAAAGAAAAAGCTGAGGATCATGGCGATATTCAGGAGCAGGGAGACTCGGTTGATGGCGCTCTCTGCGCGCTCGATGTGCGCCTCATCCTCGCCGTCCCAACCGGCGAACAGCGTGTAGGCCTTGCGGCATTGCAGGGCGCTGCCGCCCAGCAGCAGTGCACTGCTGACCCAGATGGACCAGGGCAGCACGGCGGCAAGCAGCTCATAGAGTTTGTCTGCGATGGTTTCCGGCAGAGCGGTACTTCCGAAAAGACCCGTGGCAAAGCCAAGAACACCACCCAGCAGAGCGCACAGGAGCAGAGTCAGGATAAATTTCGGAAAAGCTTTTTGGTTATCGTTTTTTTCAGGCATCTGTTTCATGATCGGTGTCCTCCTTATAGACAAATAGATGTTCGACAGTTGTGCTGCACAGTTTCGCCAGCTTGAGGGCCAGTGTGACCGAGGGCGAGTAGTCGCCTCGCTCGATTTGGCTGATGGTCTGGCGGGAAACGCCGGCCAAACGGCCCATTTCCTGCTGATTTACACCCAGACGGGCACGATATTCTTTGAGGTGGTTTTCTAAGGGCATAGACTTCCTCCTTCGCAATGACGCCTTTCTTTGTCAAAATGACAACTATCATTGTCATAAAGAATAGCATAAGCCAACGGTTCTGTCAACAAAAAAGTGAGATCGGCAAAAAGTCCGCCGGATCAGAGGATCCGGCGGACTTTTCCGTTGTGTCCGGCCAAGAGGGCGGCCGGAGGTCAGGGCAGAATATTTTGAAATTCATCTTTGAGGATCGGGGCGATCACGTCCTTGGGAATGGTAAATTCCGGACAGCCCATGGAGCCGGGAGCCACTTCGTACTTGTCGAAGGGGATGACCAGATCGCCCTCGTCGTTGAAGTAGAAGTTGTGTGCCGGGTCCACATTGGCAAAGTCGAAGCCAAACCCGGCGGTTTTGATGAAGTAGCTGACGTTTTCGTCGTCGGCCATGCGCTGGCGCATCTGCTCTTTGATATTTTCCACAATGACCTTGTTGAAATCGGGCGTGGTGAACAGATCAGCCAGTTTAACCGTGCGGCCGGTGGTGCGGTCAATGTGATAGTATTTGAAATAGCTGAAACCGCTGCCGGCGGTGATGTGTACGGAGAGCTTCAGGGTGAACCAACGGGGGGTGTTGGTCTGCACCATATAGTCGGTAAAGAGGGAGCCGTGGCCCTGGGCGCCGATGCCCTCCATCTCGCTGTAAAACTGGTCCACCAGCTGCTGCGTGAGGGCGTCGACATCCTGATTGATCCGGTCAGCGGCGCTGTTGTCGGATGCGTCGGCGATGTTGGGGACCTCCACGTTCATTTCGTGGGTGGGGTCGGTGTAAAAATAATTGCGGATCGTGACGACCCGGATGAGATCGCCGATGATGGGAATCTTTTCCATGGACTGGGCATACGCCACGCTGACGTTCGGCATAATGAAGAGCAGGAAAACGGCGAGGCAGGCCGCAGCCAGAGCCAGACGGCTGCGCACGAGGACTCGCTTGACGGAGGCGGTTTGTGTGCGGGGCAGGGAGGCAAGCGTTGCGGCGATCCGTTGTTGGACCGAATCGGGCATTTCGATTTTTTCTTTGTCTGCCATGTGATGCAGCGTTCGATCAAGTTGATTCATCAGAAAAAATCCTCCTTCTTTAAAGACTTTTGCAGCATCTCTCTTGCCCGGGAGAGCTGCTTTCGCACCGCAAGGACGGAGCTTCCGGTGATTTGGGAGATTTCCAAAATAGACAGCCCCTCATAGTAAAAGAGAAAGACAACGGTCCGATAGGGCTGGTGCAGCCGCTCCACAGCCTCACGGAGCACCAGCTTGGTGGACAGATCCACACGACCGGTCGGTTCGGGCAGGGCGGCATCTTCCTCCAGTGCCAGGGTCTGCGGCCGGCTGCGGAGCATTCCCAGGCAGGTGTTGCGTAAAATTTTCAGAAGCCAGGCACGAAAAGAGCGGGGTGACTTCAACTGTGAAAGGCTGCCGTAAGCTTTGACAATGGCCTCGCTGATGGCGTCTGCCGCATCTTCATCATTGCGCAACATGGAGAAGGCCAAGGCGTACATGGTGGACTGATACAGCTGGACCTTTTCGCAAAATTCGTCACAGGACATCGTACAACTATTCCTCCTTGATCACAACGGCGGACTGCATGGCAATCCACTCTCCCCAATGAATATAGTGCTTGGCATACGGGTGAGCGCCATCCGAGGTATACTCCGGGGCCAGATTTCCGTGCCCGTCATCAAACTCTGGGTTAACGTCCAGATAGAAGATGGTTTTCCCGTCGGTCAGCTGGAAAAGCCGCTGATTAAAGACATCGATGGTAGAATTGTGGATATAGTCGTGGGAGGAGGACATGGCCTCCGTGACGTGAAGGTTCGCCATGATAAAAAGTGTGGCGTTGGGCTGCATTTGGCGCACGGTGTTCACCAGCTCACTGTATGTGTTGATGGTCCGATCCAGATTATATCCCAATTCATTGATGCCCAGCATCAGATAGATTTTACCATAAGACTTGTTGGACAGCAATTCCGTCAGCGTCATTTTGCCCACATTGGGGACAGAAAGGGGCTTGTCGTGAATGTTGTAGACGCTCATGCCCTCGCAGGTAAAGAAGTCGGCATTGAGGCCGGAGTACTCCATGAGCCCGGTCACACGGGAGTCGCCGATGAAGAGAGCGTCATCCATGCTGAGCGGTTCCACCGGCTCTGACGGCGCAGGAGGCTCCGGAACGGGCTGGACCGGCTGCGGGTCTTCCGGCGGTTGAGTTTCATCCTGAACGGCAGGGGGCGTGTCAGGCTGTACAGGGGGCGCTTCTGGGGCGGCGGGACCACAGCCGGCAACGGACAGGACCAGCAGCAACAGCAGGGCGGCGGACAGAAAACGGTTGAGAAAATTTTTCATGGTAGCAACTCCTTAAAAACGAAAATACAAAAAGGGATCATTCAGCCCACGATACATGAAATAGGTGCACGAGGCCAAGATGGCCAGACGGATCAGCCACAAAGCGGCCTTGGAGTGGATGCGCTGCAGCAAGCAGTAAGGCAGTCTGGTGATGAACAGGAACCCCACCAGGAAAAAGGGGGCGTAGAGGTGCCAGTATTTGAGGTAATCATAGCGGAATGAGGACCACGGCCCCTGTCCGAAGAAGGGGAAGAGCCGGGAAAAAAACACACCCAGCTGCCCCATGTCATCGATGGCAAAGATGGCCCACGTCAGGGGGATCAGCAGCGCCATATAGAGGTGTCCGAGGACGGGGCGGCGGTGGAGCAGCTGGCCATAGCCGTATTTTTCCAGAGCGATGAGCAGGAAGAGGACGAAGCCCCATAAAAGAAAGTTGTAGCCGGCCCCGTGCCAGATCCCGGTCAGCAGCCAGACGATGAGCAGATTGCGGATGGTGGCGCTGCGCCCGTTCCGGTTGCCGCCTAAGGGGACGTAGACGTATTCCCGGAACCAGTTGCCCAGTGTGATGTGCCAGCGCCGCCAGAACTCCGTCATGGAGCGGGCGAGATAGGGGAAGTCGAAGTTGGTGGGCAGGCGGAAACCCAGCATCTGCCCCAGACCGATGGCCATGAGCGAGTAGCCGTAGAAGTCAAAGAAGAGCTGCAGGGAAAAAGCCACGGCGGCCATCCAGGCCAGAGGAGTGGAGATGCTCTCAAAGCCGATGGCGGTGACATCACCCCACAGCTTGCCGATGGGATTGGCCAAGAGCACCTTGAGTCCCATACCGAAGATAAAAACGCCCAGTCCACGGCTGATGTCGCTTTTGGTGATGGTCCGTCGGGACAGCTCCTGCCGGACCTCGGGATAGGTGACGATGGGGCCTGCGATCAGCTGGGGAAACATGGACAGATACACAAAGAAATGCACGGGATTCTTCTCCGGAGCCACGGTGCCCCGATAGACATCGATCACGTAGGACAGCCCTTGAAACGTGTAGAAGGAAATGCCGATAGGGAGAAGGATGTGCAGGGACAGTCCATGCCCGGTAAAGAAAGCGGAGAGCTCTCCGACCACAAACGAAACATATTTGAAAAAACCAAGACAGAAAACGTGGAAGAGGATCCCAGACCAGAGAAGGGCCTTTTTCTTCTGCGGAAAATGTTCCATGCCCCGTCCAACGAAATAATCCACGGACATACTGAGCAGAAAGAGAAAAAAATGCCCCGGTGTTTTCCATGTGCCCACGGCGTAAAAACAAAGACTGCCCAGCAGCAGGATACCGTTGCGCATCCGGGCAGGGACGGCATAGTACCCGAGGAAAAAGAGGGGCATGAAGCAATAGAGAAAGGGAAGACTACTAAAAACCATATGACACCGCCTGTTCTATTTGACCTATTATATAGACGTCGTGGATAGGAAAAGGTGACAGAGAATTTTCATGGATGGAAAAAATTTTATCCAATACCGCCTTGCGGGGCCACGCAGCCGGAAAACCGGCTGTGCCGGGCAGCTGCGGCAGCGTCTTTTCGGTGCAAAGGCGCAAAAAAACGGAAGGCTCTCTAAGGAGCCTTCCGCAATCGATATAGGGATATTCCCGGAAGAATTTCCAAATGGGGGGGAGTGACGCACAGCGGCCAGCCTGCGTTCCAGACGGGAGATGGCAGCGCTATAGCCCCATCACCATCAGTGAGGCGGTAATGAGCACGATGCTGATGACGATGCTGCACGAGTTGATGGCGCCGGACAGTCCGACATCTCCGCCCAGCTTGCCGGTGTAGGGGACGGCGGCGGAGCAGATGGGGCCGAAGGCGATGGCCGTCAGCACCTGCCGGATCTCCAGAGGGAAGGGGAGGAAAAAGTAGAAGACCAGTGCCAAAACAGCGGATAGGCTGTAGCGAAGCAGCAGGATCTTGCCGATTTTGGACAGATAGCGGCGCTCCAGAGACAGCTCGAACCCCACCCCCAGCATCAGCATGGCCATAAAGCTGTTGGCGCTGCCGGCGATCCCGGCCAGTGTGACCACGGGGGAGGGGATGGAAACGTGCAGGGAGGAGAGCAGCAGCATGGTGATGTAGGTCATGAACGGGACGGAGGTCAGCAGTTTGCGCCCAACGAAGCGAAAGGAAATCTTCCCGCCGCTGGACAGGGAAGAGGCAACGCCGTAGGCGCCGCCGTTGGCAACGACGGCATTGCCTGCATCAAAGATGTACCCGGCCACCACGGCGGTGGGGCCGAGGAAGCTCTGGACGTAGGGCATGGTAAAGCAGCCGATGTTGTAGCCCGAGCAGTTGATGATGGCGAAGGCGCCGTCCTCGGTGCTGCGGCGGCGGAAGAGAAACCATCCGGCGGCGGAGAGCAGGATACAACAGCCCAGGGCCAAAAACGCCAGGAACAGCATGGAAAAATCAAACGAAAACGTGCTGAAATTGGTGATGATGGCGCCGGGCAGTGTGATGTCCAGAACAATATGGGAAAAAATAGGGAAGTCCTCTTTTTTGAACACACCGACTTTTTTCAGAACATACCCCAACACGATGATGAGGATCAGACAGATGGCTTTGGTGAGGATCGCCAGCATGATCATCCCTCCTTTGTTTTTGTGAAAATGCATTATATCACACTTTTTCGCCGCTGCACAGTTGGTTTCTCTTTCGCTTTGCGTGGTTTTGAGAAGATTTGGAGTGCATCGTCTGTGGGAAGAACAGGGAAGAAAAGGGCGGGGCGAGGCCGGGAAAAGAAACAACGCCTTGAAGCCGAAGCTTCAAGGCGTTGCAGACGCTGTTATTTTGCGGGATCGTCGTTGGAGGTTTCGGCGGGCGGCTCCGGCGGCGATGAGGGCTCCGGGCCATGGGCCGCCGCAGCGGCCTCCTGATCGCGGTGGACATAGGCGCTGGCCGCCAGCGGCATATTGCGCTTGCGCAGACGCTGATCCACCAGAAATTTGATGAGGGCCTGTACACAGGCGAACACGGGGACGCCCAGGAACATCCCGGTGACGCCGAAGAACCCGCCGCCGACCAGAATGGCCACGATCACCCAGAAGCTGGACATACCGGTGGAGTCGCCCAGGATCTTCGGACCGATGACGTTACCGTCCAGCTGCTGCAGCAGCAGAACAAAGATGGCGAAGTAAAGGCACTTGAGGGGGTCCACCAGTAGGATCAGGAAGGCACTGGGAATGGCTCCGAGAAAGGGCCCGAAAAAGGGGATCACGTTGGTGACACCCACCACCACGCTGACCAGTGGCGTATAAGGGATCTTCAGGATGGAGCAGCCGAAGAAGCAGAGGATGCCGATGATGAGGGAGTCCAGCAGCTTCCCACGGACAAAGCCGCTGAAGATCTTGTTGGTGGTGCGGGCGCCGCGCATGATGAGGTGGGCATCGCTTTCCCGACATACGCTGTAGAGGACTTTGCAGCAGCGGGCCATGCTCTTCTCCTTGGTGGCCATGAGATAGACGGAGATGATGATGCCGATGATCAGATTCTTGGCAAAGAGCAGGACGCCCCACAATCCGGTCCAGAGCCCGTCGGTCAGAGAGGCCACCAGAGACTGCAGCCGAGGAAGGAGTTCCTCGGCCAGAAAATTCTGGGAGTTGGTGTGGAACATATCCAGAAGCCGCAGGACCTGCTGGGAGAGATCGGGGTTATTTTCCAGCAGCGAGGTGACCCAGCCATAGGCGGTGTTGTAATAGTTTTCCGCGTTGCTGATGAGGGCGTAGATGCTGTCGGCCAGCTGAGGGATCAGGACGCTCATCAGCAAGTACAGCATAAAGAGAACCACGGACCATGTCAAAAAGATGCCCGCTGCACGCAGCCACAAGCTGTTGGAGGCGGTGGCGTGGTTTTTGAAGAGTTTGCAGTTTTTGAACGTGCTGAGGATCAGCAGTTCAAACCAGTTGAGTATGGGGGAAAGCAGATAGGCCAGAGCCAGACCGTAGAGCACCGGCGAGAGGATCTCCAACAGCCTGGAGAAGAAATTCAACAGAGTGCTTTCCATAAAAAGTGCATCAAAGAACACCAGAATGGCACAGACGGTCAGAAAGACGGTCAGTCCCCATTTCCAGTACGATGCCTTGTCGCGCATGCTTGTTTCCTCCTGTGGTTTTTTTCTATCATATCGAAAAATACGCCTGTTTGCAAGAGGAAGGAGCCGGATATTGCAATGGGCGGGTACATATATTATAATGTCTATGTAAGAGCGAAGTAAGAGGATCTGCACGCAGGAGGTCGGTCGGATGAAGAAACTGCTGTTTATTGTCAATCCCAAGGCGGGGAAAACGAAATCCATGACCCCCATTTTTGACGCCTGTGTCCAGTTCTCCAACGCCGGCTACCTTCTGCGGCTGCGCCTGACGGAGAAGGCGGGGGACGCCACCCGCTTTGCTTCGGAGGAGGGCGGCGCGTACGATCTGGTGGTCTGTGCCGGCGGGGACGGCACGTTTAATGAGACCGTGTCCGGCCTCATGCAGCTGGAGGAGCGGCCGCCGGTGGGGTACCTGCCCCATGGCAGCACCAACGATTTTGCCGCCAGTCTGCACCTGCCGCTCAGCCCTTCCCAAGGGGCACGGAGGATGATGGAGGCAGGGCAGTGCCGGGCACTGGATCTGGGGACACATAACGGCCGCTATTTTGCCTATGTGGCCTCCTTCGGGGCCTTTACCCGTTCGTCCTACTCGGCGCCGCAGGCGGCCAAGAATGTGCTGGGCCATCTGGCCTATATTCTGGAGGGCGTGAAGGATCTGGATTCGTTGCGGCCCTATCGCTGCCGTGTGGTGGCGGACGGAGAGGAGTTCAGCGGCGAGTTTATCTTCGGTGCGGTGTGCAACTCCACGTCGCTGGGCGGACTTGTCAAGATAGACCCCCAGATGGTGCAGATGGATGACGGCCGCTTTGAGATGCTGCTGCTGCGGATGCCAAAAACGCCGGTGGCGCTGCAAAATCTTCTGCTGGCGCTGACCCGGATGCAGTACGATAACCCCGGTGTCATTTTTCGCCACGTGTCCTCTGTAACCCTGACCACGGAGGAAAATATCCCCTGGTCGCTGGACGGGGAGTATGCCGCCAGTGCTCCGCAGGTGGAGATCCGCAATCTGCCGGGTGTGCTGCCCATGATGCTGTAGGCGAAACTACATAGAGGAGAGTCCACCGCCGTGTGAAAACGGTGAAAGCGCCGAGGCATTGCCCTCGGCGCTTTCTATGGTAAAGAGAGTGTGTTTCGTGAAAAAAATCAGAAGAAGAATTCGTGGATCTGCCCGCCGATCACCAGCAGCATCAGCAGCGGCGTGATCACGGAGACACAGATTTTGAAGTAGCCGTAGATCTTCATTTTGTGGCCGGAGGCCTCCACCTCGTCACGGACCACGTGGGGCTTGAGCTCGAAGGCGATCATCAGGCACATGAGCAGCGCGCCCAGAGGCATCATCAATCCCTCGGACAGCATATCCAAAAAGTCCAGCCAGCAGTCATTGAAGGTGGCCGTGATGGTCCAGACCCCGTCCACCAGCTTCTGGCCGGGAACCCACAGACCATTGCTGCCCAGACCGTCCAGGCAGACCAGAACCATCAGGACGGATACCGCCGCAGCGGCGATGACGGAGTAGACCTTGCGCTTGTCCCCCTTGCCCTTGGCGGCCGCCACGTCGGTGAAATGGGTCACGATGACTTCCAACAGGGAGATGGAGGAGGTAATGGCGGCCAGGACCACCAGAGAGTAGAACACGATGCCGAACACCCCGCCCAGAGGGCCCATGTTGTCAAAGACGTTCTGCAACGTCACGAACAGCAGGGAGGGGCCGCCCTTGGCGCCGTTGGGGTCCAGAGCGAAGGCGGCAGGCAGCACGGCCAGACCGGCCATCAGTGCCACGATGGTGTCGAAGATCACAATGGTCAGGGCATTTTTCGTGATGCTGTCCTCTTTTTTGAGGTAGGAACCGTAGGTGATCATGATGCCCATGCCCAGCGACAGGGAGAAGAACATCTGGCCGCCGGCGGTAGCCAGCACGCCCCAAAAGTTCTCCTTCAACGGGGCAAAGTTGGGCACGAACATAAATTTCAGCCCCTCCATGGCGCCGGGCAGCGTGCAGGAGCGGATGATGATGACCACCATCATCACGGCCAGAGCTGGCATACCCACTGTGCAGAAGCGCTCGATCCCGCCACGCACGCCGCCCATAACGATGAGCACGCTCAGCAGCAAAAATACGACGCCGTAGATGACGCCCTCGCCCTGATTGGTCATAAAGGAGGAAAAGACCTCCGCACCGGAGAGCCCGTTGCTGCCCCAGGAGGCGTGGATCAGGTTGCCGAAGTTCAGCACCACATACTTCAGGCAATAGCCGCCTAGTGTGCAGTAGAACGAGAGAATCAGGAACGGGGACAGCGTGGCCATCCAACCCAGCCATTTGAATTTGCGGCTGAGGATCTGATAGGTCTCAATGGCGCCCTTGCCGGTTTTCCGGCCCAGAGCCAGCTCGCCCACCATGACCACGTAGCCGCACAGCACGGCGAGAATGAGGTAGATCAATAGGAAGGCAAAGCCGCCGTTGCTGCCCATCTTATTGGGAAATCCCCAAATGTTGCCCAGACCCACGGCGGAGCCGACAGCGGCCATCAAAAAACCGAAGGTGCTTTTGAATCCTTTTCTTTCACTCATGTCACGTCTCTCCTTTGTCACTCTGCGGAAGTTTGTTTACTGCTGCGAAACTAAAGCGGGAAAACAGCAGCAAAATCCTGCGAGATACTTTCATTCTCCTGCAATTTCGGGAAAAATATGCTCATAGTATAGCGGAAACACTTCCAAACTGCAATAAGGAGTAGAGCCAAAATAGAGGGAATAATCGCCTTATATTCTGTGCATAGTTGATAAAATAAAATGATAAAAGAATAATTGAAGAGATATACTCCTGCAAAACGAGTACACAGCCGTTTCTTGCGCTGAGAATATTTCTTGAAAAGAATTATTTTCTTTTTAAGAAAATGGCGGCAAGAGAGCAGCGGCAGGAACTTCTTGACAGCTGAGAGAAATCTGCTATAATTTGAAAATGGTTTTCATTTTCAAATTGAGGAGGGGCCTATGTCTATATCCTATATGACACGGCAGCAGCAGGCGGTGCTCTCCTGCATCCAGAAGTGCGCCGGCGGCACCGCTACGGCTGCCGAGCTGGCGGAAATACTGCACGGGGAGGGGCAGGCCATCGGCCTGACCACCGTCTATCGGCAGCTGGAAAAGTTGGAGAAGCAGGGACTGGTCCACAAGATCGTCACCGACGAGGGCGCCCAGTACCAGTTTTGCGACTGCCATCGCCGGGGGCATGACTGCTTTTTGATGAAGTGCGAGCACTGCGGCAAGGTAGAACACGTGGACTGCGACCATCTGGCACCGCTGTACAGCCATATGTACGAGGCGCACCATTTTCGCATCAATCCCCAGCGCACGCTTTTTTACGGGATCTGCCGGACGTGTGCCGAAGAAGCGGAGGGGCGGGAATGAGACGAAGAATGATCTGCCTGCTGCTTGCAGCACTGCTGATGCTGAGCGTTGGCTGCGGGGTGCGGCCGGAATCACCGAAGGAGAACGGCCGGTTAAAGGTGGTCTGCACCCTCTTTCCTTATTATGACTTTGTCCGTGCCATTGGCGGCGAACACGTAGAGCCACAGCTCTTGGTGCCGGCGGGGCGGGAGACCCACAGCTTTGAGCCCACGCCGCTGGACGTGATCAAAGTGGCCGATGCCGATATGCTGATCTATAATGGCGGCCACGGCGAATTTTGGGTGTCGGAGATATTGCAGTCGGCCGGAGAGGAGATCCCCACCGTGGTGCGTATGATGGACCATACGCAGGCACTGGAGGAGGAGATCGTGGAGGGTATGGAGGGCCACCACCATCACCACGACCATGAAGAAGAGTCGGACCATGACCATGATGAGGAGCCGGCCCATGACCACGACCATTCCGAGCACGACCACCACCATGACGAGGACGACCACCATGCGGAGATCGAATACGACGAGCATATCTGGACCTCGCCGGTGGGCAGCAAAGAACTGTGCCGGGCCATCTATGAGGCGCTGTGTTCCGCAGATCCGGCACATCAGACAGACTATGAGGCGAATCTCACGGCCTACCTGCAGGAGCTGGACGCACTGGATGAGGCGTTCCGACAGGTGGTGTCGGAGGGGCGGCGGGACCTGCTGATCTTTGGTGACCGGTTCCCCATGCTCTATTTCTGCAAGACCTATGATCTGGACTATCGGGCGGCCTTCCACGGCTGCGCCGGCGATACGGAGCCGTCCTTGGAGACGCTGAAATATCTGATCGATAAAGTCAATGACGAGCGGATCCCGGTGGTGTATACCATCGAGCTGAGCAGCCGGAAGATCGCCAACGCCATTGCCGAGACCACCGGGGCCAACGTGGAGGTGCTCCACTCCTGCCAGACGGTTTCCCGGCAGGAATTTGACCGTGGGGAGACCTATATCAGTTTAATGTGGCGCAATGTAGACGCCTTGAAGGAGGGCCTTTCCTGAAATGGAACAAAAGATATTGATTGCGTGTCAGGACGCATCGCTGGGCTATGAGGGCAAACCCGTCTGGGAGCATTTGACCTTTTCTGTTGCCGGCGGAGAGTACCTGTGCATCGTGGGAGAAAACGGCTCCGGCAAATCCACGCTGCTCAAGAGCCTGCTGGGGCTGCTGAAGCCCTTGCGTGGGAAAGTGGTGATGGATGATTCTCTGTGCCGCGGGGCCATCGGCTACCTGCCCCAGCAGACCCGGGCACAAAAGGACTTCCCGGCCACGGTCAGCGAGGTGGTGCTTTCCGGCTTCCTCAGTGCCCGGCGGGGACGCTTTTTCTATACCCGCAAGGAGAAAGCCGAGGCGCTGATGCATATGGGCAAGCTGGGGATCTTGGAAATCAAGGATCGGTGCTACCGGGAGCTGTCCGGCGGCCAGCAGCAGCGTGTGCTGCTGGCTCGTGCCCTGTGTGCGGCGGGAGAGCTGCTGATTCTGGATGAGCCGGTGACCGGTCTGGATCCCTCGGCGGCGCAGGACCTCTACCACACATTGGAATATCTCAATCAACAAGAGGGAATCGCCATTGTCATGGTGACCCACGACATCCAAAACGCCCTGCGCTATGCAGACAAGATTCTCCACGTGGGACAAAAGCAATGGTTCTTCGGTTCCGTGGAGGAATATGTGGCTTCGCCCTACGGCAAGCGGTTCGGAGGTGAGCGGGTATGAGGCTGCTTCTGGAAATGCTGACCTATCCCTTTATTGTCCGTGCGTTTGTGGTGGGAATCTTGGTGTCTTTGTGTGCGGCACTGTTGGGCGTGCCGCTGGTGCTCAAGCGCTATTCCATGATCGGTGACGGGCTGAGCCATGTGTCCTTCGGGGCGCTGAGCGTGGCGCTGGCCTGCGGCTGGGCGCCACTGCCGGTTTCGATTCCGGTGGTGATCGTGGCGGCACTGCTGCTGCTGCGGATGACGGAGCGCAGCCGGATGGGGGCGGACGCCGCCATTGCGGTGGCCTCGGCCTCGGCCTTGGCCATCGGCGTAACGGTCACCAGTCTGACCACCGGCATGACCACGGATGTGGACAGCTATATGTTCGGCAGTATTCTGGCCATGGATCGGCAGGATGTGGTGCTGAGCGTGGTGCTCAGTGTATCGGTGCTGCTGCTCTTTGCCGTGTGCTACCATAAACTCTTTGCCATCACGTTTGATGAGAACTTTTCCCGGGCCACCGGGGTAAAGGTGGGCTGGTACAATACGCTGTTGGCTGTTCTGACGGCCCTGACCATTGTTCTGGGAATGCGGATGATGGGTGCCATGCTGATCTCCTCACTGGTGATCTTCCCTGCGCTGACGGCCATGCGGGTCTTCAAGCGCTTCCGCTCTGTGGTGCTTTGTGCCGGGATTCTCAGTGTGCTGTGCTTCTGCATCGGACTGACGGTTTCTTACCTGTGGGGAACGCCGGTGGGGGCCACGGTGGTGCTGGTGAATCTGGCGGCCTTTTTGCTGGCCTGCCTTCTCTCGTCTCTGCGACGGAGCTGAAAAGTGCAAAAAAATAGGCGCTGCAGCTAAGATGCAGCGCCTATTTTTCGGAAAAACAGCAAAAATGACATCATTTTCTTTGAAAAAAACTTGCAATAGGGGGGCAGATGTGATACACTAACTCACAGTAAGGTAAGGTGATGCGAGAGTGGACTTGAAAAGTCCGCTCTTTTTGTTGGGCAAATTTCGATCCTTAAAATGACTGAAATGTGAGGCTTGATATGAAAAAAGTGACCGATCTTGTGGCAGAATTGGCGGCTCCGGCGGTGGAGCGGCAGGGCTGTGAGCTGTGGGACGTCGAGTACGTTCGGGAGGCCGGCCAGTGGTATCTGCGGCTGTATCTGGATAAGGAGGGCGGCGTCAACATTCTCGACTGCGAGGCGGTGAGCCGTGAGGTCAGCGATCTGTTGGATGAAGCCGACCCCATTGAGGCAAGCTATGTCTTTGAGGTGTCCTCCGCCGGTGCGGAGCGGGCGTTGAAGCGGCCTGGGGATTTTGAGCGCTTCATGGGCAGCCCGGTGCTGGTCAAGACCTATAAGAACCGGGACGGACGCAAGGAGTTCGCCGGGACACTGGTGGGCTATGAAAACGGCGATGTGCTGATCGAGATGGGCCGGGAGACGCTGCGATTTACCAAGGCGGAGACGGCGCTGGTGCGTCTGCGAGTCGTATTTTAAGTAGAATAGAAGAAGCTTTTGAATCGAGAATAGGAGAATCGGATATGAAATGCGAAGAAATCTTTGCGGCGCTTGCCATGCTGGAAAAAGAGCGTGGTATCCCTCAGAACTTCATGATGGGCAAGATCATTCAGGCGCTGACCACCGCATATAAGCGGGACCATGAGGGCGTGGAGAACGTGATCGTGGATGTGGACGAAGAGCGCCATGATCTGAAGATGTTTGTGCAAAAGGAGATCGTGGAAGAGGTGGAGTTCCCCGGCACCCAGATCTCTCTGG
This sequence comes from Oscillospiraceae bacterium, assembly GCA_020025275.1. Classification (GTDB taxonomy): domain Bacteria; phylum Bacillota; class Clostridia; order Oscillospirales; family Oscillospiraceae; genus Vescimonas. The sequence continues at coordinate 69,277 of JAHHSI010000008.1, read as the reverse complement.
CAGAGGCCAAGGCCCTGTCGGCCAAGAATGAGCTGGGCGGCGTGGTGAATCTGCCGGTGGAGAATGTGGAGTTCGGCCGGATCGCCGCCGGCAACGGCAAGCAGGTCATCATTCAGGGCCTGCGTGAGGCAGAGCACGGCATGGTCTATGACGAGTTCAACTCCAAGCAGCACGAGATCCTGACCGGTACGGTGACCCGCATCGACCCCCGCTACGGCAATGTGCACCTGCGCATCGTCGGCCCCAGCGGTGAGTCCACAGAGGCTGTGCTGCCCGCCAATGAGCAGGTGCAGGGCGAGGAACTGGTGGAGGGCCAGATGGTCAAGGTCTATCTGGTGGAGGTCCGCCGCAGCACCCGCGGCCCCCAGGTGGTGATCTCCCGTACCCACCCCGGTCTGGTCAAGCGGCTTTTCGAGCTGGAGGTTCCGGAGATTTTCGACGGCACCGTGGAGATCCGCAGCATTTCCCGCGAGCCGGGCAACCGGACTAAGATGGCGGTGTGGTCTGCCGATGAGAACGTGGATCCCATCGGCGCCTGTGTCGGCCCCCGTGGTCAGCGTGTCAACGCCATTGTGGAGGAGCTGCACGGCGAGAAGATCGACATCATCAAGTATAGTGAGGATCCGGCGGCCTTTATCGCCGCCGCATTGGCTCCGGCCGATGTGGAGGATGTGCAGTTGGCCGAGGAGGGCAAGGCCTGCCGTGTCGTGGTACCGGATGATCAGCTCAGTCTGGCCATCGGCAAGGAGGGACAGAATGCCCGTCTGGCCGCCCGCCTGACCGGCTATAAGATCGACATCAAGCCGGCCTCCTATCAGGAGTAAGAAAGAAAGGCAAGGTGGCGGATATGCCTAAGGTGAAAAAAGTCCCCCAGCGCCAGTGTGTGGGCTGCCGCACCATGCGGGATAAGAAGGCGCTAATCCGTGTGGTCAAGACGCCGGAGGGCGAGATCGTACTGGATACCACGGGGAAGAAGTCCGGCCGCGGCGCCTATGTCTGCCCGGAGCTTGCCTGCCTGCAGCGGGCACGCAAGGCACGGGCACTGGAACGGGCGTTGGAGGTCTCCATTCCCGAGGAGGTATATGATGCGCTGGAGGCGCAGATGGAAAACGCATGATGGAACAGATATTATCAATGATCGGCCTTGCCAAAAAGGCGGGGAAGGTGGCCATCGGGGAAGAGCCGGTGGGAGCCGAGGCCAGAGCCAAGCACGCACGTGTGCTTCTGGTGGCACGGGATGCCGGAGCCAGTTCGGTGCGCCGGGCGTTCTCCTTTGCCTCTGCCGGGGCCTGTCTGTGTCTCACAGTTCCGTGGGATAAGGAGCAGCTGGGCCGTGCATTGGGGCGCACCAGCTGCGCCATGGCGGCCGTGACGGACATCGGCTTTGCCGAGGCTATTGTGAAGAAACTGGCGGCACTGGACCCCCAGCACTACAGTGGGGCCGCCGGACAGCTGGAGGTCAAGGCCAAGCGGGCCGCCCAGCGGCGGCAGGAAAAGCTGCAGCACGAGAAGAACGTGCAGCAGGGGAAAAAGAAGAAAAAAGAGACCGTACAGCCCCCGGCTGCGGCGGCGGAGGAGAAAAAGTGCGGCGACAGATCGACCGGCCGTCCCCACTCCGCCCATCGCCGGCCTGCGGGGAAGCGTCGGCCGCGGACAGAGGCGCCCCGCTTTGCGGGCAGCCGTCCCGTGAAAAAGGGGAAGGGCTCTGTAAAAAAGAAGAAGTAAGCAATTTCAGGCGGTGAGGTACAGCCCTGCCGTATCATTAGATGGAGGTGGCTTTATTTGGGTAGCGTAGTCAACAAATATAGAGTGCATGAGGTGGCAAAGGACTTTGGTCTGTCCACCAAAGAGATCACGGAGATTTTGACCAAGTACGCCGAGACTCCCAAAAACCATATGCAGGTGCTGGAAGACCGGGAACTGTCCTTGATTTTTGAGTATCTGACCCAGCATCATCAGGCATCCGGGATTCAGGAGATCTATGCCGAGGGCGCCAAGTCCGCGGAGAAGAAGGCGGAGCCTGTGAAGAGCGAGGCGGGGGAGAAGCAGCATGGCGCAGCGCGCAGTGAACGCCCGGCGGAGCAGCATTCGCAGAACAACCATGCCCAGAAGCAGAACAATCAGACCAATGCGGGCGAGCGCAAGCCCATGTCCCGTGTTCCGGAGACGCGTGTGGTGGATACCCGCAAGGCCACCAATGTGAATCTGGATAAGTATGATGAAAAGCTGCAGGATATGGCGGAGAGCCGTACCGGCGGCGGACATCGCCGTGACCAGAATCAGGGCGGCAAGGAGAAGTTCCGCAATAAGAAGCGCAGCGGTCCCCAGAGCAACAAGAGCAAGCAGGAGGAGGCCGATCGTATGCGCCGCCTGCGTCTGGAGATCATCAAAAAGACGCCCGTGACGGTGGAGATCGGCGATGAGATCTCCGTGGGTGAGCTGGCCAGCCGGATGAAAAAGACCGGTGCCGAGGTGGTCAAGTGCCTGATGAAGAACGGCATCATGGCCTCGCTCAGTCAGGTGATCGACTTTGATACGGCGGCCATCATTGCAGAGGAAATGGGCTGCAAGGTGGAGCGCGAGGTGGTGGTCACCATTGAGGAGAAGCTCATTGACGATCATCAGGACGCCGAGGAGGATCTGGAGCCCCGTGCCCCCGTGGTGGTGGTCATGGGCCACGTCGACCACGGTAAGACCAGCCTGCTGGACTATATCCGCAATGCCCATGTGACCAGCGGTGAGGCCGGCGGCATCACCCAGCACATCGGCGCTTATCAGGTCAAGGTGAAGGGCAAGCCCGTCACCTTCCTGGATACCCCCGGCCATGAGGCCTTTACGTCCATGCGTGCCCGCGGTGCTATGGTCACCGATATTGCGATCCTGGTGGTGGCGGCCGACGACGGCATCATGCCCCAGACCATTGAGTCCATCAACCACGCCAAGGCGGCGGAGATCCCCGTGATCGTGGCCATCAACAAGATGGATAAGCCCACGGCCAACCCCGACCGGATCAAGCAGCAGCTCACCGAGCACGGCATTGTGTGCGAGGAGTGGGGCGGTGAGACCATCGTCTGCCCCATCTCGGCCAAGACCGGTATGGGCGTGGAGAACCTGCTGGAGATGCTGACCCTGACGGCCGAAGTCAGCGAGCTGAAGGCCAACCCCAACCGTGCGGCGCAGGGTACGGTCATCGAGGCCCGTTTGGATAAGGGCCGCGGCCCTGTGGCCACGCTCCTTGTGCAGAACGGTACGCTGCATCAGGGCGACATCATTATCGCCGGTACCTCTGTGGGCCGTGTCCGCGCCATGGTCAGCGATAAGGGGCAGAAGATCACCTCGGCCGGCCCCGCCGTGCCCGTGGAGATCACCGGCCTGAGCGAGGCGCCCACCGCCGGCGCAGTCTTTAACGCCGTTGCCGATGAGAAGCTGGCCCGTGAGCTGGCCGAGCAGCGCAAGGAAGAGGAGAAGGCCCGCGCCAATGCGCCCATTACCAAGGTCTCTCTGGAGGATCTGTTCAGCCAGATTCAGGCCGGTGAGATGAAGAACCTGAACCTGATCGTCAAGGCCGACGTTCAGGGCTCCGTGGAGGCCGTGAAGAACTCTCTGGAGAAGCTGAGCAACGAAGAGGTCCGTGTCCGTGTGATCCACGGCGGCGTCGGCGCCATCAACGAGTCCGACGTGATGCTGGCCTCCACGTCGCAGGCCATCATCGTGGGCTTTAACGTCCGTCCGGATACGGCAGCCCGTGACAGTGCCGCCCGTGCCAACGTAGATATGCGGATGTACCGTGTGATCTACGACGCCATCAATGAGATCGAGGCGGCCATGAAGGGTATGCTGGCGCCCAAGTTCCGTGAAGTTCTGCTGGGTCATGCCGAAGTGCGCCAGACCTATAAGGTGTCCGGCGTGGGCACGGTGGCCGGCTGCTACGTGCAGGACGGCAAGCTGCAGCGGAAGGATTGCCAGATCCGTCTGGTGCGTGACGGCATCGTGATCCACGAGGGCCTGCTGGCCTCTTTGCAGCGCTTCAAGGATTCGGTGAAAGAGGTGGCCTCCGGCTACGAGTGCGGCCTGAGCATCGAGAAGTTCAATGACATCAAGGATGGCGATATCATTGAAGCGTTCACCATGGAAGAAATTCAACAGTAACCAATGACCACTGGGGCGGGCGAGTACGCCCGCCCCGGTTTTTTTATGAAAACGGACAAATTGTCCCGGAAAGGAGCAATCAACAATGGCATCAAACCGTATCGGCCGCATCAACGACGAGATCCGCCGTGAGCTCTCGGAGCTTCTGCGCACAGTGAAGGATCCCCGTGTCTCAGAGGCCATGCTGACCATAACGCACGTGGATACCACCACCGACCTGCGCTATGCACGGGTCTATATCACCGCCTTGGACCGCACGGGAGAGAAAGACCTTATGCGTGGCCTGAAGTCCGCCTCCGGCTATCTCCGCCGGGAGCTGGGTCACCGTCTGAACCTGCGCTATACCCCGGAGCTGCAGTTCACGGCGGACGACTCCATTGCCCACGGCGCCCATATTCTGGATGTCCTGAGCCATGTCAAGCCCCCCAATCCCGCCAACGAGCATATTGTTCTGGACGGCGAGGAGTGAGGGTATGATCGATGCGAAGAAGGCCGCAGCGCTGCTGCGTGCCATGGATCGGGTGCTGCTTGTGACCCATGTGCGCCCTGACGGCGACACCATCGGCAGTGCAGCGGCCCTGTGCCTGGGCCTGCGGGCTATGGGCAAGGAGGCCTATCTCCTTGTCAATCCGGAGATCACCGAGACGTATCGTCCCTATGCCGCCCCCTGCTGGGCGCCGGAGGGCTATGAGCCCGACGCTGTGATCAGCGTGGATGTGGCCGTGGCAGAGCTGCTGCCGGAGAATGCCTTGGCGTATCGGGACAGCATTGCACTGGCCATCGACCACCACCCCTCCCACGGATTTTTCGCCGAGGAGACCTGCCTTGATGCACAGGCAGCCGCCTGCGGTGAGATCGTCTATGAGATCCTCACGGAGCTGACGGAGATCACTCCGGCCATCGCCCTGCCTTTGTATGTGGCCATCGCCACGGACTGCGGCTGCTTTGTCTACAGCAATACCTCAGCCAAGACCCACCGCATTGCGGCGCGGCTGATGGAGACGGGCATCGACGTGAGCGAGGTGAACCGCCAGCTGTTCCGCACGAAGAGTAAGGTGCGGCTTCGGATGGAGGCGCGCATGGTGGCGGAGATGGAACTTTTCGACCACGACCGGGTGGTGATCATGAAGATCCCGCAGGCGCTGTGCCGGGAGATGCAGGCCACCCAGACGGACATTGAGGAGCTGAGTGCGCTGGCACCGCAGGTGGAGGGCGTAGACTGCGGCATTACGCTGCGGGAGCTGCCCTCCGGCAAGGTGAAGATCTCTGTGCGCTCCGGGCCTCGTGTCAACGCCAGTGAGGTGTGCCGCCGACTGGGCGGCGGCGGCCATCAGGCCGCAGCCGGTGCCACGGCGGAGGGAAGTCTGGATGAGGTAAAACAGGCCGTGCTCCATGCGGTGGAGACGGTGGTTTCGCAATAAGGAGCGGATATGGCCAACGGAATCATCATTATGGATAAGCCCGCCGGCTGGACCAGCATGGATGTGTGCGCCAAGCTGCGGGGCATATTGAAAACGAAGAAAGTAGGCCATGCCGGGACCTTGGACCCCATGGCCACCGGAGTGCTGCCGGTTTTTGTGGGACAGGCCACCCGGGCCGTCAGCTTTGCCGAAAACGGCAAGAAGGAATATGTGGCCTCTCTTCGCTTGGGTCTTGTGACCAATACGCAGGACACCTCCGGCGAGGTGTTGGAGGAGCGGCCCGTACAGGTCACGGCAGAGGAGGTTGCCGCAGTCCTGCCCCGGTTTACCGGGGAACTGCAGCAGATCCCGCCCATGTACTCCGCCATCAAAGTGGGCGGTAAAAAACTCTATGAGCTGGCCCGGAAGGGGCAGGAGGTGGAGCGCAAGAGCCGTCCGGTCACCATTGAAGCATTGGAGCTTCTGGGGCAGGACGAGACGGGGGACTACCGGCTGCGGATCCTCTGCTCCAAGGGCACCTATGTGCGGACGCTGTGCCATGACATCGGTGCGGCGCTGGGCTGCGGCGGCTGTATGAGCGCCCTGCGGCGTACCATGGCCGCCGGATTTACACTGGCCGAGAGCGTGACGCTGGAGACGGTGCAGGCCGAGGGAGAAGCCCTTCTTCGCCCGGTGGACAGTCTGTTTGCGGATTGCCCGGCCTATACCATCGGCCATGAGAAGGTGGAAAAACTGTGCCGCAACGGCAACGCCTTCACCGTGCATGAGCCGCTGACGGACGGGACCTATCGGGTCTACGGACGGGACGGGACCTTCTTGTGCCTGAGCCGTCTGGAGAGCGGAACCATGACCGCCCTCAAAAACTTTTTCGGAGCGTGAGAGAATTGAAACAACCAACTGTCATTGCGCTGGGCTTTTTTGATGGCGTACACCGGGGACACGGGGCCCTGCTGCGCTGTGCCGCACAGCGTGCGCAGGAACGCAAGGCCCGCAGCGTCGTTTTTACCTTTGATCGTCCGCCCAAGGAGGTAGTCACGGGGAAACCGGTGACGCTGCTCAATTCCACGGACGATCGCCGGGAGCTGATCCAGCGGCTCTATGGCATTGACGAGGTGATTTTCGCCCCGTTTGACGATGAAATGCGCCATTGCTCGTGGCAGGATTTTGTCACGGATATTTTGGTGCGCGATCACGGGGCCGTCCATCTGGTGGCGGGCCATGACCACCACTTTGGCTATAAGAATCAGGGAACGCCGGAGCTGTTGGTGGAAAAATGCCGGGAGCTGGGGCTGGGCTGTGACATCATTCCCAAGGTAGAGTGTGAGGGCGTCACCATCAGTTCCACCTATATCCGCACACTGGTGGAAGCCGGGGATATGGAGCGGGCTGCCGAATTTTTGGGCCACCGCCACTGCCTGAGCCAGATCGTTTGTCAGGGCCAGCATTTCGGCCGCACCATCGGCATCCCGACCGTCAATCTCACCGTGCCCCGGCAGGTGTTGGTGCCGGCCCACGGCGTGTATATCACGAGAGTTTTCCTGCCGGACGGCCGCAGCTGTGCCGGGGTCACCAACGTGGGGGTCCGCCCCACGGTCAGCGACAGCGGACAGGTGACGGTGGAGACCTTTTTGCTGGACTTCACCGGAGATCTCTATGGCGCCAAGCTGCGTCTGGAGTTCTACCGCCGTCTGCGCGGAGAGATCCGCTTTTCCTCTGCACAGGCGCTGAAAGAACAGATCCATCAGGATATTGCCACCGCCCGCGCCTATTTTGCCGAGCAGGCCGGGCAGTGAGAAAACGTACGGACCGGAGAAGAGGTCCGTACGTTTTTTTCGTTTGGAATTCCTTCGGGCCGCGGAGCCTTCGGCGGCAGGCGGCTCTCTCCGGATGAAAATGATTGCGGCCCGAAGAACCGCCCCCGTTTGTGCATCCGAAACAAACGGGGGCGGTTTTCCCGTGTGACGGCAGAAGAGACGCACTGCCCATGGTCCGGCTTGGCCCAAGACGCAAGAGAGCGAGACGGTTCTTTTTTTTCGGCACTGCCATTTCCCGACGGCTTTTTTTGCGTGCGGACGGTACAATGGCGGAAAAAGGAGGGCTTGTCCATGAAACGTCCATTGCATTTCCCGCCACCGAAACGGCTGCTGGGGTGGCTGGGGCTACTGCTGCTTTGCTGTTTGCTGACGGCGGCGCGGCTGGGGGACAGCTATGCGCCCTTCTCACTGGCACTGACAGCGGCGGCCGGGGCCGGGGCCCCTGCATTTTTCTGCCTTTTGGGGGATGCAGCCGGAGCGTGGCTGTTTCTGGATTTTCAGCCGGGGCTGCGGCATCTGGCCGCCGCTGCGCTGATCGTGTCGGGCAGTCTCTGCGTTTGCGATACCAAGTACGAACGTCGGCCGCTGTTCCGCCCCGGACTGAGCGCCGCTATGACGGCGTTGGTGCAGGCCGTCTATCTCTATCACCGCACTCTTTTTCATACGGCGGCGTTTCTGGTAGCCTTGGCCCTGCAGATGGGGATGAGCCTTTATTTGATGGAGCGGTGGCCGGAGTTGGTTCGCCTGTGGCGGCAGGGGATCCGCCGGGTGGAGAAGCGGCCGGAGCTGCGGCGGGAGATGGCGGTTTTGTTGGGCGGTGCACTGGCATTATCGCTGATGGGGGTCACCACCCGGCAGGATTTTTCACTGGGCCGTGCCCTTCTGGGGGCGGTGCTGCTGAGCTGCATCGATGGCGTGACCCCGGCACAGGGGGCCGTGCTGGGATTGTGTGCAGGCTTGGCGGCGGATCTGGCTTGGCTCCACCCCCAGCCCATATATACGGTCTTGTGTACGGGGGGCTGCGCATTAGCGGCCCTGTTTCCGAGGCGGCGCTTGCTGGCATCGCTGGGGTTTGGTGTGAGTGCGGTCCTGACGCCGTTCCTCTTTGGTGCAGAGTGGCCGCTATCCTTTCTATGGGAGGCGCTTTTTGGTATGGCATTGCATATGGTACTCCCCCGCAGAATGGCGGGCCGGCGCTTGGAAACGCCTAAGGCGGAGAAAGCGGCGGTGCGGGAGAAGAATTGCTGGGAGAAGTCGGCGGCGGCCTTCCGGGATCTCTATGACAGTTTTTTTCGGGGCACCGAGCCGATGGTGCCGGAAAATCCCTCGATCATCTTTGACCGGGCGGCCGAGCAGGTGTGCCGCAGCTGTGTTTTAAGCGGCCGCTGCTGGCAGGAGCAGTATAATGAGACCTATAATGCCTTCAACGATGCCTGTCCCCAGATGCTGCGGCAGGGAGAGGCACAGGCGAAGGATTTTCCGGCCTACTTTACATCCCGCTGTGTCCATTTTCCGGCCTTTTTGCTTGCCGTCAACGGCGAGCTGCGGGCCTTTTTGCAGCGACAACAGTATCGGCGGCGCCTGCAGGAGACGCGGCGGGTTGCCCGCCAGCAATACGCCCAGATGGGTGAGATGCTCTCCGGAGCGGCTGCCGCCGAAGCCGTGGAGGTCATGGCCCGTCCGCCGCTGGGCTATCGGATCGGATCGGCCCTTCGGCCCAAGGACGGTCAGCAGGTCTGCGGCGATCAGCTGGATGCCTTTGAGGTGGGCGGGACCCTCTATCTTCTGTTGTCCGACGGGATGGGCAGCGGCGAGGGGGCGCACCGGGAGGCGGCTATGACGGTGCGTCTGGTCCGGCAGTTTCTGGAGGCGGGGATCGAACCGGCTCCGGCGCTGAAAACATTGAATGCGGCGCTGGCGCTGCGGGGAGAGGACGGCGGCGGCTTCACCACGGTGGACCTGTTGGAATTACAGAGATGCAGCGGCAATGCCGTCCTCTATAAGTACGGTGCAGCGCCGTCCTATCTCAAACGCCGTGGGACAGTCAGCCGCTTTACGGCGGCCAGTCTGCCGGCGGGGCTGCAGCAGGGGGATCGTCCGCCAGAGCAGACACGGCTGTCCCTGACTGGCGGGAGTTATTTTGTGATGGTCAGCGACGGCATTGCCGATGAGAGTAATGATGAATGGCTGCTGAATCTTCTGGTCGGATGGAACGGCGATGACGCCTCGGAGCTGACACGGCTGATCCTCTCTGAATCCCGCAGCCGCAAGGGCCTGGAGGATGACTGTGCCGTTCTGGTGGTGCAGCTGCCGCCGCCGGAGGGACTGGGAAAGACCGGCGTCTGAAATTGCCGCTCGGCGTATAACTTCCCCATGCCGGGGTCATACTGGATATATCAAACGGCAGGAGGAGGGCGTATTTCTTGGTTAAAGGCATTTCCCGGCAGGTCATCGTGGTGGATTCTCCGGATCCCCATATCTTTGAACAGGCAATCTTCATCCTACGAAAGGACGCACTTTCCGAGGGGGACAGCGTGGCGGCAGAGCAGGTCGTCGAGCAGGCAGTACGTATCGCCAAGAACTATGCCCGGACCCACGGAGCAGCACCGCATCGAAAGATGTCGCTGTCACCATGGCTGGCGGCATTGGTGGGCAGTGTGGCGGTGGGCCTGGTGTGGTTGGTGGTCTGCCTGCTTTGATGGTCGGTAGTTTCTCTTCTCAACGGGGGGGAGGCGGGGCGCATGGAGCGCTCCACCTTCCTCTTTTTTCGTTGTTCTGCAGAGAAAAATGTGGTATACTACCTCCATACGCAACGATTTTGGAGGATTTTCCATGAAAATAGGTCCTATCACGATTTCATCCCAACTGGCACTGGCCCCCATGGCAGGCGTCACGGATCTGGCGTTTCGCAAGATCTGTGCCGAGCAGGGGGCAGGCATGACCACGACAGAGATGGTCAGTTCCAAGGCGCTTTGCTATCAGGATCGGAAAAGCCGGGGATTGCTGAAGCTCTTTGAGGGGGAGCATCCCGCTTCCGTTCAGATTTTCGGCAGTGACCCGGTGTGTATGGCGGAGGCGGCCTGCAAGGCGGCGGAGCTTTCCGGCGCGGATTTTATTGACATCAATATGGGCTGCCCGGTGGGGAAGGTAGTCTCCAACGGAGACGGCAGCGCCCTGATGAAGGACGTGGAGCGGGCAGCTCGTGTGGCGGAGGCCGTGGTGAAAGCCTGCCCGGTGCCCGTGACGGTGAAGATGCGGCGTGGTTGGGATAAAGGCAGCATCAATGCGCTGGAGCTGAGCCTTGCCCTGGAGCAGGTAGGTGTGGCGGCGGTGGCGATCCACGGCCGCACCCGGGCCCAGATGTATTCCGGGGCGGCCGATTGGACTACGATCCGGCAGGTGAAAGAGGCACTGCACATCCCCGTTATCGCCAACGGCGATGTTTTTTCAGCGCAGGACGCCGTGGCGCTTCTCCGTAACACGGGGGCCGATATGGTCATGATCGGCCGCGGCTGCTTCGGGAATCCCTGGCTCTTTGCACAGGCCAAGGCGGCGCTGGAGGAAAGAGAGATCCCACCGCTGCCGCCGCTCCATGAGCGCTGTGACACGGCGGTGCGGCAGATCGAGCTGGCGGTGGAGGATAAGGGCGAACACATTGCGGTCTTGGAGGCGCGCCGCCACTATGCCTGGTACCTCAAGGGGGTGGCCCACGCCAACTATTATAAAGAACAGATCGTCAAAATGAACACGATGGAAGACGTATACCGGGTGACAGAGGGGATCAAGAGGGATCTGCAATGATGGACGAGATCACCCTTGTGCAGTGCGCCCGCCGGGGCGATGCCGAGGCTTTTGAGGTATTGGTGCACCGCTATCAGAACCATGTCTATCGTCTGGCGCTGCGGATGTGCGGGAATGCCCACGATGCCGAGGAGGTGGCGCAGGAGGCACTGGTGGCGGCGTGGCGAGGGCTGCCCTCCTTCCGTGGCGAGAGCAAGTTTTCCTCGTGGCTCTACCAGCTGACGACCCATGCGGCGGTGGATTTCCTGCGCCGGGAAAAGCGGCACCGCAACACGACACCGGTGGAGGAGCAGACAGAGCTGCCGGCGGAGGGGACGCCGCAGCAGGCGGCGGAGACCACGGAGGTGCGGGAACAGCTGCGCCGTGCCTTACTGTGCCTGACAGAGGAGCATCGCCAGATTTTTTTGCTGCGGCAGATGGAGCAGCTGAGCTACGAGGAGATCGGACAGCTTCTCCGACTGGAGAGCGGCACGGTGAAATCCCGGCTGCACCGTGCCAAGAAACAGCTGCAGCAGATTTTGCTTCAGCAGGGGAACCTTTTCGATGTTCCTGCCGTCAAACAGAATAGAGAGGGGGAGAGCACGGATGTGTGACTTTGATCGGATCGAATCGCTGCGGAACGGAACGCTGCCGCAGGAGGAGTGTGCGGCGGTTCGCCGCCATCTGGAGACGTGCCCGAACTGCCGCCGCTGGTATGATATGCTGGAAGCACTGGATACAGAGGTGGCGGCTCCCGATGATTTGGCGGAGCACGTCATGGCACAGGTGCGGACGACTCGGCAGATGCCGAGGAAGACCACACGCCGCTGGCTGCCTATGGCCGCTGCGGCGGCTTGTCTCCTGCTGGTGGCGGGACTGGGGCTGTATGGACAGAGACCCTCCACCGCTCTGCCGTCGCCGGCCGTTATGTCCCGGGGAATTGAGGAGGACCCTGCGGCGGAGGCGATGAGCGGCACCTATCGCTATACCGCACCGGACGGTTCGGCCGTCACCGGTACGCTGACGGAGGAGCAGACAGCGTCCGTGCGCACATGGCTGGCGCAGCAGACCCGCACAGAGGATGCACGGGACGGCGCCGGCACGCCTCAGTATCTGCTCACGGCAGCGGAGGTCGAGGCGCTGCTGAAGGCGGTGCCCGGGCTTAATCTGCGTGTCACAGAGACATGGTTCTCTCTGCCCGGTGAAACAAAATAATGCTTCGGAGGTCGGAACCATGGCGTTCCGGCCTCATTTTTTTCCATAAGACAGATTTTTCTTCCATTTTATCTGCCACTGTGATATAATCCCACTCGACAGGTTTCCACACCCTGTCCAAGCACCGCCCTGCGGTGTTCGTTCGGCACCCGGAGAGGAGCCGTTCTCTAAACAAAAAATGGGAGGTTTTTTTATGTCCAAAAGTAAGACGAAACAGTTGACAACAGCGGCCATTGTGGGGGCCCTGTATACGGTGCTGTCCCTGTTTGCATCGGTGTTCGGGCTGACGTTCGGCCCGGTGCAGTGCCGCTTTTCCGAGGCCTTGTGCGTGCTGCCGTTCTTGTTCCCCGAGACGGTGTGGGGGCTGTTCATCGGCTGCCTGATCACCAATATCCTCAGCCCCTACGGCCTGCTGGATGTGGTGGTGGGTTCTCTGGCCACACTGCTGGCTGCATGGGCCACACGCCATTGCAAAAATCGGTTTGTGGCGACGCTGCCGCCGGTTCTGGCCAACATGATCCTCGTGAGCGGGGTCATTGCCTGGCAGGAGGTGGGCTTCGGCGGGGCCTTCTGGGGTGCCTACGCCTACCACGCCCTGACCATCGGCGCCGGCGAGGTGCTGGCCTGCTGCGTGCTGGGTTCTCTCCTGCTGTGGGAGCTGCCCCGGATTCCGTTTTTCCGCCAGTTGATGGCAGAAAAGGCCGCAGAAAAGAGAATGTGATGGAAAAGACGGAGGGTTTCCTCCGTTTTTTCTGTTTTTATCAAAGAAAAAGTGAAAAATAGCTTGACTTTTTCTTGAAATCTTATATAATAAATAAGCTTACGTTTTGTAAGCAAATCCTTGCTCTCATGAGAGAAATGAGGGCCAAATGTCCAAAAGGAGGTGCAAAAGTATGGCTAAGATTTCTGCCAACTATGAGGTCGTTTACATCATCGACCCTGCACAGGGTGAGGAGGCTATTGCTGCTACCGTGGCAAAGTTCCAGACTCTGGCTGAGCAGAACGGTTCCAACGTGGTCGTTGACGAGTGGGGCAAGCGCAAGCTGGCTTACGCAATCGACTACAAGACCGAGGGTTACTATGTGCTGATGAGCTTCACCAGCAGCCCCGAGTTCCCCAAGGAGCTGGATCGTATCCTGGGTATTACCGAGGGCATCATGCGTTCCATGATCGTCTGCAAGGGCGAGTAAGGGAGGCGTACTATGCTGAACAAAATTTTCATCATGGGTCGACTGACACGTGACCCGGAGCTGCGCCGTACACAGAGCGGCACCGCAGTGACCAGTTTTTCTCTGGCTGTGGATCGGGACTATAAGTCTCAGTCCGGCGAGAAGGAGACGGATTTCATTGATGTGGTGGCTTGGCGCAGCACGGCCGAGTTTGTGTCGAAGTACTTTACCAAAGGCCGCATGGCTGTGGTAGAGGGTCGTCTGCAGATCCGTGACTGGAAAGACAAGGACGGCAATAACCGCAGAAGTGCGGAAGTGGTTGCCGACAACGTCTATTTCGGCGACTCCAAGCGCGACAGTGCGGCCGGCGGCTATGATGCCCCGTCCTATGGAGCTCCCAGCGGCGGCTACAGTGCCCCTTCGGGCGGATATTCCGCACCTGTGGGTGGTCCGTCCGCATTTGCCGAGATCGACGAGGAGGACGGCGACCTGCCGTTCTGATCTGTGCGTGAAGCACATTGTAATTTTTGATTAAAGGAGGAACCTTCCATGGCTATGGATCGCGAAAACAGAGCCCCCCGCGGCGGTAACCGCAAGCGGAGAAAGGTTTGCCAGTTCTGCGTAGATAAGTGCGAGTATATCGATTACAAGGACGCCGCTAAGCTGCGTCGCTTCATTTCCGAGCGCTCCAAGATTCTGCCCCGCAGAACCACTGGTACCTGCGCTATGCATCAGCGTCAGCTGACCGAGGCCATCAAGCGCGCTCGTCAGATCGCTCTGCTGCCCTTCGTGACTGAGTAAGTTACGAATCCCATGCGTATCAAAAGACACGGCATATGCCGTGTCTTTTTTTCTTTTTTCGTAAGAATTTCAAGCCGCCGCCGTGTCCAACGGCGAAAGTCACCACCGAGGGGTGCCGCTCAGCCCCACCGTCGGGAACGGCAGTCGAGAGTTGAATCAAGGAATTTCAGCCGTAATCCGCTGCTGAGAGTATGGCCAGAAGCCGCCGCCGTGACCGGCAACTGAGAGCCGACGGCAGACGCCACATTTGGAGGGTACAGTCGAGGGCTGAAGATGGGGGAAGGGCAGTCGAGGACAGCGGCAAAAACCTACCGCTAAAACTTGCCGCTGAGATCTGCCACTGAGACCTGCCGCTGAGACTTGCCGCTGAGACTTGCCGCTGCGGAGCACCGATGTGCCTTGCCGGTATGGGCCGCAGAGAACCGCTGCAAGCAAGGGCTTGGTTTTCCACCGCTCCTGTGGGGCGTGTGGATTTCTCACCAGGAACAGCCATACTTCCGGCAGATGAGGGATCGACCATGGTTGTCGAGACGGATCGGCGCCCCAGTGGCCATAGAGCTTGGAACGGACAACGCCAAAGGCGACAGGTAGGGCAGAGGAGGGACAGGGCCACCGATTTTTCCACAAAGCCAAGGCGGTGGTGGAAAACAAGCGGCGCAGGCCGCAGGAAAAAGCAGTTCTTTCCCCACTCTGG
Organism: Oscillospiraceae bacterium; assembly: GCA_020025275.1. Classification (GTDB taxonomy): domain Bacteria; phylum Bacillota; class Clostridia; order Oscillospirales; family Oscillospiraceae; genus Vescimonas. The sequence goes on along the minus strand of JAHHSI010000008.1, from coordinate 54,234 downwards.
CAGGATACATAAACAAGCGGACTCCCGCGGAAGACTGTAAAATCCGGGGGAAATCCGCGAAAACGAATACAATGAGGAGTATTCTTGAAAATAAATACAAAACGGAATTAACTAAAGAGAAAAATAAAGAAAAATTGCAATCCGCGCAGAGTACCTCGGCCGGAGGTTTTCACCTGCGGCTGTGCCGTGGCGTGGCAAAGCTGATCACCGATTCGAGACAGCTGCGGAAGATGTGGGTTTCTGTGGAAAATCTGCGCCTTTTGATCGAATGGCGTATTTTTCGCAGCCGTTTTTCTGTGGAAAACGGGTGACGCTGCATGAAAAAGGCGGGCATCTCTAAACAGGAAGTGACCGAGGAAAGGCAGCAATGGCACAGGAGGCCGCCGACCCACTTGTCAAAAGGCCTTGAAAGATCGTATCTGACGGCAGGGTGGTGCGCTCTTTTCCTGTGGGGCCCTCCATGAAAATGGACACGAAAGGGCCCTCCGCAGCATACCTCCAAAGGCTTTGGACACTGCCTTACCGGCAGATAACAGAAACGACAGGCGCTATGGAAACGGCAAAAAAGAAAGGAGGAGCGCTCTCTGCGCTCCTCCTTTGTCGATGCGATGCCCCTGCGGGCCGACGGAAGATCAGCTCCTCTTACGAATACGGACTGATATATTTCTCACCAAATATACAAAATGTATTCTAATGTGCTTGGTTGTGAGTGGTTGCGATCGAGGTACAATCGGTTCTCTATCGGACCTCAAACGGGGATCGATGTTGTTTCGGTTCGGTTGTCGGTTCCCGGTCAGCAGTTGCAGTGGTCCCCGTGGATCGCCAGATCATCACCGTCGATCCACTCCTGAACGTCCACCACTTCGAATTCGGTGGGGGTGCGGCGGATCACGACACGGCTGAGTCCGGCATTGATGACCATCCGGCGGCACATGGCGCAGGACGTGGCATCACCCAGCAGTTCACCGGTCTGGGCGTTGCGGCCCACCAGATAGATGGTGCCGCCTACCATGTCACGGCGGCTGGCAGAGATGATGGCGTTGGCCTCGGCGTGGATACTGCGGCACAGCTCATATCGCTCGCCCCGAGGGACCTTCAGCGCCTCCCGTGTACAAAATCCCATATCGACGCAATTCTTGCGCCCTCGGGGGGCACCGTTATAGCCGGTGGAGATGATCTCGTCGTTTTTCACGATGATGGCCCCGTAGACGCGGCGCAGACATGTGGCCCGCTCCAGAACGGTTTCGGCGATATCCAAATAATAGTTTTCCTTACTGATGCGATGCATAGGCACCTCCTGATGTTCCGTGATATTCGTTGCACATATTATAGTATATTTGGCGAAAGATGCAACTATTTTTTGCCAATAGGTGACATAAAAGGGGCACAGACGATGCTGTGCCCCTTTTGCGGTACTACTTGGCCGCCTGAATGCGGTCATACATATCCTGCATTTTTCGATCGATCACGGCGATCTCGTCGGCACATTGCAGCATCTCCTCGTTGATTCCGTCGGGCAAAGTGGCTTTGTCCGCCTTATACCGGAGATCATGCTCCAGACTGGCCCAGAAATCCATGGCCACGGAGCGGATCTGGATCTCCACCAACACCGATTCCGTGCGAGAGGAGAGATTGACGGGGACACGCATATCCAAATGGAGGGAGCGGTAACCGTTGTAATTGGGCTGGGCAATGTAGTCCTGCCGTTTCACCAGCTCGATGTCCGACTGGCGCAGGAGCATCTTTTCCACGGCGTACACATCGTCAATATAATTGCACACGATGCGGATGCCGCCGATATCGTTGAGCCGGGCCTTGGCGGCATCGATGGTGATGGGGAGCCCCTTGCGCTCCAGCTTTTCCACGATGCTCTCCGTGGTTTTCAGACGGCTTTCGATATGGTGGATAGGGCTGCGCTCATAGGTGACACGAAACTCATCGTTGAGCACCTCCAGCCGCATCTTGATCTCCTTGATGGCGGCGTTATACAGATGCTGCAGCTGCAAAAATTCCTGATAGTTGGCAAAAAGACGGCTCATGGTGTTGGCCGGGGTCGGCGCCGGGGACAGAGAACTCACGGTAGTACCTCCCAAGGATCTGTAGATTAGCGGTGGTCGTACTGTTTGACCTCGACAGTACGCTTTTCAAAGTTCAGGAACAGCTGGAAGGCATAGTTATCCTCACTGGTGTCCCAAACCTCCACGAAGGAGGGGGTCACTTCAATAATAATTTCATCCTCTTCGTGGGAATACTTATTATAGCTGCCCCACAGGAACTTCTTGTAGAGCGTTTCAAAGCGGCGGTCAGGCTCATCGATGACAAGCCCTTTGTTGGCGGCCAGCCCCTCCACCTGCACGCCGCTCCAGCACAGGGCCACCTGCGGATTCTGGAACAGCTGCTGGGTTTTGCGGAAATTTTTATCGGTTTTAAAGTAGATCTTGTTGTCATAGAACAGGCAGCTAACATTGCGGACCATCACGTAGTCGTTGACGGAGCTGGCCAGAGCCATGATCTTCCAGTCGCCCAGCTTGTGGAACATGATCTCCACCGCCTGGTCGAAGGTAAGGTTTTTGTCGGCACTGAAATTCATGGGAAAATCCTCCTTATTGGATCAGTTTTTTCAGCGGAACGCTGATTTTTTTATACGTGATCAGCGTCAGCATGGATGTGAGGGAGCGGGAGATCAGGTTGAAGGGGACCACGGAGAAGGCGGCAAAGGTGGGGAGATCCCGGATCCAGGGATTTACATCATGGCACATGGCAATGATCTTGTCCCAGCTCAACTGTCCGGTGCTCAGATAGATATAGGCGGGGAAAATGAGGTAGAGATTGGTAAAGACGGCGATCACGATGCTGCAGACACTGCCCAGCAGCAGACCGATCATGGCCCCTTTCTTGGTGCGGTGGCGGCGATAGTAGAACACCGCCGGCAGCACATAGGCCACGGAGAGCAGGAAATTCTGCACCTCGCCGGTGAACATGGAGGTAGTGCCCTTGAAAACAAGGATCAGGGCGATCTTCACCAACACGATCAGCAGAGCGCCCAGCGGCCCCAAGATAAAGCCGCCCAGCAGCTCCGGCAGGGCCGAGAGATCAAACTCGGCAAACAGGGAGATGAGGGGAATGGAGAGGTTGAAGTACATGAGGGCAAAGGCCACGGTACCCAGCATGGCGGCCATGGTCAGACGCCGCACCTCCACGGTTCGTCTGGGGTGGATGGCACGGGGAGCGGAGACGGGAGCCATCGTTTCTTCTGTGTTCATTGTGCGTTCCTCCTAAAAATAAAATCCCGAAGCTACCAGGAAAACAGCTTCGGGAAATACTTTCAGGCAGGCAGAAAGACGCACCAAAAGGCACGATTCCCCGCAAAAAAGGATTTCGTCTTTTCTCATCCGGACTGTACCGTCGGTTCCGGAGTTCCACCGGATCGGCCTCCGCAGCGGCGGAGGTTCATGGACTGTCACCATCGGTCGGGAATTGCACCCTGCCCCAAAGACGTTTCCATATGAACTTCTGTGTTCATCATAGTACAAAAAAACGGTTCCGTCAAGAGGGCGGCTTTGACGATTTTTATGGCACAAAGGGGGAAAAGCCGCCACAAAGAAATGGTTTTTTGTTTACATCTGACAAGGGCTGTGGTACAATCTATAGACCAGAATCGGACAAATCACCACCCGAAAGGAGTATCATTATATGAATCAGGAATTGCAGGCGATCCTCGCCAAGGTAGACCATACACTGCTCAGTCAGGGGGCTACATGGGACGAAATCCGTACCATTTGTGATGACAGCATCCGCTACGGCTGCGCCAGTGCGTGCATCCCCTCGTCCTACGTGAAGCAGGCCGCTGACTACGTGGAGGGCAAGCTGCCCATCTGCACGGTGATCGGCTTCCCCAACGGCTATTCCACCACGGCAGCCAAGTGCGCCGAGACACGGGACGCCGTGGAAAACGGAGCCGACGAGATCGACATGGTCATCAACATCGGCTGGGTCAAGGACCGTCTTTACGACAAGGTCCTCGACGAGATCCGGCAGGTCAAGGAGGCCTGCGGCGGCAAGCTGCTGAAGGTCATCATCGAGACCTGTCTGCTTACAGATGAGGAAAAAATCGAGATGTGCCGTGTGGTCAGCCAGTCCGGCGCCGAGTATATCAAGACCTCCACCGGCTTTGGCGGAGGCGGCGCCACCCGGGAGGACGTGGCCCTCTTCAAGGCACACGTGGCCCCTCATGTGAAGATCAAGGCAGCCGGCGGTATCGCCAATCTGGATGACGCCAGAGATTTTGTGGCGCTGGGCGCCGACCGTCTGGGGACCTCCCGGATCGTCAAGGCCGTCAAGGCAATGGAAGAATAAGGAAAAGGAGAAAGCGTATATGTCTACCCCTCATAACGGCGCCGAAAAGGGCGCATTCGCAAAAACCGTCCTCATGCCCGGCGATCCCCTGCGGGCCAAGTTTATTGCCGAAACCTTTCTGGAGGACCGTGTTCTGGTGAACAATGTACGTGGCGTACAGGGTTATACCGGCACATATAAGGGCGTTCCGGTGTCCGTGATGGCCTCCGGTATGGGAATCCCCTCCATCGGCATCTATTCCTATGAGCTCTATACCCAGTATGATGTGGAAAACATCATCCGGGTGGGCAGCGCCGGCGCCATGCGTGCGGATCTGGAGCTGGGCAGCGTCGTGGCCGGCATGGGTGCGTGCACCAATTCCGATTACGCCAGCCAGTACGAGCTGGGCGGCACCTTTGCCCCCATTGCGGATTTCGATCTGCTGATGGCCGCCGTGGAGTCGGCCAAGGAGCTGGGCGTGAAGATGCCCGTGGGCAATCTCTACTCCTCCGACACCTTCTATGATGCGGCCAAGCGCAACGACCGCTTCATGAAAATGGGTGTCATGGCCGTGGAGATGGAGGCCGCCGGCCTCTACTGCAACGCCGCCTATACCGGCAAGCGTGCGCTGGCCATCTGCTCGATCTCCGATAATCTGGTGACCGGCGAGGAGCTGAGTCCGGACGAGCGCCAGAACACCTTCACCAACATGATGAAGATCGCACTGGAAGCGGCCGTAAAAATGGCCAACAAGTAAAAGAACGACGCAGCAGGGCGGGTCCTTTCGAATCCGCCCTGTTTTTGTCGGAAGATTTTGCGGCCTGTGGGGGGATTTGACACGGCAGGAGAGGAAAAAGCCTTGCCATCGGATGAAAAATTTGCTACAATACAGGCGGATGGGCATTGTCCCACAACTCAAGAAAGGAAAGGTATTGAGAATTATGAAAAAGTTTCTTGCACTGATTCTTGCTCTCGTTATGGCGCTGAGCCTGGTCGCCTGCGGCGGCGGCAGCGATGACGGGAAAAAGGACGGAGAGAAAGTCACCGCTAAGATCGCCATGATTACCGACTATGGTGATATTACCGACCAGTCCTTCAACCAGACCACGTACGAGGCCTGCAAGGCATTTGCCGAGAAGAACAACGTCGAGTTTACCTACAAAAAGCCCGCCGGCGACAACACCGCCGACCGTGTGGCCATGATCGAGCAGGCTGTGGACGAGGGCTACAACGTGATCGTGATGCCCGGCTTCGCCTTCGGCGGCGCCATCGTTGCGGTTCAGGACGAGTATCCCGATGTGAAGTTCATCGCTCTGGACGTCAGCCAGTTCGACATCGAGGACAACTTCTACAACCACGACAAGGACGGCAACCGTACCGATCTGGTAGATCCCTCCAACGAGCCCCACGTGGCTTCCAACGTCTATGCCTGCGTGTATAAGGAAGAGCTGAGCGGCTACATGGCCGGTTACGCTGCCGTGAAGCTGGGCTATGAGAAGCTGGGCTTCCTGGGCGGTATGTCCGTTCCCGCTGTTCAGCGCTACGGCTACGGCTATATCCAGGGTGCCGATGCTGCGGCCAAGGAGCTGAATAAGAAGGTCGAGATGAACTACATCTACGGCGGTCTGTTCTTCGGCAATGCCGACATCACCGCTGTGATGGATACCTGGTATGCCGGCGGCACTCAGGTGGTGTTCGCTTGCGGCGGCGGTATCTACACCTCCGCTGTGGACGCTGCCAAGAAGGTCGAGGGCGCCAAGGTCATCGGTGTTGACACCGATCAGGCTCCCGTGATCGCCAAGTATGCCGGCGATGCCGACAACTCCCGCACTCTGACCTCCGCCATGAAGGGCCTGTATCCCACCACGTTTGATACGCTGACCGATGTTGTTCTCAACGACAACTGGACCAAGTACGGCGGCAAGGTGGAGACCCTGGGTCTGGTCAGCGCTGATGATCCGGCACTGAACTATGTCCAGATCCCCATGGAGACCACCCAGTGGAACGATCAGTTCACCAAGGATGACTATACCGCCATGGTGAAGGCTATGGTGGAGGGCAAGATCACTGTTTCCGATGACATCAGTGCGATGCCTGCCACCACCAATGTGACGGTCAATGATCTGGGTCGTATCGTTGGCTGATCCATCGTGAATCTTTAAGAGAAGACGGGTGAAAACCCGTCTTCTTTTTTGCGCACAAGGGGTGAATTTTCCCCGGTATTTCCACAAATAGACTTTGATTTATATGAGGAAATATAGTATACTATATTCTACACATGGTTTCCGTCCCCGTAGATTGTGTGCGGGCCATGAAAACGGAAGGAGGGCGTTTCACTTGGAAACTCAGTATGCCATCGAAATGCTGAATATTACGAAAAAGTTCCCAGGGATCATCGCCAATGATAACATTACGCTGCAGCTGCGTAAGGGAGAAATTCACGCGCTGTTGGGTGAAAACGGTGCAGGCAAGTCTACCCTGATGTCGGTTCTGTTCGGGCTGTATCAGCCGGAGGAGGGCGTCATCAAAAAAGAGGGACAGACCGTCTCCATCAAGAACCCCAACGATGCCAATGCGTTGGGCATCGGCATGGTCCACCAGCACTTTAAGCTGGTGGAGTGTTTCACGGTGCTGGATAATATCATTATGGGCGTTGAACCCACAAAATGCGGCTTTCTGCAAAAGAAAGCGGCCCGGGAAAAAGTACTGGCTCTGTCGGAGAAATACGGCCTGCGTGTCGATCCGGATGCTCTGATTGAGGACATCACTGTGGGTATGCAGCAGCGGACCGAGATCCTGAAAATGCTGTACCGAGACAATGAGATCCTGATTTTTGACGAGCCTACGGCCGTTCTGACGCCGCAGGAGATCGACGAGCTGATGGAGATCATGAAGAATCTGGCGGCCGAAGGCAAGTCCATCCTCTTCATTTCCCACAAGCTGGCAGAGATCATGGCGGTGGCCGACCGCTGTACGGTGCTGCGCAAGGGCAAGTACATCGGCACGGTGGAGACCGCCAACACCACCATGGAAGAACTGTCGGCCATGATGGTGGGCCGCAATGTCAACTTCCATGTGGAGAAAAAACCTAAGGAACTGGGCGACGTGGTGCTGGATGTGCAGCACATGACCGTGGCCTCCAAAACACACAATAACAGCGCCGTGAAGGATGTATCCCTGCAGGTACGCCGCGGCGAGATCGTGTGCCTTGCCGGCATTGACGGCAACGGGCAGACGGAATTTGTCTATGGCCTGACCGGTCTGGAGCATCTGACCGAGGGGAAAATCTCCCTTTGCGGGGAGGACATCACCAAGGCATCCATCCGTCAGCGCAGCCTCAAGGGAATGAGCCATATTCCGGAGGACCGGCACAAGCACGGACTGGTACTGGATTATTCGCTGGAGGATAATCTGGTGCTGCAGCGGTATTTTGAACCGGAATTTACGGATAAGCTGGGCTTTTTGCGCCGGGACAATATCCGGAAATATGCCCAGAAGCTGATCGATCAGTACGATGTCCGCTCCGGACAGGGCCCTGTGACCACGGCCCGCAGTATGTCCGGCGGCAACCAACAAAAGGCCATTATTGCCCGTGAGATCGACAAGGAGCCGGAGCTGTTGGTGGCGGTTCAGCCTACCCGTGGTCTGGACGTAGGCGCCATCGAGTACATCCACAAGCAGCTGGTGGCCCAGCGCGATGCCGGCAAGGCCGTGCTGCTGGTGTCTTTGGAACTGGATGAAGTCATGGATGTGCCGGATCGTATTCTGGTTATGTACGAAGGTGAGATCGTGGGCGAACTGGACCCCAAGACCACCACGCAGGAGGAACTGGGCCTCTACATGGCGGGCGCCAAGAGAGATGAGGTGAAGGCATGAAAAAGAAAAATCCGCTGAAAAGCAGCGGCGTGCAGACACTGCTGGCATCCCTGGTGTGCGTGCTGCTGGGCCTGCTGCTGGGCTATATCGTGCTGCTGTTCATCAATCCCGCCGGTGCCGGACAGGCCATTGTTGCGGTGGTGAAGAACTTCCTGAACTACAGCAAGACCTCCATGCAGATGAAATATCTGGGCAATACGCTGGTCAAGACGGCCCCGCTGCTGATGTGCTCGCTGTCCATCCTCTTTGCCTATAAAGTGGGCCTTTTCAACATCGGTGTGGCCGGCCAGTACTGCGCCGGCATCGGTGTGGGACTGTATGCCGCTCTGGCGTGGAATATGCCGTGGTGGGTCTGTATGCTGCTGGCCATGGCGGCCGGTGCGCTGCTGGGTGCCATCAGCGGCCTGCTGAAGTCCTACTGCAACGTCAATGAGGTCATTTCCGGCATTATGCTCAACTGGATCACATTGTATCTGGTGAATATGCTGCTGACACAGGTGAAGGAGGAGACCAGTCCCTACACCTACCTGTTGGCGTCCAAGAATCCCGGCGCTCTACTGCCTTCACTGGGACTGGGCCAGCTCTTCAACAACAACCAGTATGTAGGTCTGGCCATTCCGCTGTCCATCGTGATTGCCGTACTGGTGTGGGTGGTATTGGAAAAAACCCGCTTCGGCTACGAGCTGAAGGCCACCGGCAACAACAAAAATGCGGCCAAGTACTGCGGTATGGCCGAAAAGCGCAACATCATTCTGACACTGGTCATTGGCGGTGCACTGGCCGGTTTGGGCGCTGCGATGCTGTATCTCACCGGATATGAGCAGTGGCAGTGCAGTACATCCTCCGTTCCGGCCATGGGCTTCAACGGTATTGCCGCCGCCTTCCTGGGCGGACTGCACCCCATCGGCGCCATTTTGTCCTCGTTCTTTATTCAGCATATCACCGTGGGCGGCGCCTATGTGGATAAGACCCTGTACTGTTCGCAGATCTCCGATCTGATCTCGTCCATGATCATCTACCTGTGCGGCTTTGTCCTCTTTATGAAGCATGCCATCAATACAAGCATCGCCAAGCGGGAGGAAAAAGCGGCCCTGAAGGCGGCGCAGCCGCCGACGCAGGGCGATGCGCCTGAGAAGAAAGGAGGCGATCAATAATGTTACTGCTGCTGCAATACACATTGACCTTCGCCTCCGTGCTGATCTTGGTGGCGTTGGGCGGCTGCTTTGCCGAGCACTCCGGCGTGATCAATCTGGGTCTGGAGGGCATTATGATCATGGGCGCCTTGGGCGGCGCACTGACCATGCGCTATGTGCCCGCCGACAGTCCGGCCATCGTGATGATCCTGTCCGTACTTCTGGTTTCGGCACTGGTGGGCGTGGTCTACTCCATGCTGCTGGCGGTGGCCTGCATCAACTTTAAGGCCGATCAGACCATCGTGGGCACGGCACTGAATATGCTGGGCGTGGCGGCAGCCACCGTCATCGTCAAGGCCATCAATACTGCGGCCAACCCCGATGACGTGTCCTCGGTCATCCAGTACGCAACCCCCAAGCAGGCATTCCTCGTCAACATCGGAAATTTCGAGTTCAACTGGTTCATGCTCGTTACGGTGATCGCACTGGTCTTTGCCTATGTGACGCTCTATAAGACCCGCTTCGGCCTGCGCATGATGGCCTGCGGCGAGCATCCCCAGGCGGCGGACAGCGTGGGCATCAACGTCTACAAGATGCGCTGGGCCGGTGTGCTGATCTCCGGCGCTCTGGGCGGTCTGGGCGGCATCGTATTCATCACCGCCGGCGTGTCCGAATGGCGCTTTGAGTACGGCGTGGCGGGCTTCGGCTTCCTGTCTCTGGCGGTCATGATCTTCGGACAGTGGAAACCGATCCGGATCGCACTGGCAGCACTGCTGTTCGGGCTGTTCCGTGCCCTGTCCAACGTGTACATGGGAATTGACTTCCTGTCGTCCATGAACATCCCCAGTCAGGTATACAACATGATGCCCTACATCATTTCCCTGATCGTGCTGGCCTTTACGTCCAAAAAGTCCCGTGCCCCCAAGGCGGAGGGAATCCCCTACGACAAGGGACAGCGATAAGGAAAACAACAAAATGAAAAGACGGCCTGCGGGCCGTCTTTTTTTCGCTGTGAGCGAGGTTTTCGGCGGACAGGGGAGGATTTGCCGTGCGGGGAAGGCGTGTGCCAAGGGAAGAGAGGGCGTTTTGTGTGCAGAAAGGACAGGTGTCATATGCCAGAGGGCGGTTGCTGCGGAGGGGGCCGATTCTGGCTGTTTTACAGAAACAGCGGAGCTGCTGCGGCGGCCAGTGCGGCGGAAAGAAGCCCGTGGAGCAGCTTGGCACGGAGGTAGGGTGCCATGGATACGCCGCTGCCCCGCAGTACGGCCGCCGTCTGGCAGTGGACACTGCAGCCGCCCCAGCCCAGCAGAGCCGCTGCCGCCACAAAGTCCCAGCGCTCTGTCCCCAGACGCACGATGCCGCACGTCAGCTCCACAAAACCCAGTGCCAGCGGATGCACCAGTCCGGTCCGCTGGCTCAGCAGCTGCAGCACCACCTGAAAAAAGGTGATGAAGCTGCAGATCTGGAGACAGGTGGTGCCGGCGCCGGCGATGGCGTCCACCAGCGCTGTGGAAAACGGCGTTTCCTCGGAGGAGGAAACGGTGGAACATAGCGCCGCAGACGAAAGTTTTCGGGAAAAAAGAAAGCCGGTTATCAGTGCTGCAGTCACATGAATAAGGTAGAGCAGCTGCCCGGTGGCTGCGCGGCCAAAGTGGCTGCCCACCATGGAGATGATGAATGCAGGGCCGGCGTTATTGCAAAAATGCAGCAGATGCTGGGCTTCGCCCGCTTCGATCCGGCCGCTGCGCCGCAGGGCCGCCACGGTTCGCGCACCCAAGGGATAGCCGCCCAAAAGCCCCAGAAGCAGAGCCGTACCGCCGCTGCCGCTGCAGCGGAACAGACGGCCCATGACAGGCGACAGCAGCCGCCCTGCCGTGGCAGCGCAGCCCAGTGACACCACCAGAGACGAGGCCACCATCAGCGGAAAGAGCGCCGGGAGCACGGTGGAAGCACACAGGCGGAGCGCCTGACGTGTCAGCTCTGCTGCCTGCGGCGCGGCGAAGAGCAGCAAAAGGAGAAGCCCCAGAGCCGCCAGGGCAGAAAAGATCTGTTTCATCGTTGTCCCCTCCCCACAAAGGTTATGCCAGAGCAACGGAAACAAGAACAGGGCAGGCAAGTTTTCCACCGGTGGCGCATACAGTGTTCCGTATGGAGGTGGCGTATGGATCTGCGGAATTTATCCCATGTGGGGCTGGAGGCCATGGAGCGGCTGGATTTGCCGGGCGATCTGACGGCGGGTGTACCCCGCATGGAATTGGTGGGCAATCGGCAGTTTTTCATGGTGGAGCACAAGGGCGTACTGTCCTATAGTCCGGAAACAGTGGAAATCGGCGGAGGGAGCATGACGGTGCGGCTGACCGGGCGGGAGCTGCAGCTGCTGGCCATGACCGACGGGGAGCTGCGTGTGGGCGGCTATATTGAGAAAGTGGAGCTGGTGTGATCATGTACCGACGGATCATCAATTTTCTCCGGGGCAGTGTACGGCTGCAGGTGGAGAGTCCCTGCCCCGAACGGGTGGTGAACCTCTGTGCGGCCCACGAGATTCCCTTCTGGGCACTGAAGTGGCAGGATGCGTCCGCTTTTACCGTGATGACCACGCGCCGCGGGCTTTGCCGGCTGCAGGAAGTCATCGGGGAGACTACGTGCACGGTGACACCGCTGGCGGAGTATGGTGCGCCCACACTGCTGCTGCGGTTCCGGAGGCGCTATGTGCTGCTGGGGGCGGTGGCGGTCTTTTTGCTGCTGTTCCTCGCCGGAAACCTCTTTATCTGGGAATTCCGGGTCACCGGGAACCGCACGGTGCCCACGGAGACCATATTGCGGGCCTTGGAGGACTACGGCTTACACGTAGGTTCTTTCGGCATGGAGGTAGATCAGGAGGATCTGCGCAACCATGTGCTGCTGGAGCTGCCGGACGTATCGTGGCTGGCGGTGAACGTGAAGGGCTGTGTGGCCCACGTACAGGTGGTGGAACGGCAGCGACCGCCCCGCCGTGTGGAGGAGCATGAGGTCAGCAACGTGGTGGCGCGGTGCGCCGGATGGGTCACCAAGATCCAGGCACTGGACGGCGTGGCGCAGGTGGCGGTGGGCAGTACGGTCACGGAGGGACAGCTCCTGATTTCCGGGGTCATGGACACGGGGCGCAGCGGTGTGCGGCTGCTCCATGGGATGGGGCAGGTAGAGGCCAGAACGTGGCACGAGGTGTCGGTTCTGGTGCCGCTGCAGGGGCAGCGGCGGGAGAAGGCGGATACGGCAGTTCGTTTTGCCGTGGATTTCGGAAAACAGCGCATAAAATTGTATGGAAAGGGTAGCATGACAGGGGCAAATTGTGATAAAATAATACACTACACCCCGTGGACGCTGCCCGGAGGCTTTCGCCTGCCCATCACATGGGTGACAGAGCGGCTGGTCAGCTATGAGACATCCCCGGATGAGAAAACCGTGGAAGCGGCACGGCAGGAGGGTGAAGCGGCGGCGTTGGCGCTGTTGGAGCAGCAGCTGCCGCCCGGCAGCACCGTGAGTGACACCCGGTTTGCCGCGGCGCAGCGGGGTGGCTGTCTGCTGGTGACGCTGAAAGCGGAATGTCTGGAGGAGATCGGCACCCAAGTGGTGCTTCCGGCGGCACAGCCGTAAGGAGATATTTGTCTGAAAAGAGGGACTCTATGGAACAGCGTGTCAGTATCGAACGAATGGAGGAGGCCATCAACCTCTTCGGTTCCTTCGATGAAAATATTCGCCTGCTGGAGTCGGAACTGGCGGTAACAACGGCCAACCGATCCGGCGAGCTTTGCATCAGCGGCGATGTGGAAAACGTGATGCTGGCCACCAAGGCGGTGGAGGCTTTGCTGACGCTGGCCGGGCGTGGAGAGACGATCACCGAACAGCACGTGCGCTATGTGATCGGCCTGTGCCGCAGCGGGCAGGCCGACCGGATCTCGGAGCTGACGCAGGATGTGATCTGCATTACCTCCAAGGGCCGGCCGGTCAAGCCGAAAACCATCGGGCAAAAGCAGTACGTGGACTCGGTGATGCACCAGACGGTGACCATTGGCGTGGGTCCTGCCGGTACGGGAAAAACGTATCTGGCGGTGGCGGCGGCCGTAGCCGCCTTCCGGGACAAGCAGGTCAACCGCATCATCCTGACCCGTCCCGCCGTGGAGGCGGGGGAGCGTCTGGGGTTCCTGCCCGGCGATCTCCAGTCCAAGGTGGACCCCTATCTGCGCCCGCTGTACGATGCGCTTTTTGATATGCTGGGCGCCGAGACGTACCAGAAATATCTGGAGCGGGGCAACATCGAGGTGGCGCCGCTTGCCTATATGCGCGGGCGCACACTGGACGACAGCTTCATCATTCTCGATGAGGCACAGAACACCAGCCGTGAGCAGATGAAGATGTTCCTCACCCGCATGGGCTTTGGCTCCAAGGTGGTCATCACCGGGGACATCACCCAGATCGACCTGCCCGGCGACAAGCCCAGCGGCCTCAAGGAGGCCATGAAGGTGCTGCACGGCGTGGAGGGTGTGGGGATCTGCCAGCTGAACCAGCAGGATGTGGTGCGCCATGTGATGGTGCAGCGCATCATCGAGGCCTACGCCAAGTATGAACATCACACGACCGCCCGGACGGGAAAGGGGAAGTAAGCCATGGCAAAACGACACTACATTCCGGTGACGGCCGACGTCCCCGGCGCCTCGACCGACAGCAACTGCGCTCTCATCCGCAAGACCATCCGCACCGTCCTTTTCCTGGAGGGAGTGGATCTGGGCTGCGAAGTGGACGTGCTGCTGACCGATGATGCGGGCATCCATCAGATCAATCTCGATATGCGCCATGTGGACCGCCCCACCGATGTGCTGAGTTTTCCGGAGTTCGAGTTCACCCCCGGCGAGCCGCCCACGGCCGCCACGGCGGCGGACTTGTGCGACCCGGCCACGGGGCTGCTGCCCTTGGGGGACATGGTGCTCTCTATGGAACGGGTGAAGGCGCAGGCCGTGGAATACGGCCACTCCAAGCGCCGGGAGCTCTCCTATCTGGTGGCCCACTCCGTGCTCCATCTGCTGGGCTATGACCATCTGGACGAAGGGCCCATGAAGGCCCAGATGCGCGCCCGGGAAGAGGCTGTGATGGCCGAACTGGAATTGGAGCGGTAAAATAGGGAGGGAAGCAGCCAAAGCGCTGCGGGTCTGCCACACGACGACCCGGTGGAAATTACATCTCACGGGGCAAGATACGGCCCCTGCGGCAAGAAGCTGCCGCCTGAAATTATGGATATGCGCCGTAGTGCGCCCAAAAATAACATGCTCAAAGAAAGTTGAGGATCACCTATGAGTCACATTACGAAAACTGCTATGATCACCGTCTGCGGACGCCCCAATGTGGGCAAGTCCAGCCTGACCAATGCGCTGGTGGGCGAGAAAATCGCCATTGTCTCCAACAAGCCCCAGACCACCCGCAACCGCATTTACGGCGTGGTGAACCGGGACGATACCCAGTATGTGCTGCTGGACACGCCGGGTCTGCACAAGGCCCGCTCCCGTCTGGGCGACTACATGGTCAAGGTCGTGCGGGAGAGCCTTGCACAGGTCGAGGCGGCGCTGCTGCTGGTAGAGCCCATCGCCCACGTGGGCGAGCCGGAGAAGATCCTGCTCACCCGCATTGCAGAGGAGAAGATCCCCGTGATTTTGTGCATCAACAAGGTGGATACGGTGGAAAACAAGGGCCAGCTGCTGGAGGTCATTGCCGCCTATCACCAGTATTACGATCACTTTGAGGCCATCATTCCCATCTCCGCCCGGACCGGCGACGGCTTGGACGAGCTGATGGAGCAGATGAGCAAGTACGCCCAGGAGGGCCCGCAGCTCTTCCCCGACGGCATGACCACCGATCAGCCCGACGCACAGGTCTGCGCCGAGATCGTGCGGGAGAAGATGCTGCTCTGTCTGGAAAAAGAGATCCCCCATGGAACGGCCATGGAGGTGACCCGTTTTACGGAGCGTGAAAACGGCATCATTGATCTGGACGTGACCATCTACTGCGAAAAGGCCAGCCACAAGGGCATTATCATCGGCAAGCACGGCGATATGCTCAAAAAAATCAGCACACTGGCCCGGCAGGATATTGAGAGATTTATGGGCACCAAAGTCTATATGGAGACGTGGGTAAAGGTGAAGGAAAACTGGCGTGACAACGTGAACTTCATGCGCACCCACGGCTACGACGAGCAGTAAGCACAGGAAATAGAAGCGCCCTGCGCCGATTTCCCGGTGCAGGGGCTGGCGCCGCCGGCGAGGGCACACACGGTGTCCCCGGCGGCCGGCTGGCACAGGAGAGAAAAACAGGAAGTGGCTGCCACTTTGTGCAAAAACTCCCGGCCATATCTGCCGGAAGCCTGCACATCCTATCCATAGGGAGGCGGCACAAATGGATGCGAAGGACTGCTGGGAACTGTTTTTGGAAACCGGTGCGCCGGAGGTCTATCTTCTCTATTGCGCAACCAACCACAGGGACGGCTGAGGCCGTCCCTGCCCTATAAAGGAGTTTACATAATGCAAACGGGCAAACGGGTCATCAATGGAATTGTACTGCGGGAGACGGAGACCAAGGAAACGGACAAGATCCTGACGGTCTTGACGCCCCAGCTGGGGCGGATCCCGGTGATCGCACGGGGGGCACGGCGCAAAAACAGCCGTCTGGCGGCTTCCAGTCAGCTGCTGGCCTATTCGGAAATGACGGTTTTTCAGCGCGGGAACTGGTATTTTCTGGATGACGCCTCCACGCTGCAGCTGTTTGACGGAGTGCGCCGGGATCTGGTGCTGCTGAGTCTTGCCTCCTATCTCTCCGAGCTGACGGAATCGCTGAGCGAGGAGGGAGAGGACGCCACGGAGATCGTGCCGCTGCTGCTCAATGCGCTCTATGCGCTGGGGACGCTGGGGAAAGATCCGCGGCAGGTGAAGGCGGCCTTTGAGCTGCGGCTGCTGGCGCTGAGCGGTTTTGAACCGCTGGCCGACGGCTGTGCGGTGTGCGGCTGTCCCGTTCCCGAGGCACCCATGCTGGACGTGGTGCACGGTGTGGTCCACTGCGCCCGCTGCAAGGAACCCGGCGGCCTGTCGCTGCCGCTGACCCAGGGGGTACTGGCGGCCATGCAGCATATTTTGAATGGTCCGCCCAAGCGGCTCTACAGCTTTGCACTGCCCAAGCAGGAACTGGATCTTTTGTGCCATGCGGCCGAGGCCTTTGTGGCGGCACAGCTGGAGCGGAGCTTTAAGACACTGAATTACTATAAGGCCGTGGCGTTGGAGCCATAATCTGCGGCCGAGAACATAGGAAGTACCGATATGAGCGAAATGTTTGAAAAATCCATCCGCACGCTGGAACTGCCCACCGTACTGGAATTGCTGTCCCACAAGGCGGTCAGTGATGCGGCCAAGGAGCGCAGTCTTCAGCTGCGGCCGGTGACCGATGCGGCACAGGTGCGGCAGCTGCTGGACGAGACGGACGCAGCGAAGGAGCGGCTGGGGCTTCACGGAAGTCCCGCCTTTTCCGGGGTGAAAGATGTGGCGGTGGCCCTCAATCGGGCCGACCACGGCGGTATGCTCAACACCCGGGAACTGCTGGACATAGCGGGTCTTCTGACCGCCAGCCGTCGTGTCAGCGAATATGACAGCCAGCGCAAGGGAGAGCCTACGGTGATCGATCACCTGTTTTCCGATCTCCACACCAACCGCTATCTGGAGGAGAAGATCCACGGCGCCATTTTGGATGAGGAGACCATTGCCGACACGGCCAGCAGCGAATTGGCGGAGATCCGCCGGAAAATGCGGCTGGCAGCGGCCAAGGGCCGCCAGATCCTCCAGCGGATCATTGCCTCGCCCTCCTACGGGAAGGTGCTGCAAGAGGCCTTGATCACCCAGCGGGACGGCCGCTTTGTGGTGCCGGTGAAGGCGGAGTACAAGGGAAGTCTCCCCGGCCTTGTCCATGATATTTCCTCCTCCGGCGCCACGCTTTTCGTGGAGCCGATGGGGGTGGTGCAGGCCAACAATGAGCTGCGGGAGCTGCAGGCCCGGGAGGAAAAGGAAATCGACCGGATCCTGCGCCAGCTGTCGGCAGAGTGTGCGGCCCAGAGGAGTAATATCCTGTGGGACTACGATCTTCTGGTGCATCTGGACATGATTTTTGCCCGGGCACAGCTGAGCTATCAGATGAATGGCTCCCGGCCGGAGGTGCGAAAGCACGGCGGGATCGTCCTGCGCCGTGCCCGCCATCCGCTGCTGGACCCGGCCAAGGCCGTGCCCATTACGGTGGAGTTGGGGGAGCAATTCGATACACTGGTGATCACCGGTCCGAATACCGGCGGTAAGACGGTGACCTTAAAGACACTGGGGCTTCTCTCGCTGATGGCGCAGTGCGGCCTTCATATCCCCGCCGATGATGGCAGCGCCGTGCCGGTGTTTCAGCGGGTACTGGCCGATGTGGGCGACGAGCAGAGCATTGAACAGAGCCTGTCCACCTTTTCAGCCCATATGTCCAACACGGTGCAGATCTTGCAGGAGGCTGACGAGCACAGTCTGATTCTCTTTGACGAATTGGGCGCAGGGACTGACCCGGTGGAGGGGGCGGCCTTGGCCATTGCCATCATTCAGCATGCCCGGAGCAAGGGAGCACTGACGGCAGCCACCACACACTATGCAGAACTGAAGACTTTTGCCATGACCACGGCCGGCGTGGAGAACGCCTCCTGTGAGTTCGATGTACAGACGCTGCGGCCTACGTATCGGCTGCTTATCGGGATCCCGGGGAAATCCAACGCCTTTGCCATCTCCCGCCGTTTGGGACTGGATGAGGCAGTGATCCAGGCGGCCAAAGAGCAAATGGACAGCGATTCCATCCACTTTGAGGACATCCTCACGCAGCTGGAGGAAAAACGGCAGCGTCTGGAAAAGGCGCAGACAGAGGCCGACCGGCTGTGGCGGCAGCGGGAGGAAGATGCCCGCAAAGCGAGGACGTTCCGGGAGCAGATGGAAAAGGCCAAGGAGAACGCCCGCAGCAAGGGCGAGAGCGAGGCACGGCGCATCGTGCGCAATGCCCAGCAGCGCTCCGAGGAGATTTTTGCCGAGCTGGATGCGCTGCGGAAAGAGCAGCAGCGCCAGGCTGACGTTCAGGCGGTCAATGACGCCAAGACGTCGGTGCGCCGCCATCTGAAGGCGGCGGAGGAAGCCCTGCACGTCCGGGAGAAGGTGGAGGAGCCGGACCTGGCCTCCAGCCGTCCCTTCCAGGTGGGGGATCTTGCGGAGCTGCCCGGCGTCCGGACGGCGGCCACGGTAGTGGCGGTCAACGGCGACGGAACACTGCTGCTGCACTCCGGAAAAATGAAGATGACCGTGAAGGCGTCCCAGGTACGGCTCATCGAGGGGGCTGCGGCGCAGGAGAAAAAGAAGCGGCAGCGTACTGCCGCAGCGGCGGTCCCGCAGCTGCAGCTGGGCGCCCGTGCCGCCTCGGAACTGGATATTCGGGGCTATGAGACACTGGAGGCCGAGAGCGTGGTGGAAAACTACATCGACAGTGCGGTCATGGCAAAATTGGGGACCGTTACCATCATCCACGGGAAGGGGACCGGCGCACTGCGCAAGGCGGTCCATGCAATACTCAAGCGCAACCGTGCCGTGAAGAGCTTCCGGCTGGGACAGTACGGCGAGGGAGAAGCAGGTGTGACGGTGGTCGAGCTGAAATAAGAGGTATTTTTGTGGAAAGCGCTGAATCCTGCAGGGAAAACGAAGGCGGCCCCTGAAAAAATTGTAGGAATACTTCTTGCAAATTTCTGCTGTTTAGATATAATAGTAGTACCGAAAGTTTTCGCAAACGATTTCGCTTTTATTCCCAAAAATGCTGCGTATGAAGGAGAGCTTGTTTCATGTATACTCAGGAAATTACCGTTAAGAACGAGGTCGGTCTGCATGCCCGGCCCGCAACCTATTTTATTCAGAAGGCCAACGAGTTCAAGTGTGGCATCTGGGTGGAGAAGGAAGAGCGCCGCGTGAATGCCAAGAGCCTGCTGGGGGTGTTGTCCCTCGGAATCGTCAAGGGCACGACCATCACCCTGATCGCAGATGGTTCCGACGAAAAGGAAGCAGTGGCCGCTCTGGTGGAGCTGGTGGAGAATAACTTCGGCGAGTGATCGAACAGTCATAAAAGGACCGGCATCGTGGATGCCGGTCCTTTTTTTGTTATGGATCGTTGCTCTTATGGCACCGTCTGTTTCTTGACAAACGACAGGAGGGCGTGATAGATTGAGAAAAAAGGGACAGGACAAGACGGACAAGGGAGGATGCGACAATGATGAAACGATGGGTGGCCGTCATGCTCAGTATTCTTTTGATGGGGACGATGGCCGGCTGTGGACACAAGAGCAACGACGGCGAGAAAGTGGTTGCCGCCATGGAGAAGATGAGCACGGTGCAGAGCTATCGGACCGCCCTGTCTACCCAAATGCGGCTGAAGGTGCCGGAGAGCGGGACGGTGGCGATGTCCGTAGAGATGGAGGCCGCCTGTATGGTCTCGCCCATGAAGGCCAATGTGGACATGAAATTCCGCGGCATGGGACAAACACTGGATCTATCCATGTATCTGCAGCAAAAGGGCGATGTGTACGAGGTGTATGTCCTTGACGGCGATCAGTGGAGGGGCATGGAGATGTCGCCGGAGGAGGTGGGCCAGATGGACCCCCAGACGGGACTGCAGATCTATGTGGCCAACAGCCAGAGCTTCCGCCACAGGGGCAAGGAGATCATCAACGGTCAAGCGGCCGACCGCTATGACGGTGTCCTCGCCGGGAAGGATCTTCTCAAGGCACTGAAAATGATGGAGAATACGCCGGGATTTCCACTGCAGGAACTGGAGCTGGAGGAGGTATTGCCGGAGGAAATGGGGGGACTGTCCGTTTCCCTCTGGATCGACCCGGTGTCGGGCTATCCGGTATATTACAGGATGGACATGAGCGATTTTATGGAGAAAACGGTGCGGCAGCTGTTGGCGACGCTGGGGCTGGAGGATCTGGACGTCAGCGTGGAGCAGCTGGAGGTCACCATGAGCTTCACAGACTTTGATGAGGTACCCGATTTCTCTATGCCGGAGAGCGCTGCGACCACAGATGTGTAACACCGACGAGCAATGAAATGAGGGAGGGAGAACGCCATAGCGTTCTCCCTCCCTTTCTTGCTTGTGATCAGCTCATCGGTCCTGCTGACCGCAGGCGGCCACCCGCACCAGCATCTCCACAGCCGCCAGAGGGTAGACCCCCTGCGCCGTTTCACCTGTGAGCATCAGGCCCGTGGCGCCATCGAGACAGGCGTTATAGATGTCCGTCACCTCCGCCCGGGTGGGGATGGGACTTTGAATCATGCTTTGCAGCAGGTGCGTTACAATGAGGAAATCATGGCCGGCCGCGCGGCAGGCCGCCGCGATGCGCTTTTGCGCCCGGGGCAGTTCCCACAGAGGCAGATTGCTGCCCAGATCGCCGCGGGCCACCGTCACCACGTCGCATAGATCCATCCAATCCTCCAATGTCTCCACCCCCTGTGCGTCCTCCACCTTGGCAAAAAGACGCAGGTGGCCAAGCCCCTGCGCGGCCAAGGCCTGCCGCAGAGCCAGAAGATCGGCGCGGCTGCGGACAAAGGGCTGCATCACGGCGGTGACGCCGTAGGCCGCTGCCAAAGCCAGATCCTCCGCATCGGCGGGGGAGATGGCGCTGCGCCGGAGGGGCAGACCGGGCAGGGTCAGGCTCTTGCAGCCGGCAATGATGCCTGCCTGCGTGCAGCGGCAGCGGACGGAGGAGTCATTGCACTCCTCGACCACCAGTGCCACGGCACCGTCATCCACCAGGATTTCCTGCCCCGGGGTCAGAGCGGCCAGAATGTCGCTGTCCAGAGCGATCCCGCCGGCGCCGAGGAGCAGCGATTCATCAGGATGCAGCGCCAGAGGGTGGGGGAGATAGCCCAGACGCATTTCCGGGCCGCGGAGATCGATGATCAGCTCGGGTTGGACGCCGACCGAGGCGGCGGCGCGATGCAGAGCGGTGATCCACGGATGACGCTCTGCCAAAGAGCCGTGGGATAAATTCAGACGGAATCCGGTCACGCCAAGACGCAGCATGGCGGCCAAGGTGACCTCCTCACAACAGGAGGGGCCCAGAGAAACATAAATATTCATGGTGCAGGTGTCTCCTTATGAAAATGATTGTAGACTGACTGGGCGGCGGCCGGGGGGATGGCCAGCTGCAGTTCCTCAAGTGAGGCGGCGGCGATGGCACGTACGGTCTTGAAATGGCGCATCAGCGCCTTCTTCCGCGCGTCGCCTACGCCGGGGATGTGGTCCAGCTGCGAGGAAAAGGCACTGCGGCGATGCTTTTCCCGGTGATAGGTGATGGCAAAGCGATGGACTTCTTCTTGAATCTGGCCGATGAGCGCAAAAAGCGGGGGGCTCTGCTGAATCCCCAATTCCTGCCCCTCTGCGGTCATCAATGCCCGGGTACGGTGGCGGTCATCCTTCACCATGCCTAAAATCGGCAGGGACAGGCCCAGTGACGCCAGCGCTGTCTCCGCCGCACGGGCGTGGGTCATGCCGCCGTCAATGAGCAGCAGATCCGGTGCCGTGTCAAACTTCTCGTCGCCGTCCAGAAAACGGCGGAACCGGCGGGTCAGCACCTCCTGCATGGCGGCATAGTCGTCGGGATGCTCCAGAGTCTTGATCTGGAAGCGGCGGTAGTCCCGCTTGCGGGGCTTTCCATCGTGAAAGACCACCATCGAGGCCACCATATCGGCACTGCCGGTGTTGGAAATATCGTAGGCCTCCAGACGGCGGGGCGGCCGGGGAAGTCCGGCCAGCTGTCCCAGCAGCTCCAGTGTCTTGTCGGTACGTTCGGCATCGGAGGTGATCCGCTCCACCTCCTCCCGGGCATTGCGCTCGGCCATCCGCAGCAGGTCATGGCGCTCTCCGCGCTGAGGAACGCGCACGGTGACCCGGTGGCCCGCCTGCTCGGTCAGCAGTGCGGCAAAGGTGTCCTGCTCCTCCAGAGGGAGGGGCAGCAGGATCTCTGCGGGCAGGACGCCGCGGTCGAGGTAGTACTGGCTGAGGACCGAGGCCAGAATGGAGGCGGCGTCCTCCTCGGCAGCGGCGGGGAAAACCTTCACCTCCCGGCCAAGAAGATCACCGTCTTGAATGTGGAGCACGGCGCAGCCGCAGCGCACCTCGCCGGGGAACAGGCCCCATACATCCGTGTCGGCGCAGACGCCGGCAATGACCTGCTGTTGTTTACCCAGCACCGACAGGGCGCGGATGCGGTCACGGAGGGAGGCGGCCTTTTCAAAGGCCAGCGCGGCAGCGGCCTCCTCCATCTCCTGCTGCAGTTCGGCGGTGAGCTGATGGAACTTTCCGGAAAAGAGCCGCTCGGCCTGCTGAATGCGGCGGCGGTACTCCTCCGGACCGGGGCCATCCTCCCTGCAAAAGCCGTCACATCGGCCGATGTGGTGGTTCAGACAGGGGCGATCCTTGCCGATGTCCCGTGGGAACCGGCGGGAGCAGGTGGGCAGACGCAGGGCAGAGCAGACGGCGTCGATGGCCTGCCGTGTTTCATAACGGCCGCCAAAGGGCCCGAAATAGCGGGCCCCGTCGTCGGCTGCACGGTTCACCAGCGTGAAACGGGGATAGGAGGACTTGCTGTCCAGACGGACAAAGGGATAGCCCTTGTCATCCTTCAGGAGAATGTTATATCGGGGCATATGGCGCTTGATGAGGGAGTTTTCCAAAATCAGCGCTTCAAATTCGGTGGAGACGAAGATGGTGTCAAAATGGTCCACCTGTGCCACCATGGCCCGGGTTTTGGCGTTGTGGCCTGCGCCGCTTTGAAAATACTGGCTGACGCGGTTTTTCAGTTTTTTGGCCTTGCCCACATAGATGACCTTTCCGGTTTTGTCCATCATCAGATAGACACCGGGCACCAGGGGCAGGTCATTGGCTTTTTCACGCAGTTCATCCCGTGTCATAGAGGGCCTCCTCACCGTCAAAGATGTGATGCCAGTATACCACGGCCAGACGTGAGGGGCAAGGGGCAAGGGAAAGGGCGCTTGCGTACGGGAAAGAAAATGTGTATAATGCAAAATAGGAAGAAATACGCATTGATACGCTTGTTTGGGGGAAAATAGAAGGAAGAACGATATGAAGAGAAACGGAAAGCGACTTCTATGCCTGATGGCAGGACTGCTGCTGTTGTGTGGGTGCACGCCCCGGGTTTCACCGGCGCCGGAGCCGGAGATGAAGTCTGCGCTGGTGCTGCCAAGGATCAAGCCCATCAAGCCCATGGGGGATTTACTGGAAAAGCCGTGGACACTGCCGGAGCCAAACGCAGAACCGGAGCCGAACGAAGAGCCGGAACCGGAGGCTCCGGCGGAGGAAGAGCCGGAGAAGCCACGGGCACCGTATTACGTGAAGGTGAACTGCGAGATGAATACCGTCACCATCTATACACTGGACGAGAACCGACAGTACACCGTGCCCTGTCGGGCCATGGTGTGTTCCAGCGGCATCGGGGGCAGCACGCCCTTGGGAATCTACACCCCGACAGGCAATCGCTGGAGCTGGCTGGGTCTGGTGGAGGGTGTGAAGGGGATGTATGCGACCCAGATTTTCGGTGACTATCTGTTCCACTCCGTCCCCTATACGGAATGGTACGATCACGGAAGCCTGCAGCCCGGAGAGTTTGACAAACTGGGGGAGGCGGCCTCTCACGGCTGCATTCGATTGCAGGTAGAGGATGCCAAATGGATCTACGATCACGTGGGGGACATTGAAGCGGTGGAGCTCTACAACAGCCCCGATCCCGGCCCGCTGGGGAAGCCCACGGCGCCCAAAATCGGGGAGAGTGCCTATCCCGGCTGGGACCCGACGGACAGGGACGAGAACAACCCCTGGCTGGCTCCGCCGCAGCCAGACCCCGAACCCATCGTGCCGCAGCCCGAACCGCAGCCCGAACCGGAGCCGGAACCGCCCGCCGGGCCGGAAACCTCCCCGGAGACACCTAAGTACGGGCGGCCCAATATATAAAAACCGGCGGCAGTGTCCATTGCCGCCGGTGTAAAAAAAGAGCACACCCCTTGCACAAGGGGCGTGCTCTTTTTTAGTTGAGAGATGCCTCGTTTTGTGTAAAGAGGGCGCTGATCTTGCGCCGCAGCGCCCGGTGGCCGGGTGCCTGCAGCTCCGGGTCCTGTGCCAGCAGCTCCTTGGCTGCCGACTGGGCCTCGTCCAGAAGGCGCATATCGCAGCTGAGATCGGCCACCTTCATGGCCGGCAGGCCGTGCTGCCGCTGACCAAAGAAGTCACCGGGCCCCCGCAGTCGCAGATCTTCCTCCGAAATGCGGAACCCGTCGTTGGTCTTGACCATTACCTGTAGACGCTGCCGGGTTTCCTCGTTGGTGTGGTCGCTGAAGAGGATGCAGTAGGACTTGGCGCTGCCGCGGCCTACCCGTCCCCGCAGCTGGTGGAGCTGGCTCAGGCCGAACCGCTCCGCATTTTCCACCACCATGGTATTGGCGTTGGGTACGTCCACGCCCACCTCGATCACCGTGGTGGACACCAAAATATCACTCTCGTGCCGGACAAAGGCGGTCATTACCGCCTCCTTTTCCTTGGGCTTCATCTTGCCGTGGAGCAGGGAGACACGCAGATCGGGAAAAACCTCCTCCTGCAGCTTTCGGGCGTAGGCGGTCACGGCCTTGCGCTCGTCAGGAACTTCGTCCCCGTCCCCCACCAGGGGGCAGACGATGAACACCTGATGGCCTGCCGCCACCTGCTTGCGGATGAATTGATTGACCCGCAGGCGATAGTGTTCATTGACGGCGAAGGTATCCACCTTTTGTCGGCCGGGGGGCAGCTCGTCAATGATGGAGACGTCCAGATCGCCGTAGATGATGAGCGCCAGTGTCCGGGGGATGGGCGTGGCGGAGAGAACCAGCACGTGGGGGTGCATTCCCTTGTGACCCAGTGCCGCCCGCTGATCCACGCCGAAGCGGTGCTGCTCGTCCGTGATGACAAGGCCCAGACGGGCGTAGTGTACGTCTGCGGTCAAAAGAGCGTGGGTGCCGATACAAAGATCGACGGAGCCGTCTGCCAGTCCTGCCAAGATCTCCCGGCGTTCTTTGGCCCGGGTAGAGCCGGTGAGGAGGGCGCAGCGCAGGCCGAACGAGGCGAAGAGGGGGGCGAGCCCCTGATAATGCTGCCGGGCCAAGATCTCCGTGGGGGCCATAAGGGCACTTTGACAGCCATTCTGGGCAGCAAACCACACGCAGGCGGCGGCCACCATGGTTTTGCCGCTGCCCACGTCGCCCTGACAGAGGCGGTTCATGGGGCGCTCACGGCACATATCGGTCAAGGCGTCGTTGATGGCCCGCTGTTGGGCGCCGGTCAGAGAAAAGGACAGCGCTTCATAGAACGGGGCCATATCCACACGCCGGCAGAGAGGACCGGACACATCCTGCCGCCGCTGCCGCAGACGCTGCAGCCCGCAGGTCAGCAAAAACAGCTCCTCAAAGACCAGACGCCGCCGAGCCGTCTCCAGAGCCTCCGGCGAGGCGGGAAAGTGGATGTTGGCATAGGCGTAGTTGACATAACACAAATGATGCTCCTGCCGGATCTCGTCCGGAAGAACGTCCTCCAGCAGATCGCTGCAGGCGGCCAGGCCCTGCTGCACGGCACGGGAGAGGATCAGCTGGCTGATGCCGGCAGTCAGCGGATAGATGGGCATGATGCGGCCGGTGATCTGCTGCTGCCCCTCCTGCTCGATGAGGGGATTGACCATCTGGCGGCGCAGGAGATTGCCGTCCACCTTTCCGTAAAAGATGTATGTTTCTCCCCGGTGGAGGGAATTTTTGCGGTATTCCTGATTGAAAAAGACCAGATCCAGAGATCCGCTGCTGTCAACGGCGCAGGCACGGACCAGCATTTTTCCGCCCCGAATGCGGTGGGCCGTGGGATCGGAGGCGATCATTGCCTTTACACAGGCGTTTTCACCCGGCAGCAGCTCCTTGATGGGACGAGTCAGGGTGCGGTCCTCATAGCCACGGGGAAAGTAGGAGAGGAGATCCTGCAGGGTGGTGATGCCCAGCTTGGCCAGAGCTTTGGCACGGGTTTCGCCGATGCCGCTGATGGCACGGATGTCGGTGTGCAGATCGGTCATGGAAAGCGCCTCCTCTCGACGGTGTTTCCCCCATTTTACCAGTTTGGGGCGGCAAATACAACGTGGAAAATCGCCCCGCCGTGCGGGGGGATGTAAAACCGCAGAGACGCATGGGCATCTCTGCGGTTGGATGGGACATCATCTGCCTTTACTCGGCGTAGCTGGCTTCCCACTCCTCGGGGCCGCAGGAGGCCTCTTCAGAGGGGGCGTTGAAAGAGCACACCAGCTTGCCGGTGTGACAGTTGTAGATGCGAAGCTCCACATTCCAGTCGGTGGTGTTGTTTTGCAGGATATAGTTCATCCCGTAGCCGGCGGTCAGCATAAACACCGTCTTGATATTCACCGCAGGCGGCAGCTTTTCATCGAAGTACAAGGTGACCTGCTGATACGTGGGGTCCGGGTCATACCGATAATCGCTGCTGTAGGACATGAACGAGGAAAGGATCGAATCATGGTAGTCATTGTTTCGGCGGATCAGGTTGTCCCGCTGCGCCTCCGTCAGATCAAGCTCGACACCGTCGCTGACGACCCGTGCGGCGGTGACATAGTCCTCCCCCAGACGAAGCATACTCTCTGCGGCGGCTTCCGGTGTGGAGCCGGAATACTGCCAATAAGACGTGGGGATAAGGTAGACTTGGGTAGCGGGCGCTGGCTTTCCGCAGCCGCCGACCATCATCAGCAGCAGGAAAAATACGGCCATCAAAGTGCGTTTTTTCATAAGACCTCCTCCATCATCCAGAACGATTGGCAATGAGATATAATAGATGCTGCGGGGAATATGTGCTGCGGGAATATGTGGTGCAGAGAAGTGCCCGACGGGGGCGAGAGCATCAGGGACTGCGGACGGCATGGGGAAAGCGAGCGGCGGTGAGGGGGCGGTACGCGCCGGGGGCATCCGTTACACGCGCACGTAATCGATGTACCGGAAGCGGATCCCGTTTTCCTCCATGACATCGCTTTGCTGGGCGATGGTCCAGTCAGGAGCTGCGTCCAGATCGGGGAAGAAGGTGTCGGCCGGCGCATCGGCCAGTACCTTGGTCACATAGACCCGGTCACACCAGGGGAGCAGTTGGGCATAGACGCTGCCCCCGCCGATGCAGAAGGCGTCGGACGCAGCGGCCTGCGCAGCTTCCTCCGCACTGCGGACCATCTCCACCCCCTCCGGAGCGAAGGAGGTGTCCCGGGAGAGAACCAGATTGCGCCGCTTGGGCAGGGGGCGGCTGCCGGGCAGAGAGAGCAGCGTTTTTCGGCCCATGATGACGGTATGGCCCACGGTCAGGGACCGGAAACGCTGCAGGTCGGCCTTCAGATGAAAGAGAAGATCGCCCTCACGGCCAATGCCCCAGTGTTGATCGACGGCTACGATTGCCTGCATGGTCGTTCCTCCTTAGATGGCCACCGGGATCTTGTCCTCGAAGGGCTGGGGATCATAGCCCGCCAGCCGGAAGCTGTCCCGGGTGAACTGATAGAAATCCTGTACGGAAGGATCAATGGAGAAGGCGGGCGCCGGGCGCTCCTCTTTCTCCAACAGCTTTTCAATGATGGGTACGTGGCGGTCGTAGATGTGGGCGTCGGCAATGACATGGACCAGCTCACCGGGGACAAGGCCGCTGACCTGCGCCATCATATGGACCAGTACGGCGTACTGTACTACGTTCCAGTTGTTGGCGGCCAGCATATCCTGACTGCGCTGATTGAGGATGGCATTGAGCGTGTTGCCGGAGACGTTGAATGTCATGGAGTAGGCGCAGGGATAAAGCGCCATCTCGCTGAGATCTTCAAAGTTATAGATGTTGGTGAGGATGCGGCGGGAGGCAGGGTTGTGCTTGAGGTCGTAGAGCACCCGGTCCACCTGATCCATATCCCCCTCGGGATAGTGGTGCTTGACCGCCAGCTGATAGCCGTAGGCCTTGCCGATGGAGCCGGTCTCGTCGGCCCAGCTGTCCCAGATATGGCCCCGCAGATCGTGGATGTTGTTGGACTTTTGCTGCCAGATCCACAGCAGCTCGTCGATGCAGGTCTTAAAGTACGTGCGGCGGATGGTGAGGATGGGGAACTCCTGTTGCAGGTCGTAGCGGTTGACAAGCCCGAACTTCTTTACCGTGTGGGCCGGAGCTCCGTCCTCCCAATGGGGACGCACCACCTGATCGGTGTCCCAGACCCCGTGGGTCAGGATCTCTCGGCAGTTTTCCTTGAAAATTTGATCGGCGCGGCTCATAGATGTTACTCCTCCTGAGTGTGATAGTTGTTTCCATAAATATATCATACATGAAGGAGGTGCACAAGAGAGGATCGCAGGGAAAAGAGGGCAGGAGTAGGGCTTGCATTTTGAGAAAATTGGCGTATAATACAGAATGTATGATTATGGAAAAAAGGAGAAAATCCTATGAACTATGACGTTTTACTCATTGGCGCCGGCCCCGGCGGTATCTACTCTGCCTATGAACTGATGGAGAAGAAGCCGGGTCTCCGGGTGGCTGTTTTTGAGGCCGGCCACGAGCTGGCCCGCCGCCGCTGTCCCATCGATGGCGATAAGGTCAAATCCTGCATCAAGTGCCCCACCTGTGCCATTATGAACGGCTTCGGCGGCGCCGGTGCCTTTTCCGACGGCAAGTATAATATTACCAACCAATTCGGCGGCACGCTGTGCGACTACATCGGCAAAAATAAGGCGCTGGAGCTGATGGAGTATGTGGATGAGATCAACATGGCCTGCGGCGGACAGGGAACAAAGCTCTACTCCACCGGCAACACCCACATCAAAAAGCTCTGTCTGGAGAACGACCTGCACCTGCTGGACGCATCCGTGCGCCATCTGGGCACCGACATCAACTATGTGGTGCTGGAGAACCTCTATAACCGTCTGAAGGATCAGGTGGATTTCTTCTTCGATACTCCGGTGCGGCAGGTCAAGCACACCGACGAGGGCTATATCGTCACCACCGACAAGGCGGAGTACACCGGCAAATACTGCGTGATCTCCGTGGGCCGCAGCGGCTCGAAGTGGATGGAGACGGTGTGCCGGGATCTGGACATCCCTACCCACTCCAACCGTGTGGACATCGGTGTGCGTGTGGAGCTGCCCTATGCGGTGTTCGCCCACCTTACCGACGAACTCTATGAGAGCAAGATCGTCTATCGCACCGCCAAGTTCCAGGACCGTGTCCGCACCTTCTGCATGAACCCCCACGGTGTGGTGGTCAACGAAAACACCAACGGTATTGTCACCGTCAATGGCCACAGCTATGAAGATCCGGCGCTCCACACGGAGAACACTAACTTCGCCCTTTTGGTGGCCAAGCATTTCTCCGAGCCGTTCAAAGACAGCAACGGCTATGGCGAGAGCATTGCCCGGCTGAGCAATATGCTGGGCGGCGGCGTTATCGTGCAGCGCTTCGGCGATTTGATCCGCGGGCAGCGCAGCACGGTCAAGCGTCTGTCCGAGAGCTTTGTGACCCCCACGCTGGCAGCGACCCCCGGCGATCTGAGCCTTGTGATGCCCAAGCGGATTCTGGACGGCATCATTGAGATGATCTACGCACTGGATAAGATCGCCCCCGGCACGGCCAACGACGATACGCTCCTGTACGGTGTGGAAGTGAAGTTCTACAACATGGAGGTGGAGCTGGACGAGAATCTGGAGACCTGTCACAAGGGACTCTATGTGATCGGCGACGGCAGCGGCGTCACCCACTCCCTCAGCCATGCCAGCGCCAGCGGCGTCCATGTGGCCCGCCATCTGGCAGAGATCATGTAAGAATACGCATCGATGGCGGTTTCCGGACGGCCATGGTTGGATCAAAAAAAGCGGCGGAAGATCTCTTCCGCCGCTTTACTGTTTGTCCGGCCCAAAACTCATGGGTCCATATCCACGGTGATGTTGTCGGTGCCGTGGCGCTCAAATTCTCCCAGATAGAGGTTCATACGCTCCATGATCTCCTCGTAGTTTTCCGCAGTGACAGGGGGATCGTCCAGATCACGCAGTGCCAGCTCCTGAGCCAGGATCTCAAAGAAAACGGTGTCCTCGTAGGCCATGATCGCCTCATGGATGCCGCCCTCGGCAAAGGCACGGGAGGGGATCAGTGTCCCTTGATACAGCTCGGTGAGGGAGGCCATGCCGTGGGCGGGACAGTGGGAGAAGAGCAGGCTCTCCACCTCGTCGTATTGACGGATCCGGTCGTCGCCCCGGGTGGAGTTGAGCACCCAATTACCAATATACACCAGATCCAACAGCCGCCGGAACTGTTTTTCGCTTAATTTGATTTCCAAAATGCCACCTCCGATTGGTTTTGCCGGGGAGGAACCCCCACCTGCCCATAGAATAAAAGCATTATAGCAGACCACGACAGAAAATACTACCGAAAAAAGTGGGGAAATACTCCAAAATTTCACTTGTTTCCAACGCTTTTCAATAGTATAATAAATTAGTTACAATCGTATGAGTCACATAGGGAGGTTCTGTCATGGATCACAGAGCTGTGGGAGTGTTTGACTCCGGGTTGGGCGGCCTGACGGCCGTTCGGGAGCTGCGGAGACTCCTCCCCTCTGAAAACATTATATACTTGGGAGACACGTCCCGTGTCCCCTATGGCGGAAAGTCGGAGGAAACCTTGGTCCGATACTCCCGGCAGGATCTGGCATTCCTTCGCACCAAGGACGTGAAGGCGGCACTGATCGCCTGCGGCACCGCCACCACGGCGGCGCTGCCTGCCCTGCAGCAGGAGAACGAGATCCCCGTGCTGGGCGTGGTGGATGCGGCCTGCCGACGGGCCCTGGAGGTGACGGACAACCATCGGATCGGCCTTATTGCCACGGCAGCGTCTGTGCGCTCCGGCGTCTATGAGCGCACGATGCGCACCATGGACGGCGCCGTCCGCACGGTCAGCTGTGCCTGCCCGCTTTTTGTGGCCCTGGTGGAAAACGGCCGCTATCGCCGAGGCGACCCGGTGGTGGAACTGGTGGCTCGAGAGTATCTGGAGCCCATGAAGGCCACGGGCGTGGACACGCTGATTCTGGGCTGCACGCATTTTCCACTGCTGCAGGATGTGATCGCAGAGATCATGGGACCGGAGGTAACGCTGGTCAATGCCGGTGCCGAGGCGGCACGGGCACTGGCAGATGTGCTGCGGGAAAAGGATCTGCTTGCAGCGGGGGAGGGCTCGCTGCGCCTGTACGCCAGCGGCGATCCCGCGGAGTTCGGTCAGCTGGCGGCCCCGTTTTTGGACGAGCCTCTGGAAAACCCGGTGGAGCCGGCAGTGCTTGAGACAGAGTGAGGTGCGCCGTGGAAGGACATATCAACGTGATGATTCGCAGTGTGATCACTGCACAGGGAGAGCGTGAGGAGATGTGCCAGACCGGCCGGGGACTGCTCCGGCACGATGAGGACGGCTATCACCTGCGCTACAGCGCCATCGACGAGACGGGCCAGCGCAGCAACAACGCAGTCAGGATGACCGGGGAGGGGATCACGGTGCACAACACCTCCGCCGGGTATACGCTGCAGCTGAACCCGGAGCAGGACACGGTGCTGCGCCTGCGGGCCGGCGGGGCGGTGCTGGAAATGGGCATTATCACCCGACGCGTCCGATGGACGCTGGAGGGAGAAGAACAGGGCACCATTGAAATGGACTACACCATGCTGTCCGGAGGGACGCCGGTTTCGGATGTCTGCCTGCGGATCCAAATAGAGAAAGAAGAGAAGGAGAAATAACACCATGACCAATATGATCCAAAATGCCAAAGATCAGGTGCTGCAGCTGACGCTGGAGGCACTGAAAAAGGCGAATGCCGAGGGCCTGCTGCCCGAGGTTTCCGTGAGTCCCTCCGTGGAGATCCCCAAGGATACCTCCAACGGAGACTACACCACCACCTTCTGCCTGGCCGCGGCCAAGGCGATGCGGATGAACCCCCGTCAGGTGGCCCAGATCCTCATGGACCACATGGCGCTGGAGGGCTCCTATTTCACATCGGTGGAGATGGCCGGCCCCGGCTTTTTGAATTTCCGTCTGGGCGATACGTGGTTTGCCGACACGGTGGCCGCCGTGGAGACGGAGGGGGAGGCCTACGGCAGCAACGATCTGCTCGCCGGCAAGAAGTATATGGTGGAGTTCGTTTCCGCCAATCCCACCGGCCCCATGCACATGGGCAACGCCCGTGGCGGCGTGTTGGGCGACACGCTGGCCTCCGTGCTGCAAAAGTCCGGCGCCGATGTGTGGCGTGAGTTCTATGTCAACGACGCCGGCAACCAGATCGAGAAGTTCGCCAAGAGTCTGGAAGCCCGCTACCTCCAGATCATCCGCGGCGAGGACGCCGTGGAGTTCCCGGAGGACGGCTATCACGGCGATGACATCCGTGAGCTGGCACAGGCCTTCTATGAGCAGGAGGGCGAGAAGTATCTCGAGTGCCCGCAGCAGGAGCGCCACGATGCGCTGGCCAAGTTCGGTCTGAGCCGCAATATCCCCAAGATGCAGCATGATCTGGCCCGCTATGGGATCCACTATGACCAGTGGTTCTTCGAGTCCTCCCTCCATGAGAGCGGCTATGTAGCCGACTCCGTGAGCAAGCTGACCGAACTGGGCTATACGTATGAAAAGGACGGCGCCCTGTGGCTCAACACCAGCCGGATCCTGGCAGAGCAGCTCAAGAAGGCCGGTAAGAGCGATGAGGAGATCGAGAAACTGGGTCTGAAGGACGATGTACTGCGCCGTGCCAACGGATTCTACACCTATTTTGCCGCCGACATTGCCTATCACCGCAACAAATTTGCCGTCCGTGGCTTTGACAAGGTCATCAACATCTGGGGCGCTGACCACCACGGCCACGTGGCCCGGCTCAAGGGCGCCATGGATGCGCTGGGCCTCAACGGCACCGAGCGGCTGGACATCGTGCTGATGCAGCTGGTGAAGCTGGTGCGTGACGGCGAGGTGGTGCGTATGTCCAAGCGTACCGGCAAGGCTATTTCCCTCACCGATCTGCTGGACGAGATCCCCGTGGACGCCTGCCGCTACTTCTTCAACGCCAAGCCGGAGACGCAGATGGAGTTCGATCTGGGCCTTGCCGTCCGGGAGGACAGCGAGAACCCGGTGTACTACGTCCAGTATGCACATGCCCGGATCTGCACGCTGCTCAAGGCGCTGGCGGCGGAGGGCTACACCGTGCCGGCAGCCGGCGAGGTGGACTTCAGCCTTCTCCACGAGGACAGCGAGAAGGCCCTCATCAAGCAGCTGTCTGTCTACTGCGAGGCGGTGCGTCTGGCGGCCCGGGACTACGACCCCAGCCATATCAACCGCTACCTCACCGATCTGGCGGCTGCGTTCCACAAGTTCTACAGCGCCTGCCGGATCAAGGGTGAAGAGGAGCAGCTTCTGCGTGCCCGTCTGAAGCTGGCCGATACCGCACGCAGCGTTCTGCGCAGCGGTATGGCTCTGATCGGCTGCAATGCCCCGGAGCAGATGTAAGTTATCAAAAGAGAGCGTATCGGTCGATACGCTCTCTTTTTTTCTTGGCGTCGGGGCAGTGGAGCTGTATGGCCGATGGGTGATGCTGTCTGCGGCGGGGCCTTAGCTTCCAAAGAGTAGATGTACACTCAGAGAGGCCGCCCAAAAGCCTACAGCATCGGCGGTCAGCGCTGCCGGAATGGCATAGCGTGTGCGCCGGATCCGGGCCGCCCCGAAGTACACGGCCACGGTGTAGAAGGTAGTTTCGGTAGACCCCAGCATCACGGAGACGACCCGTCCGATGTGGGAGTCCGGCCCGTAGCGGGCCATGAGGTCACTGCCCACAGCGAGGGCACCGGAGCCGCTGATGGGGCGGATCAGCAGCAGCGGCATGGCTTCCGGAGGGATCCCCAGAGCGGAGAGAAGAGGGGAGAGCAGGTCGGTCAGCCACTGCAGCGCCCCGGACGCACGTAGCATGGCGGTGGCTGACAGCAGGACAATCAGAGATGGGAGGATCTTGACCATGACGGAGAGCCCCTGCGCAGCGCCCTCTGTCAGTGCAGCGTAGCCGTCTGTCCGGCGCAGCAGGGCGCACAAAGCGGTCCCGGCCAGCACGGCGGGGATGATGCCGGTGGAAAAAGACATATCACTTCCTCCAAATGGTCTGCAGTAGCCGTGCAGCCGCCAGTCCCGCCGTGACGGACAGCACCGAAGTGATCCATACGGCGGGCAGGATCTCCATGGGGGCCGCCGAGCCGCAGGCAGAGCGGATACTGGCTACGGTGGTGGGCAGCAGTTGGATGGAGGCTGTGTTCAAAACCACGAAACGGCACAGCTCATCACTGGCAACGCCGCCGCAGTCGGCGGCCATCCGCTGGACGGCCTGCATCCCCAAAGGCGTGGCGGCATTTCCCAACCCCAGAAGATTGGCCGACACGTTGGCCGACACGGCGGCCAGGGTTTCCCGGTCTTGACTGGCACGGGGGAGCAGCCGCCGCAGGAGCGGACGGAAGAGACGGCCCAGAGCATCAGCCAGCCCGCAGCGGCGCATCAACTCCATGACGGCGCTCCAAAGGCACACAGCCCCCGTCATACCAAAAGCCAGCTCCAGAGCTGAGGATGCACCTTCCAGAGCTGCCTGGCCCACGGCGTCCAGTGTGCCGTTCCCGATGCCAAAGAGAACGGAGAGTAGAACCATGCCTGCCCAGATCCACATAAAGCCCATGACAACACCTCCTATAATGTATGATATGCACAGAGTATGCGTAGTTTTGTATATATAAAGAGGGAGAGTTAGCGGAAAATAGTTGACATGGCTCGAAAGAGAGAGCATAATGATGATGTAGCACAGAAAAATTGGAGGAGGAAAGGACAAATACTGTGAAATCTACTGGTATCGTGAGAAAGGTAGACGAGTTGGGAAGGATCGTTCTACCGGTTGAACTACGCAGAACACTGGATATCGCAGAAAAAGATGCTCTGGAGATCTATGTGGACGGGGCGTCCATTGTGCTGAAAAAGTATCGGCCGAGCTGTATTTTTTGCGATAGTATCCGAGATGTGGTGGTGTTTAAGGGAAAGAACGTCTGCCACAAGTGTCTGCGGGAGCTGAAAAAAGAAGAATAACAGCTGGAAAAAGGAAGCCCTGCGCATTTAGCGCAGGGCTTCCTTTCAATTTCATATTTATGCATCGGCGGCCTGCAAGGCGGCAGCATAGAGGTCATTTTTGTTTAAGCCGGTATCGGAGGAAACCTGACGCACGGCGTCCTTCATTCGTACGCCGTCGTCACGCAGCTTCAGAATGCGGCGCACGCCTTCTTCCATGGTGAGCATGGGTGTCTCCTGGCGGGGGGCACCCTCCACTACCAACACATATTCACCACGGGGCTCATGGTCACGATGATACTCCACCGCCGCTTGCAGCGTGGTGCGCTGCGTCTCCTCATGGAGCTTGGTCAGTTCACGGCACAGGGAGATCCGGCGGTCACCCAGAAGCTCCAGCATATCGGCCAAAGTGGAGCGCAGCTTATGGGGAGCCTCATGAAAAACCATGGTGCGCTCCTCATTTTGCAGCTCCTGCAGCCGGGTGCGCCGCTCCTTTTTATTGGCGGAGAGGAATCCTTCAAAGGTGAAACGGCCGGTGGGCAGCCCCGACACGGCCAGCGCCGTGATGCAGGCGCAGCAGCCGGGGATACTCTGTACCGTGACACCGGCGGCAGCACAGAGCTGTACCAGATCCTGCCCCGGATCGCTGATGGCCGGTGTACCGGCATCGGTGACCAAGGCGCAGGTCTCGCCGGCGAGGAGCCGATCCACAATGGCGGCCCCGGCGGCGGCTCGATTGTGCTCATGATAGCTGACCATGGGCTTCTTGATCCCGAAATGATTCAGCAGTTTCATGGATACCCGGGTATCCTCTGCGGCGATAAAATCGGATTGTGTCAAGGTATCCACTGCCCGTGGGGAAAAATCGCCCAGATTCCCGATGGGAGTGGCCACCAAATATAATGTTCCTGCCATATGCTTACCTCATATCTCTGAAATAGATGGCGTCCAGTTCCGCCGTGGGCCGGCCGTCCGGCCCTTGCAGCAGAAGGGGCGGATCCACCTGAAGCCCCGTGTTTCCACCGCGGCGACACTCCAACAAAAAGAGCGAGGGGGCGGCGGTGATCGTGGTTTGCACAAGGCGCAGCCGCTTGGGCTCCAGCCCGTGGCTGCGGGCGGCGGCCATCAGTTCCGCCATGCGCTGGGTGCGAAAGACCAGTGCCAGACGGCCGCCCCAGCGCAAAAGCCGTGCCGCTGCGGACAGAATGTCCTCCAACGTACAAGACACCTCCGAGCGTGCAGTGCGCCGTGCCTGGGATTGTGCCTGTGCCCCGCCGGACGTGGTAAAATAGGGGGGATTGGCTACCACCAGATCGAAGGAACCGGGGCGCAGCATGGGCAGATCCCGGAGATCGGCCTCCAGGCACTCCATCGCGTGCTCCAGCCGGTTCAGGGCGGCGTTGCGGAGGCAAAGCGCACAGGCCCGGCGCTGCACTTCCACCTCTGTGACATGGAGGGAGGGCTCCCGCGCCAGAAGCAGCATTCCCAGCAGCCCTGTACCGCCGCCCAGATCGCAGACGCGTTCGCCGCGCCGAAGCCGGGGGAAGGCACCCAGCAAAAAGGAGTCGGTCCCCGGCTGGAAGAGCGTATCATCGAAGAGGAAGCGGGGGCCGCCGGGCCAGAGCTGATCTGTTTTTTCCAAGGCGTCCGCCTCCTTTCCTGAGAATATCTCTATTGTATAATAAAAGTACGGCGGCTGCAATAAAAAAACACCGGACACGCAGTCCGGTGTTTTTTATCGCGTTGTGCGATTATTCTGCGGGAGAGATAGCGCCGTTGGGGCAGGTATCTGCGCAGGAACCGCAATCCAGGCAGGAGTTAGCGTCGATCTCGTAATGATCATCACCCTGAGAAATAGCGCCAACAGGACATGCATCAGCGCAAGCACCGCAGCTGACGCAGCCGGAATCGATCTTGTAGGCCATGAGAGCACCTCCATAAAAATTTGGTGATTCTATTGTAGCACGAAAATGGAATATTGCAAGACCCTCTAAAAGAAAAATTGTGTGGTTGTGCGTATTTTTTGGCTTTTTTGGGAAAAACTACGGAAAACGATTGGCGGAAGGACTATATTCTGTATAAAAGTGGTCAGCAGAGGCTAACCGGAAAAACGAGGAAAATGCGCCCTGAAAAAAGGGCGGGAAAGGGGAGAACCATGCGGGAGAGTAAGTTTACACCGCGGGCACATCGGGCACTGCTGCTTGCCCAAGAGGCCGCCGAGGAGTTGGGCAACGGCTATGTGGGCAACGAGCATTTACTGTTGGGGCTGCTGCGGGAAGAGGAGGGCATGGCACATCGGGTGCTGGAGGACAGCGGACTGTGCGACAAGACCCTCTGTGAACTGCTGCGGCACACAGAGGAGCGAGGGAGCGGTGGAGCGGCGGCCTTCCGCGGCCTGACGCCCCGGGCCAGAAGCACCATTGAACTGGCCGTGGGGGAATCGATCCGCAGCGGCAGCGGCTATATTGGGACGGAACACCTGCTGCTGGGGATTCTGCGGGAGGGAAACAATATGGCGGTGGATATTCTGCGGGCCTCCGGTGTGGACGGGCGGCGGCTATACACCACGGTGATGAAGCTGGTGGGAGACCGGCCCGTGCCGCCTCCGGTTCCCGGCAGCGGCCGTGAGGAGAAGCGGAGCAAGACGCTGATGGCCTACACCCGCGATCTGACGGAGGCCGCACGCTGCGGTCAGCTGGACCCGGTGGTGGGACGGGAGAAGGAGATCGACCGGACAATCCGGATCCTATCCCGGCGCAGCAAAAACAATCCGGCCCTGATCGGCGAGCCCGGCGTGGGGAAAACGGCGGTGGTGGAGGGACTGGCCCAGCGCATGGCCATGGGCGATGTACCAGAGGAGCTGCGGGAGCAGCGGATCTTGTCTCTGGATCTGGGGAGCATGGTGGCCGGAACCAAGTACCGGGGAGAATTTGAAGAACGTGTGCGCAGCATGGTGGAGGAAGTGCGGGGCATGGGGGATGTGATCCTCTTTATCGATGAACTGCACAATATTGTGGGGGCCGGCAGTGCCGAAGGCGCCGTCGATGCGGCCAACATTCTCAAGCCGGCCTTGGGCCGTGGTGAGATCCGTGTGGTGGGTGCCACCACGAGGGAGGAGTACCGCCGCTACATCGAAAAAGACGCCGCTTTGGAGCGGCGTTTTCAGCCGGTCCTTGTCGACGAACCCACGGAGGCAGCGGCTGTGGAGATTTTACTGGGGCTGCGGGAGCGCTATGAGATGCACCACAGGCTGTGTATCACCGATGAGGCGGTGCAGGCGGCGGTACGGCTGTCGGCCCGCTACATTCATGACCGCTTTTTGCCGGACAAGGCCATCGATCTGATGGATGAGGCGGCCAGTCAGGTGCGCATGAGGGCGCATCCCCGCTGCCCGGACGTGAAAAGTCTGGAGGAGAAGCTGCTGACGCTGCGCCGGGAGAAACAGGCGGCAGTGGCGTCACAGAACTACGAACAGGCAGCGCAGCTGCGGGACGTGGAGGAGAATTTTGAAGGACAGCTGGCTGACCGGCGGGCGAACTGGCGGAAAAAAGCGGCCGTCTATGAAAGCGTCGGAGCCGAGGATATTGCCCGTGTGACAGCCGAATGGACGGGAATCCCGGTCATGCGACTGACGGAGGACGAGCGCAGCCGTCTGCTGCGTCTGGAGGAAACGCTCCGGGCCCGGGTAGCGGGGCAGGAGGAGGCGGTGAGCACCGTGGCCCGTGCCGTCCGCCGCAGCCGTGTGGGGATGCAGGACCCTCGGCGGCCCATCAGCTCCTTTCTCTTTTTAGGGCCCACCGGAGTGGGTAAGACGGAGTTATGCCGGGCCTTGGCCGAGGCCATGTTCGGGACGGAGAATGCCATGATCCGGCTGGATATGTCGGAATACATGGAGCGCCACGCCGTCTCGCGTCTGGTGGGTTCGCCGCCGGGGTACGTGGGACACGAGGAGGGCGGACAGCTGACCGAGCGGGTGCGCCGCAGGCCCTACTGCGTGGTGCTCTTTGACGAACTGGAAAAAGCCCATAGGGACGTATGCAATCTGCTGCTGCAGATCTTGGAGGAGGGGGCGCTGACGGACGCACAGGGACATCGGGTGGATTTTAAAAATACGGTGATCGTCATGACCTCCAATGTGGGAGACGACCGGTTCATCACCGGGGCACCCATGGGCTTTCATGCGGCGGAGGCGGACGGGGATTTTGAGCGGGTCCGACGGAGCGTACTGGAAGAGCTGCAGCACACCTTCCGGCCGGAACTGCTCAACCGCATTGATGAGACCATGGTATTCCGGCCGCTGGCACCTGCGGCAATGGAGCGCATCGCCCGGGGTTTTTTGGAGGAAACGGCCCGCCGTGCCCGGGAACAGGGCGTCACACTGGCGGCAGAGGACGCTGCGGTGGCGCAGCTGGCCAAGGAGGGGTTTGACCGGCGCTATGGCGCCCGCCCCCTGCGGCGCATCATCCGAAGGCAGGTGGAGGATGTTTTGGCCCAGAAAATGCTGGAGGGAACGCTGTCCCGGGGCGATACGGCCCGGGTGACAGTGCAGCAGGGCGCGGTTGCGGTGCTGGAAGAGAAAAAGTGAGAAAAAGAGCCGCAAATGCGGCTCTTTTTCGGACCAAGGGAAAGAGAAAGGACGGGAAAGCCATTAATTTACAATTTGTTCTTGTTTCCCCTTTTTCTTTAGGATATAATACCTAACACAAAATGCGAGAGGAGTATCCTATGAATATCAACTGGAACAGCCCCGGGTTTGAGGGATTCGGGACGCAGGAACCGCGTCCGAAAAAAGTGCGCAAGCCCATCGGTTCACCGGTGACCCGGACGCTCATCAATCTGTTGGTGACGCTGGTGTTCGGTGCCATTTATTTCTATGTGGTTCTTCCGCCCATTAATCTTAAGTCGGAGGAATTTTATGCCTTTGCCCTGCTGCTGTGCGCCGTTTACTGCGTTTGTGCCATCCTGACCTCCGGATTTCAGGGTGACGGCGTCAGGGGATATGTGGGCTTTGTAAAAAAACAGTGCAAGATCCCCGGGCTGATCGCTGCGGGACTGGTGGTCATTGCGCTGGCAGGCGCTCTTTTCGGCTGGCAGGTGATCCGTGCGTCCAGTTATCGGGATATGCTGACCATTGAGGACGGCGATTTCGCTGCCGAGGTGGAGGAGATCTCCTTTGATCAGATCCCGATGCTGGATGCAGACTCTGCGGCCAAGCTGGGGGACCGCAAACTGGGCGAGCTGGCCGACATGGTCTCCCAGTTTGAGGTGGCGGACGACTACACCCAGATCAACTATGGCGGCCGGCCCGTGCGTGTGACGCCGCTGCGCTACGGCGATCTCATCAAATGGTTCAACAACCGCTCGGAGGGTCTGCCCGCTTACCTGATCATCGATATGGTCACCCAGAACGTGGATGTGGTCCGGTTGGACGAGGGGATCCGCTATACCACGGCCGAGCACTTCAGCCGGAACCTCTATCGCCATCTGCGCTTCCACTATCCTACCTATATGTTCGACAAGCCCGCCTTTGAGATCGACGAGCAGGGCCGCCCCTACTGGGTGTGCCCCCGCATCAGCAAGACCATCGGTCTGTTCGGCGGTACGGACATCATCGGCGCCGTTCTGGTGGACGCCATTACGGGAGAGAGCCAGTATTATGATGTGGCGGACGTGCCCAACTGGGTGGACCATGTCTACACCGCCGACCTCATCATGCGCCAGTATGACTACCACGGGAAATTCATCAACGGCTTTATCAACTCCGTGTTCGGACAGCGCGGCATGACCAGGACCACGACCGGATACAACTATATCGCCATCGGGGATGATGTCTATATGTACACCGGCGTGACCTCCGTGGTCAGCGACCAGTCCAATGTGGGCTTTATCCTCTCCAATCAGCGGACCAAGGAGACGAAGTTCTATCAGGTGGCCGGCGCCGAAGAGTACTCGGCCATGGCTTCGGCCGAGGGACAGGTACAGCAGATGAAATATACAGCCACGTTCCCGCTGCTGCTGAATATCTCCGAGCAGCCGACCTACTTTATGGCCATGAAGGATGCCGCCGGTCTGGTGAAGATGTACGCCATGGTCAACGTCAGCCAGTATCAGATCGTTGCCACCGGCACCACCGTGGCCGACTGTGAGGCCAGTTACCGCTCCATGCTGGCAGAAAAGGGCCTGATCTCCCCGGAGGATACGGACGTGACCGTCTCCGATCAGGAGGAGGTCGAGGGCACCATTGCCGAGATCCGCAGTGCCGTGATCGATGGCAACACATGGTATTACTTCCGGCTGGAGGGCGGTGCGCCCTACTATGCGATCTCGGCCGCAGATAATCAGGAGGTCATCATCCTGAACACCGGTGACCAGGTCAAGGTGAAGTTCGCCAAGGGCGAGGGCAGCATCCTCAAGGTGTACAGCCTGACCACAGGTGCAGCGCCGGAGACAAAGAAATAAAGAAACAAATAGAGAAATGAAAAAGCGTCAGGCTGCGGCCTGACGCTTTTTCCACTGATGGGGGAAAGAATTTTCTTGAATCCGTATATGTCCCACGATTGGGACTTGACAGCTGTAGTCAATGCGTATAAAATTAAAAAAGATTATCATTGGAGGATTAGGGGAATCTTTCAATTATTATCTGCAGAAAGGAATTGTCGGGCTCGGCAGTTCTTTTTTCCATACACAAACATCTACAGGAGGAACCATTATGACCACACTGGGCTACATTGTAGCTGGAATTGTGGCCGTCGTATCCTGCGCCATTTGGTTCCCGATCGGCATTCACTACCGCAAGAGCGTTGCGGAAAAAGAGATTTCCAGCGCGGAAGAAGAAGCCACGCGGATCATCAATGAAGCAATCAAAAGTTCTGAAAATAAGAAGCGCGAAGCACTTCTTGAAGCAAAAGAAGAAGTTCTGAAGGCTCGAAGTGAATACGAGAAGGAAGAGAAAGGGCGCCGGGCTGATCTGCAGAAGCAGGAGCGTCGGTTGCAGCAGAAAGAGGAAAATATCGATCACAAGACCGATCTTATTGAAAAGAAGGAAGAGGCTCTGGCCGCCAAACACGCGGCCGCTGATCGCGAGCAGGAGGAAATCCGGGTCATCAAGCGCAGCCAAACAGAGATGCTTGAGCGGATTTCCGGCTTTACCGCCGAGCAGGCCAAGGAGTATCTTATCAGTCAAGTGGAGTCTGAGGTGACCCATGAGGCGGCCGTCAAGATTAAGGAGATCGAAGCTCGCGCCAAGGATGAGGCGGAGCAGCGTGCCCGCGAGATCGTAGCCACCGCCATCCAGCGCTGTGCCGCAGACCATGTGGCTGAAATCACCGTCAGTGTGGTCCCCCTGCCCAATGACGAGATGAAGGGCCGTATCATCGGCCGTGAAGGACGCAATATCCGTACGCTGGAGACCCTGACCGGCGCCGACCTGATCATCGATGATACGCCGGAGGCCATCACCGTCTCCTGCTTTGAGCCGGTACGCCGTGAGGTGGCCCGGCTGGCTCTGGAAAAGCTGATCGCTGACGGCCGCATCCACCCCACCCACATTGAGGAGATGGTGGAGAAGGCCCGCCGTGAGGTGGACGCCGTGATCCGCTCCGAGGGCGAGCGTGCCGTTTTGGAGACGGGGGTTCGCTCCCTGCATCCGGAACTGCAGAAGCTGTTGGGACGGCTGCACTACCGGACCAGCTACGGACAGAACGTGTTACAGCACTCCATCGAGGTATCCCACATCGCCGGATTGATGGCGGCGGAGCTGGGCGTGGACGTCAACGCCGCAAAGCGTGCCGGTCTGCTGCACGATATCGGTAAGGCCATCGACCACGAGATGGAGGGGACCCACGTGGCACTGGGCGTGGAATTCGCCCGGAAGTATAAGGAAAAGGAAGACATCATCCACGCCATTCAGGCGCACCACGGCGATGTGGAGTGCAAGACCATTGTGGCGTGCTTGGTGCAGGCTGCCGATGCCATTTCTGCCGCCCGTCCCGGGGCTCGCCGTGAGAATCTGGAGAACTACATCAAGCGTCTGCAGAAGCTGGAGGAGATCACCGGAGAGTATCCCGGCGTGGAGAAGAGCTATGCCATTCAGGCCGGCCGTGAGGTCCGTGTCATGGTGAAGCCCGAGCAGGTCAGCGAGGATCAGATGGTGATTTTGGCCCGCGATCTTGCCAAGCGCATCGAGAGCGAACTGGAGTATCCCGGCCAAATCAAGGTCCACGTTCTGCGTGAGACGAAAGTCGTGGAATACGCAAAGTAAAAAGAGAAAGCATCCGCCGGCGGGCGGATGCTTTTTTGAGTTCCGTCGGGGACATGGGAGCGTTGCGCCGGCGGGAATTTCATGGTAGAATAGACGATAACGGCTTTTGCGCCGCCTGCGCGGCAGAGAGGCCATGATTGATGAGTAGGAAGAGAGGAGCGCGCTATGCTCTACCGGATTCTGGCGCTGGGGGACGTGACGGGGGAAGAAGGTCTTCGCCATGTGAGCCGCCATTTGCGCAGTTTCAAAAAAACGAGGGAAATCGACTTCGTTGTTGCCAACGGAGAGAATATGGCCGGTAACGGGCTGCTGCCGGAGCAGGCGGAGGATCTCTTTGCTGCCGGGGTGGACGTGATCACCTTGGGAAATCACACCTGGGGAAAGATGCAGATTGCGGAGTATCTGGAGGATACCCCCTACATCCTGCGTCCGGCCAACTATGCGTCCCACGTCCCCGGGCGGGGCTGGGGAATCTACGATTGCGGACGGGTCCGTATTGCCGTGATGAATCTGATCGGACGGTGTGATCTGGACTGGAAAGCAGAGAATCCCTTTACCACGGCTGACCGCATCCTGAAGGACATGGAGGAGAAGCCAACCTTTACG
The DNA here is from genome assembly GCA_020025275.1 of Oscillospiraceae bacterium. GTDB lineage: Bacteria > Bacillota > Clostridia > Oscillospirales > Oscillospiraceae > Vescimonas. Next base: position 9,765 of record JAHHSI010000008.1, on the reverse strand, counting down.
CTGATCGACTTTCATGCCCAAGCCACCAGTGAAAAACTGGCCATGGGCTACTATCTGGACGGACGGGTTAGTGCCGTATGGGGGACCCACACCCACGTGCCCACAGCCGATGCACAGATCTTAGAAAAGGGGACCGGTTATATGACCGATCTGGGCATGACCGGTCCGGTGCGCTCCGTTCTGGGAATCCGGCCGGAGCAGTCGGTGGAGTTCTTTTTGGGCGGCCTGCCGGGTCGGTTCCGCAATGCCGGCGGCAGCTGCAAGATGGAGGGAGCCCTTTTTACCTTGGAAAGTGACACCGGCCGCTGCACCGCAGTGGAACGGGTGGATGTCCGATGAGACAGGGAAGGGACCAATACATTGCCGCCGCAGGAAAGGAGACAGGATCGTGTCTGTTGCCAATGTAAGAGCATATCTGATGCCGTATGGCGTCGCTTCGCGGATCCGGGAGCTTGACGAGTCCAGCGCTACGGTGGAGCTGGCGGCAGCGGCTCTGGAGGTGGACGGTGCCCGGATCGCCAAGACCCTCAGCTATCAGGTGGGGGATACACCGATTCTGGTGGTGGCTTCCGGAGATGCCAAGATCGACAACCGCCGCTACAAAGACTATTTTCATGCTAAGGCAAAGATGCTGACGGCGGAGGAAGTGAAGGAGCGCATCGGCCACGCTGTGGGCGGCGTCTGCCCTTTTGCCCTGCCTGCGGCTGTAAAAACGTATCTGGATGTGTCGCTGCGCCGCTTTGCCACGGTCTTTCCGGCCGCGGGAAGCGCCTCGTCGGCCATTGAACTGAGCTGTGAAGAACTGGAGCGCTGCTGCGGCACCAGTTTCACGGCGTGGGTCGATGTGTGCAAGGGATGGCGGGAGGAGAGCAATGGTTAAAATTCTTCATGCGGCAGATCTTCACTTGGACAGCCCCTTTGCAGCATTGGAGCCGGAGCGGGCTCGGCTGCGGCGGCAGGAGAGTCGGGAACTGCCAGAGCGTTTGGTAGACTACGCCAACGATCACGGGGCGCAGCTGCTGCTTCTCAGCGGCGACCTTTTTGACGGGCAGGAGCTCTACAGCCAGACGGCGGAGATGCTGGCCCGGGCGCTGGGGCAGTTCCGCGGACAGGTGGTGATTGCCCCCGGCAACCACGACCCCTATCATTCCCGCAGTCCCTATGGCGCGGCGATCTGGCCCGGCAACGTGCATATTTTCCGGGGGAATCGTTTGCAAAAACTGGAGCTGCCCCATATAGGATGTACAGTTTGGGGCGCCGGATTTACGGAGGCGGATTGTCCGGAATTGCCAATGCAGGCCGATTTTGCAGCCGGAGACGATGTGCAGATTCTGGTGCTCCACGGGGATGTGGATGCGGCCAACAGCCGATACCGCCCCATTCGCACCTCGGTGCTGGCGCAAAGCGGTCTTGACTATGCGGCACTGGGCCATATCCACCAGTACAGCGGCGTGCAGTACGCCGGAAAAACGGCCTATGCCTACCCCGGATGCCCGGAGGGGCGGGGGTTTGATGAAGTTGATGACAAGGGATTTTTATTTGGCACGGTGGACAAGGGCAGCGTGCAGCTGCACTTTGTTCCCTTTGCCCGCCGCCGCTACCGGAACATTGCGGTGGACATCACGGGCCGTGAGGCGCTGGCGGCGGCCCAAGAAGCCCTGCAGGGCTGCACGCAGGATATCTGCCGGCTGTACCTTACCGGCACCGGAACGGCGGACGAGGTGATGCTGCGGCAGCAGCTGACCCCACTTGCGTGGCAGTTGGAGGTGCGCTTACAGCTGGAAGAAGAGGAAGATCTGTGGCTCCATTGCGGGGAGGATTCACTGCGTGGCCTGTTTTTGGCCGAGCTGCGAGCCCGATATGAGCAGGCAGAGGAAAAAGAGAGAGAGATCATTGAGCAGGCGGTGCGTTTCGGCTGCGCTGCCATGGATCATCGTGATATGTAACCGCCACAAGGAGGATGCGGCTATGAAAAAAATACTTATGATCGGTACCGGCGGTACCATTGCCTCGGAGATGACTCCGGAGGGACTGACACCGGAACTGAACCCGGCACAGCTGTTGAGTTTTATTCCACGGATCGCAGAGATCTGTCAGGTGGAGTGCCTGATGCTCTACAGTCTCGACAGCACCAACATCCACCCTGAGCACTGGCTGGGCGTGGCCCGGTGTATTCGGGAACACTACGATCAGTATGACGGCTTTGTGGTGAGCCACGGCACCGACACCATGGCGTATACGGCGGCGGCTCTGAGCTATTTGGTACAGGACAGCCCCAAGCCCATCGTGCTCACCGGCGCACAAAAGCCCATTTGGTTTGACAGCACGGATTCCAAGCGGAATTTGACGGATGCGTTCCTCTATGCTTGCTATGGCTGCGGCGGTGTGCAGATCGTATTTAACGGCAAGGTGATTGTGGGCACGCGCGCCCGCAAGACCTGTTCCAAGAGCTTTCAGGCCTTTTCCAGCGTCAACTATCCGGATCTGGCGGTGCTGCAGGATGAGCACTTATTACAGTACATCCGCTGTGATTGTCATGAAGCACCTACGTTTTATGACAGACTGGACACCAATGTGGGCCTGCTGAAGCTGATCCCCGGCACACGGCCGGAGCTGGTGGCGTTTATGGCCGAGCACTATGACGGGCTGATCATTGAGAGTTTCGGCGTGGGCGGACTGCCGGAGTATCAAGAGGGAGAATTTTACAATATCATCCGCAGTGCCGTGGAAAAAGGGAAGATCGTGGTCATGACCACCCAAGTGCCCAATGAGGGAAGCGATCTCACGGTGTACCATGTGGGCGGACATCTCAAGAGCACGCTGCGGCTGCTGGAGGCCTATGACATGACCACGGAGGCGGCGGTGGCGAAGCTGATGTGGATCATGGGACAGACCCGTGATTTCGACACGGCCGAGGAGCTCTTCTACCGCCCGGTGGCCCATGACATCCTCTATCCCGGACAGGCATAAGCGGGGCAGACCTTGACAAGCGGAGCCGGAGACGATACAATTCAAAACGAGGAAATCACTGCGAAACAGGCAGAAAATCATCATATGAAGGAATGAAAAACGATTATGGCCAAAGATCAGAGAAATGTTGAGGCAATCACTCCCATGGAGGAGGACTTTGCCAAGTGGTATACTGACATCTGCCTGAAGGCAGAACTGGTGGACTACGCCAGCGTCAAGGGATTTATGATCCTGCGCCCCTATGGCTGCGCCATTTGGGAGCACATCAGCCGGATCCTGGACGACAAATTCAAGGCGACCGGTCACGAGAATGTGGCCATGCCCGTGCTGATCCCGGAGAGCCTTCTGAAGAAGGAAGGCGAACTGGTGCAGGGCTTTGCGCCGGAGGTCGCCTGGGTCACCCACGGCGGCAGTGAGAAGCTGGAGGAGCGTCTGGCCTTCCGTCCCACCTCCGAAACCATGTTCTGCGATCACTGGTCCCGGATCCTGCACTCCTGGCGGGAGCTGCCCATGCTCTATAATCAGTGGTGCTCGGTGATCCGCTGGGAAAAGACCACCCGTCCGTTCCTGCGCAGCCGTGAATTCTGGTGGCAGGAGGGACACACCATCCACGAGACAGCGGAAGAGGCCCAGTCGGAGACGAAGCTGATCCTCGACACCTATGCCGACTTCTGCCGCAACGAGCTGGCCATGCCGGTGGTGGAGGGGCGCAAGACCGACAAGGAGAAGTTTGCCGGTGCTGAGGCCACGTACACCATCGAGTGCATGATGAAGGACCGCAAGGCACTGCAGTCCGGTACCAGCCACTACTTTGGCGATAAATTCAGCCGGGCATATGATGTGACCTTTACCGGGCGTGACAACAAGCTGCAGTACCCCTTCCAGACTTCCTGGGGCGTCACGACCCGCCTGATCGGCGCCGTCATCATGACGCACAGCGACAACAACGGTCTGGTGCTGCCGCCCGCCATTGCACCGATTCAGGTAGTGGTGGTGCCGGTGGCACAGCATAAGCCCGGCGTGTTGGAGGCAGCTGAGGAGCTGCGGGCACGTCTGGCGGCTGCCGGGGTACGGGTCAAACTGGACGACAGCGATCAGTCCGCCGGTTGGAAGTTTGCACAGTACGAGATGAAGGGCGTTCCGCTGCGTGTGGAGATCGGCCCCCGTGATATGGAGAAGAGCCAGTGCTGTGTAGCTCGCCGTGATACCGGCGAAAAGACGTTTGTGGCGCTGGAGGGTCTGGAGGACAGCATTCAGAACCTGTTGCAGGAGGTGCACGACAACCTCTACCGGATGGCCTCTGAGAATCTGGAGGAGAACACCTTTGACATGACCTCCTGGGAAGAGGTAAAGGATCTGGTGACTGGCCGTGGCGGTTTTGCGCGTACCAAGTGGTGCGGCAGCCTAGAGTGCGAGCTGGCCATGAAGGAGAAGGCCGGCGTTTCCTCCCGCTGCATGCCGCTCAAGCAGTCCGGCACCGTGGGCAAGTGCCCGGTGTGCGGCAAGGAGTGCACCACCGACATTTACTGGGGCGTGGCGTACTAAGACGAATACGGAAAAAGGGCGGGAGATCCGCCCTTTTTTTGTGTGGAACAGGCGAAAAAGAGCCTAAAAGAGAGAAAATTGCGGCGGAGAATAGGGTATGATGGAGAGGGAGACAATATGCACGAAACAGTCTTGTCAATCCGCTGAAAATTTAAATATTTTTTCGTAAATAACAGAGAAAAACCTATTGACATCTGCGGGGAAGTCGATTATTATATACAGGTACGCGTGTCAAGGGTATTGCACACCCGGAGACGTTTACAAATGCGATGAACCGGGAGATTGCGGCGAGAGCCGGTAACTTTCGGGGAGTATGTCCGATCATCGGGCGGCTGAGAGATTTCTGTACGTCAGCGTAGATCGCTGCGCCAGAAGAGCACCGGCCGGAGTATGCGCGCCGGTGTTTCTTATGAGCCTGAATGATACGCACGGAACGGCGTATAAGAAATTTTTCACCGTACGGCAGTTGGCTCGCACAAGAAAACCGTACAAAGTAATGGAGGAACAAACCAAATGGCAAAAGAAATGATTCGCATTCGTCTGAAGGCCTATGACCATCAGGTCATCGACCAGAGCGCAGAGAAGATCGTCGAGACCGCCAAGCGTACCAACGCTACCGTGTCCGGCCCCATTCCTCTGCCCACCAAGAGAGAGGTCGTCACCATCCTGCGTGCAACGCATAAGTACAAGGACAGCCGTGAGCAGTTCGAGCGCCGCACTCACAAGAGACTGATCGACATCACCAATTCCACCCCCAAGACGGTCGAGGCCCTGATGGCTCTGGATCTGCCCGCCGGTGTGGAAATCGAGATCAAGCTGTAAGGGATATACACTATATTAATTACAGCGCGAGCTCACAAATAAAAATGCTTGCAACCCTATTGTCCGCTGACTTGCGTGAAGCGGACAGGGTCACGTCGGCAGAGCAAGCGTTTCGCTCTATGCGGAATGAACTACGCCGACCAATAACCTTTAAGGAGGATCATACATGAAAGCGATTATCGGCAAGAAAGTCGGCATGTCTCAGATCTTCGACGCGAACGGCAAGGTAATTCCTGTTACCGTTATTGAAGCAGGTCCCTGCGTCGTCGTGCAGAAGAAGACTGTCGAAAAGGAAGGCTATGCTTCCGTGCAGCTGGGCTACGAGGATGTCCCCGAGCGCAAGCTGACCAAGCCCGAGATGGGCCATCTGAACAAGGCCGGTGTGGCTCCCAAGAAGTATCTGCGTGAGTTCGATCTGGACAACGCTGCAGAGCTGAACGTGGGCGACATCATCAAGGCCGACACCTTCAAAGAGGGTGACTTCGTAGACGTAACTGGTACCAGCAAGGGTCACGGTTACCAGGGCGTTGTGAAGCGCCACGGCGCCGGCCGTACTCCCATGAGCCACGGCGGCGGCCCTGTGCATCGTCACGCTGGTTCCATGGGCGTTATCGACCCTGCCCGTATCTTCAAGGGCAAGATCGGTGCCGGCCAGATGGGCTGCGATCAGGTCACCATCCAGAACCTGGATATCGTGAAGGTCGATCCCGAGCTGAACCTCATTGCTGTACGCGGCGCGATCCCTGGTCACAAGGGCAGCATGGTGGTCATTAAGAGCACCGTCAAGACCCACCGTGTCAAGAATGCCGGCGCCGGCATCAGCAACAACCCGCAGAAGGCTTCCGGCCGTAATCCCCAGAAGGCATCTGCCCGTAATAAGTAAGGAAAGGAGTGCTTGAAATGTCTACTATCAAAGTTTTGAACATGGCCGGCGCTGAAGTCGGTACTGTGGAACTGAAGGACAGCATCTTCGGCATTGAGCCCAATAAGACTGTCGTTCACGAAGTGGTGAAAAACCACCTGGCTAACTGCAGACAGGGCACGCAGAGCGCTCTGACCCGTGCAGAGGTCTCCGGCGGCGGCAGAAAGCCCTGGCGCCAGAAGGGTACCGGCCACGCCCGTCAGGGCAGCACCCGTGCTCCCCAGTGGGTCCACGGCGGTATCGTTTTTGCCCCCAAGCCCCGCGACTACTCTTACGTTCTGAATAAGAAGGTGAAGAGACTGGCGATGAAGTCCGTTCTGTCTGCCAAGGCAGCTGCAAACGAGATCATCGTTGTCGACGCCATTAAGTTCGACAGCATCAAGACCAAGGACTTCCGCGCTTTCCTGAGCGCCGTTAAGGCGGACGGCAAGGCCCTGGTGGCAACCGCTGCCAAGGACGAGATCGTGATCAAGAGCGCACGCAATATCCCCGGTGTGGAGACCAGCATGGCCAACCTGCTGAATGTCTATGATATTCTGAAGGCAAAGTACCTGGTGCTGGATCAGGAAGCCCTCGCAGTAATCGAGGAGGTGTTCGCATAATGGCTAACGTTTACGACATCATTATCCGTCCCATCATCACCGAGCGTTCCATGGCTGCTACCGCTGAGAAGAAGTACGTCTTCGAGGTTGCTCCCACCGCCGGTAAGGTTGAAATCAAGAACGCCATCGAGGAGATCTTTGGCGTGAAGGTGGCCAAGGTCAACACCATCAATTATGATGGTAAGATGAAGCGCCTGGGCGCTGCTCGTCCCGGCCGCCGCAAGAGCTGGAAGAAGGCTTATGTCCAGCTGACTGAGGATTCCAAGACCATCGAATTCTTCGAAGGCATGGTCTAATAACGGAAGGAGTGTAAGAGAATGTCTATTAAAACTTTTAAGCCGACCACCCCTTCCCGCAGACACATGACCGTTTCTGGCTTTGACGGCATCGACAAGCATGCCAAGCCTGAAGCCAGCCTGGTAGAGGTTCTGAAGAAGAACGCTGGTCGTAACAGCTATGGCCGCATCACCGTTCGCCATCGCGGCGGCGGCGAGAAGCGCAAGTATCGTATCATCGACTTCAAGCGCGACAAGATGGACATGAGCGCCACCGTGCTGCGTCTGGAGTACGACCCCAACCGCAGCGCCAACATCGCTCTGGTGCAGTATGAGGACGGCGAGAAGCGTTACATCATCGCTCCCGTCGGCCTGAAGGCAGGCGACAAGGTCCTGTCCTCCGCAGCTGCCGACATCAAGCCCGGCAACTGCCTGCCCCTGGCCAATATCCCCGTTGGTACGGTCATCCACAACATCGAGATGCACCCCGGCAAGGGCGCTCAGCTGGTTCGTTCCGCTGGTGCTTTTGCTCAGCTGATGGCAAAGGAGGGCCAGAACGCCCAGGTCCGTATGCCTTCCGGCGAGGTCCGCATCATCCGTGTTAACTGCAAGGCCTGCATCGGTCAGGTCGGCAACATCGAGCACGAGAATATCCAGCTGGGTAAGGCTGGTCGTAAGCGTCACATGGGCTGGCGTCCCACCGTTCGCGGTAGCGTCATGAACCCCTGCGATCACCCCCACGGCGGTGGTGAGGGCAAGAGCCCCGTTGGTCGTCCCGGCCCTGTTACCCCCTGGGGTAAGCCGGCTCTGGGTTACAAGACTCGTAAGAAGAAGAACCAGACTGACAAGTTTATTGTCAAGCGTCGTAATGAGAAGTAAGGAGGCAAGTTAATATGAGCAGATCTGTTAAAAAAGGCCCGTATGTTGCCCCTGAGCTCATCAAGCGGGTTGAAGAAATGAATAAGACCGGCGAGAAGAGTGTGCTGAAGACCTGGAGCCGCAGCTCCACCATCTTCCCCTCTTTCGTAGGTCATACCATCGCAGTTCACGATGGCCGCCGTCATGTGCCTGTCTACGTGCAGGAGGACATGGTGGGTCACAAGCTGGGCGAATTCGCTCCCACTCGTACCTTCCGCGGTCACACCAAGTCTAAGTAAGAAGGAGGATGCAGAATACAATGGAAGCTAAAGCTTATTTGAGATATGTCCGCATCTCTCCCCGCAAGGTTCAGATCGTTTGCGACCTGATCCGCGGCAAGGATGTGCAGACCGCAATGGCAATTCTGATGCAGACCCCCAAGGCTGCTTCTGAGCCCCTGATGAAGCTCTTGAAGAGCGCTGTGGCTAACGCCGAGAACAACTTCCAGATGGATGTTGAGAAGCTGGTAATCAGCGAGGTGTTCGCTACCCCCGGCCCCATTCTGAAGAGAATGATGCCCCGCGCCCAGGGCCGTGCCTATCGCATTAACAAGAGAACTTCTCACGTGACCCTGGCGGTCGCTGAGAAAGACTAAAGGGAGGAGTCAGTTTTATGGGACAGAAAGTTAATCCCCACGGCATGCGCGTGGGCGTCATCAAAGACTGGGATTCCCGTTGGTATGCCAGCAATGAGAAGGTCGGCGACCTGTTGGTCGAGGACCACAAGATCCGCGTTTATCTGAAGAAGCTTCTGTATGCCGCCGGCGTCTCCAAGATCGAGATCGAGCGCAGCAACGAAGTTGTGACCATTTACCTGCACGTGGCCCGTCCCGGTGTTGTCATCGGCAAGGGCGGCGTTCAGATCGAGGAGTACCGCAAGAGCGTTGAGAAGCTGATCGGCAAGAACGTGAAGCTGAACATCGTCGAGGTCCGCAACCCCGACATGGACGCTCAGCTGGTGGCTGAGAACATCGCTGCCCAGCTGGAGAAGCGTATCTCTCACCGCCGCGCTATGAAGAATGCCATGGGCCGTGCTATGCGCAGCGGCGCCAAGGGCATCAAGGTCAGCTGCAGCGGTCGTCTGGGCGGCCGTGAGATTGCCGGTAACGAGCACTATCACGACGGTACCATTCCTCTGCAGACCCTGCGTGCCGACATCGATTACGGCTTTGCAGAGGCTGCCACCACCTTCGGCCGCATCGGCGTGAAGGTCTGGGTGTACAAGGGCGAGATCCTCAGCCAGGCCCTGCGTACCACCCCCCGTACCCTGGATACCAGCAAGCCCTATCAGGAGCGTCGTGAGCGCCGCGGCCGCCGTGACGGCGATCGTCGTGGTGGCTTCCGCCGCGATGGCCAGAACGGTTTCAACCGTGATCGCGGTCCCCGTCAGGGCGGTTTCCGTAAGCCTGCAGATAAGAGAGAAGGAGGCGCTCAGTAATGCTTCTGCCTAAGAGAGTTAAGTACCGCAGAGTACACCGTGGCCGCCTCACCGGTAAGGCCATGAGAGGCAACACCGTTACGTACGGTGATTTCGGCCTCGTTGCTGTTGAGCCCGCATGGATCACCAGCAATCAGATCGAAGCAGCCCGTATCGCCATGACTCGTTATACCAAGCGTGGCGGTAAGGTCTGGATCAAGATCTTCCCCGATAAGCCCATCACCGAGAAGCCCGCTGAGACCCGCATGGGTTCCGGTAAGGGTTCCCCCGAGTA
>JAHHSI010000007.1 GCA_020025275.1 Oscillospiraceae bacterium | reverse complement strand
AGCGCGGATGGACTCGATCTCCGCCGCGGCATCGGCGCGGATGCGGTCGGTAATTCTTTCAAGTCCCTTCATTGGATCACTCCCGATCACTTCAGAACGTTCATCAGCAGCATGATGGTGGCGATCAGGGACAAAATGGCGTAGAACTCCACGATACCGCAGAAGATGATACCCTTGGTTGCTGCCTCAGGGTGCTTTGCCACAATGTTGACAGAGGACGCAGCCACACGGCCCTGATAGATGGCGGACAGCCAGCCGCCCAGTGCGATGGGCAGGCAGGAAGCGAACACGGCCAGACCCTGCGCCACGGTCAGCTGCACCAGACCGCCGCTGAACATACCCATGAACATGGTAGCAAAGAACCATGCCACCAGACCATACAGACCCTGTGTACCGGGAAGCACCTGCAAAATCAGGCACTTGGTTGCGCTGTCGGGGTTCTCGCTGACCAGACCGGCGGCGGCTTCACCGACCATACCGGTACCCTTTGCACTGCCTACGCAGCACAGTGCCACTGCCAGTGCGGCGCCCAGAAGACCCAGACCAGTGCCGCCGAAAGATTCAAAGAAAGCTGCCATATTATTGTTCCTCCTTAATAATTTCTACATACTTCGTATCGTTGAGACTGAGGGGTGTATACGCTTTGCCGCCCTCCTGATAGAAGCGTCCGAAGAACTCCAAGAACTGCAGACGCATATCGTGGACATAGCAGCCAAGCAGGTTCAGCGCCAGATTCAGCGCGTTACCGATGAGAGAAATGATGATAAAACCGATGACACTGCCAAAGACACTGCCCAGCGTGTTGAACACCTGTGCCAGCACGCTGCCGGCCAGCATCAGTGCCATCAGACGCACATAGGACAGAATATCGCTGAAAAAGCCGGTCACGCCGTTATAAACCGTGGAGATGAACGAGCCGACTTTGCCAAAGCCCTTGGCCTGATAGGTGGAGCCATAGAGCAGCATCACGCCGCCGATGCACAGCACCACCGGAACGCCGCCGACGTTGCCCACCTTCAAAATCATCAGCACAAGGCCGGTCAGCAGCACCCACCAGGTGCCCTCATCCCAGATCGCGTCGGCCACGTGGCCGTCCTTCACCTTCTTGACCACACTGATGGCCATGCCGGTGAAGATCTGTACAACACCCAGTGCCAGCGAGCCCACCAGGATCGCCACCGTATCATCGAGAGGCGTAAAGAGGGCCGGCATCTGGAAGGTGCTCTCGGGATGGATGAGCTTGAGGAGCTGAGGAATGAAGTCTCCGAAGAAGCCGCCGGTCATGGCGCCTACAATGAAGGTAGCCACACCGCACCAGAGGATCAGCTCGGCAAAGTTGCGCCCGTTCTCGGCGGGACGTGCCTTCTTGAGGTACACCAGTGACCCGAGAATCATCAGCAGACCGTAGGCCATGTCCGCCATCATCATCCCGAAAAACAGAATAAAGAAGGGGGCCATCAGCGGGTTGGGGTCCACGCCGTTATAGGCCGGCAGGGAGTACATCTCCGTGATGCCGTTGAGCGAGCGGGTAAAGCGGTTGTTGTCCAGCTTCACCGGTACGTCGGGATACTCCTCCTCCGTCGGCGCACGCAGCGCCCACGCACAGTCGAACTGCCCCAGCATCTCCTCCAGTTTGGCCGTCTTTTTCTCCGGCACCCAGCCCTCCAGGCAGAAGATACATCCGTCGCTCAAAAGCCGCTCGCAGCTTTCCTCCCGGCGGATCTCCAAGGCCATACGATCCACGCACTGCTGCAGTTCCGAACGCCGGGACACCATGTCCGCCAAGGCCTCCTTCTCCGCCTGCAGTGCCTTTTCCGTCTCTTCCAGCGACGCGTCCAGCCGCTGCACATTCTCGACCACCGTACCGGTCATACCGGTCAGCTGACTGAGCGCAAAGCCGCGGCCGCGCAGCAGCTCCAGTGCCGCATCCAGTTTCGCCTCATGGCACAGCAGCAGCACGCATTTCTGGTCGCTGCTCTCGCTGAGCAGACAGATCTCCGCCTCGCCGATCTCGTCGGCCAGCTGCCCGCACACGCTCTGCCAGTCCGCCGCCGCAGGCAGCGTCCCCAGCAGGATCTTGGTGGTGCGGGTGTGATCCAGCTCCAGCGGGAGATCCAGCTCCTGCCAGGGCAGCAGCGTCATCCGCTCGGTCTGCAAACGAACCATCTGGGCCTGCAGTCGGCCGATCTCCGCCATATAGGTATTGATCTGCTCCGCCGCAGCCAGTGCCTCGCGCAGGCGCTCGTCGTTCAGGAACTCGCGTCCGGACACCTGTGGACGGGGACGCAGCATCCCTCCCTTGGCTGGAGCCACGCCCGAGAGTGCCTGAATGGCATTTTGCACCTGCCGCAGCTGTGCCTGCCGCTGAGCAAGCGCCGACGGCTCCCGCTTCAAAAGCGACAGCCGCTGATCCGCCTGCGTCTCCTCGGCGATCTCGCTGAGGTGAACGCAGCCCAGATGCACCATGCGCTCCATCAGGGCATCTCGGTCGCTGTCCAAGGCGATCATCTGCAGCCGTTTCATTTTTGCAATGGACATTTACCGATCAACCACCCTTCTGACGATTTCTTCTGCCGCACGGGCCATGCGGCTTTCAGCCATGCTGCGCAGCGTCTGCTGCTCTTCTTGGGCGGCACGAAGCGTCTCTTCCCGCCGCTGTGCGGCCTGCTGCTCCGTCTCCTGAAGGCGTGCCCCGCTTTCACTGCGAGCTTTGCGGCGAGCCTCCTCCAGCAACGCCTTGCCTGCTTTTTCCGCATCTGCCAGCTGCTGCTGTACCTGGGCTCGCGCCGCAGTCTTCTGCTGCTCCACTTCGCTTTCTACGTCTGTTACCTTTTTCACCGTATCCAGATACATCCTGTCACCGCCTTTCTGTGATGATATAACAATTCCATGCATTTTACGCTTTACCAGAGTGCATCGCAAAATAACATATAAATATTATACCCTCATTTAGATATATACACAATATAGCAAATGCAACAGTTTCCGAAAAAATTTACGGTCTGCCGCATCGCCTGCCCTGTGTGGCTCATATGATACCCTCTTCCCGCAGCGGATGCAAGCCCCCTTTAGGCAACCCCGCAGAATTGACCAAAAGCAAAGAAGTGCCTCTTCCCGCAGGGAAAAGGCACTTCTTGTGTGGATGTGTTTGTCTCTCACCCGCCGATGGTACCAAAGGCAGAGACGCCAATCTGGCTGAGGACCCCCATGATGCAGCCTGCCAGCAGTACACCGCCCATGCAGGCCAGCACACTCTTTTTGAAGTCCATCTTCAAAAGGCTGGCCGCCAGTGTCCCGGTCCATGCGCCGGTCCCCGGCAGCGGGATACCTACGAACAGCATCAGGGCCCAGTAGAGCCCGCGGCCGGCCTTGGCCTGCAGCTTTTCTCCGCCGAGCTGTCCCTTTTTCAGACAGAAGCAAAAAAATTTCCCGATAAAAGGCTTGTCCTGCCCCCATTCCAGGATTCGGCGGGCAAAGAGATAGATCAGCGGCACCGGCAGCATATTGCCCACAATGGCGATGAGATATGTGACCCACAGCGGCAGGCCGAAGACCATGCCGTACGGGATGGCCCCGCGCAGCTCAATGAGCGGAACCATGGAAACCAAAAATACGATCAAACAATGCTTTGCAAACATAGCAGCTCCTCAATATAGACATATTTCTCTGATATTATAAACGAGTCGCCTTTTTTTGGCAAGTCCGGGCGTTCGCCGCCGGTACTCACTCCTTATTCAGCGAATATTTCTTTGCGTAGCTGCGATAGTTTTCTGCAAAATCGGTGCTGTCGCTGCGGACCATGCCCAGATAGTCGTGCACGTTCATCCGCTGATAGCGCATCTCCAGCACGCACCCGGCGATGTTGGAGCAGTGATCGGCCACCCGCTCCAAGTTGGTGAGGATGTCTGACCAGATGAACCCGGCTTCAATGGAGCACTCGCCCCGCTGCAAGCGCAGGATATGCCGGGAGCGCATCTGCTCTTTCAGGGTGTCCACCACTTCTTCCAGCGGCTCCACGTGGGCGGCCGCGTCCATGTCGTCATCCACAAAGGCCTTCATGGTCAGATCCATGATCTCGTTGATGGCGGCCGACAGGTGCTCCATTTCCCACTGCGCCCCCTCCGAAAGCGGCATCCCTTTGTGGCGCATCTCCGTGGCAGACTCCAACAGGTTCACCGCATGGTCTGAGATCCGTTCAAAGTCACCGATGATGTGCAGCAGCTCGGCACACGTCAAATTGTCCTGATCGTTCAGCGGCATGGCCGACAGCTTCACCAGATACGTCCCCAGAATGTCCTCATAGTGGTCCACATCGCTCTCGCCGGTGCGGATGGACTCCGCCCGCTGCTTGTCGTGGTCGCTCAGCTCCTGCATGGCATGGCGCAGAGCATCCACCGAGATATGGGCCATCGTCTCCGTAACCACGCGGCAGCGCTCCATGGCCAGAGCCGGTGCGGCCATCAGGCGCTCGTCCAACTCCTCCGTATGCTCCTTGGTGGCGGGCTCGGGAATGATCCGCATCGCCAGCTTTTCCAGAAGGCCGGTCATGGGCAGCAGCAGCGCCGTACAGAGGATATTGAAGATAGAGTGGACAACGGCGATTCCCACCTGATCGATGTTCCCCGACAGGAAAGGCATCTCCACCACAGACTTGGCAATTTCAAATACAAGCAGCCACACGGTGGTGCCGATGATGTTAAAACTCAGATGCACCGTAGCGGCACGGCGTGCGTTGCGGTTGGTTCCCAGAGAGGACAGCAGCGCCGTGACACAGGTTCCGATATTCTGTCCCATGATGATGGGCACTGCCGCGCCATAGGTCACCTGTCCCGTGGAAGCCAGCGCCTGCAGGATTCCCACCGAGGCCGAGGAGGACTGGATGATGGCCGTCAGCAATGCTCCGGCCAGTACGCCGAGAATGGGGTTGGTAAAGAGCAGCAGGATCTCCCGGAATGCCGGCACGTCCCGCAGACCCGCCACGGCACCGGACATGGTATCCATCCCGAACATCAGCACCGAAAAGCCCAGTAGGATCATACCGGTATCCTTCTTCTGGCTGGTCTTTCCCGCCATTTGCAGAATGATACCGATGAGGGCCAAAATGGGCGTAAACGAGGTGGGCTTGAGCATCTCCAGCCAGAAGCTGCCGCCATCGATGCCGGTCAGACTGATGAGCCACGCCGTCACCGTGGTGCCCACATTGGCCCCCATGATCACATTGATGGACTGCGAGAGCGTCATCAGGCCGGAGTTGACGAAGCCCACCACCATGACCGTGGTGGCCGAGGAGGACTGGATCACAGCCGTCACCGCAAGGCCGGTGAGGAAGCCCGTCATCTTGCCCGTGGTCAGCCGGCTCAGCATCGTCTTGAGTCCTTCGCCGGCGCGGCGCTCCAATGCACTCCCCATCTGGTTCATACCAAAGAGGAACAGGCTCAGGCCGCCGATCAATGTCAACAGATCAAAAAAATCCATACCGTATTTGATCTCCTTCCAAAAACACATTTTTCTGTAGCTTCATCATACCCGGAAGAACATTAAATGAGAAACCGTCTCATGTTAAATCTGTGTAAAATCCCATCAATTTTCTCGCTCTCCCCCATCGGCCGGCCCACGGCCCCTGCTCCTGCCGCTCCCTGTGCCCGCCACACCTGCCCCTGCACACCTGTGATGAAAAATCCCCGGACGCCATGATGGCATCCGGGGATGGCTCGTCGCGGGATCGACGTGGACCGGCAGCGGGGCTTTGTGCCTTGTTACTTGGTCTCCTTATCCGTATCCTTGCGCAGTTTTTCATGCAGTTCCAGCACATTCTGGCTGTAGATATCCAGCTGCTTGACATCCTCGATGCGGTCCAGCAGGCGGCTCTCCTCCAGCTTTTCCTTGTGGGCTTCTCCGCCGCGGTAGGCCAGCTTAAGGAAAATGGGGGTCAGAATGGTGGTGGCAATAACGACCAGCACCACCGGTGCCAAAAAGTCAGGGTTCATCAGGCCGCTGGCAATGCCTTTATTGGCCACGATCAGGGCCACTTCACCACGTGAGACCATGCCGCAGCCGATGCGGATGGACTCCTGCGTGGAATAGCCGCAGAGCTTCGCACCCACGCCGCAGCCAACCACCTTGCTCAGGATGGCCACCACCAGAAGGAGGATGGCGAAGATCAGCATCGTTCCGTTCAGGTTCTGGAAATCCACCTTCAAGCCGATACTGGCAAAAAAGACGGGGGAGAGCAGCATATACGACAGCGTTTCAAACCGATACTGCAGATAGGCCACGCGGGGCGTCTTGGCAAAAATCACACCGGCAATATAGGCGCCGGTAATATCGGCCACGCCAAAAAAATCTTCTGCAATATAAGCATAGAGTAGGCACATCGACAGTGCTACGATCACAAAGCGTTTCTTGTCCCGATCATAGCGGGAGAACCACCAGTTGAATCCCCGACAGGCCAGGGCACCGAAGAGGAAGCTGATGACAAAAAAGGCGGCAATTTTCAGCAGGACCGGCCCCACGGACGCCCCCTGCCCCGATGCACTGGTGATCATGGTCAGCGCCACAATGCCGAGAACGTCGTCGATCAGCGCCGCCCCCAGAATGGCATTGCCGGAGCGGGTGGACAGCTTCCCCAGTTCCTGCAGCGTCTCCACCGTGATGCTCACTGAGGTGGCCGTGAGGACCAGACCCAAAAACAGGTTTTCCAGCAGTCGGCCGGGAGCAAACCAGTCGGCCAGGAAAAAGCCAGCAGCCAAAGGGATCAGCACGCCGATGAGGGCGATCACAAACGCCGCCTTGCCAGAGCGCTTCAGCTCATCCAAATCCGTCTCCATGCCTGCGTGGAACATCAGGACGATCACTCCCAGCTCCGCCAGTGCATTGAGCAGCTCCGTTTCATGGAGTACGCCGAATACAGCAGGCCCCATCAGCAGGCCGGCCAGCAGCGCGCCCACCACCTGCGGCATGGCAAATTTCTTTGTCACAATACCCAGAGCCTTCGTAAAAAACAAAATCAGCGCTAATTCCAACAAGTAATGATATGAGTTCATAGTTCCGCCTCTTCTCTTATAAATTCCGTGTACATCTCTCAACCAGTGAATTATAGTCACATTTGTACAAACAAGCAATGTGGATTTTATACAAAAAACCCATTTATTTTGATTGTTCGCCCGTTTGTGGCTATCTGCCGCTTCTCTGTTACTGGGTCCTGTCCGGCCACAGCAGGCCAATGTTGCTGCCTTCTGCACCCGCACAAAGATTTCCCGTAAAACAGTCATTTTTCTCCTTAAAAACGAACAAGCGGAAAGCCCGTCATACAACGCAGCTTTCCGCTTTATTTTTTCTCGGCGTGAACACGCTCTCGCCCTGCCTCCGCACTGCCCCCACTGGGCAGCCCGCGCCTCTGTTCTTCGGAAAATTTTGGCAGTCTTAAATCAACGCCTGCTCATTGATCATCAGCTTGAACTGCAGCCCCAGCTCCTCCGCCGCCTTACGGCAGAGCATCATTCGGTTCATAAAAATCTCAAAGTAATCCATCACCGAGCCATAGCGGGTGTCTACCGACAGCTTCAGTTTAATCAGGGTGCGGCTCTCGTTGATTTTCAGCTCCGCCTTTTTCACCGAGTAGTTGACCCGGTCGTGGATGTCGAAGCTGCCCTCTTCCCGATTGCGCACACGGCTGCGGCGCACATCGGATTTATCCGCCAGGATCAGTGCCGCAGCCATGGGGCTGACGGGCCGTCCGGTGCCCTCATCGTGGTTGCCGATGGCCGTCACGATCTCAGAGATCTCCGACGCCTCCATGCCCAGATTGTCCAGCAGGCGAAAGGCCATCACTGCGCCGGACTGGGAGTGATCCACCCGGTTGACCAGATTGCCGATGTCGTGAAGATAGGCCGCGATCTGCACCAACTCCACCTGCCGTGGCGGATAGTCCAGCGTCTCCATAATGTAGCGGGCGGTCTGAGCCACCGTGGTCACATGGGCAAAGCTGTGCTCCGTATAGCCCAAGGCGATCAGGGACTCGTCCGCCTTGCGGATGTAGGTGTTGATGTCCTCATTGTGTCGGATCTCGTCAAAGGTGATCATGCGTTTCTCCTTTCCGCTCGATAGCCGTCAAAGATGACGGTGACCTCCGTTCCCTCTCCCGGTGTGCTGTGCAGCTCCACTCGGGCATTGTGATACTGCGCTGCGTGCTTTACGATGGAAAGGCCCAGTCCCGTGCCGCCAATGGCTCGGCTGTGGCTCTTGTCCACACGATAAAACCGCTCAAAAACCCGGCTCTGGTGGGCATAGGGAATCCCGATCCCCGTGTCGGCCACCTGCACCCGTGGCATCCCCTGTATATGTGACACCGTCACGGTGACGCTCCCGCTGTCCCGGTTATACTTCACCGCATTGTCGCAGAGGTTGTAGAGCATCTCCCGCAGCATCTGCCGTTCTCCGGTCAGCACGGCGCTCTCTCCCCGCAGCGTCAAGGTAATGCCCCGGGGCTTTGCCACGCTCTCCAACCGCTCCAGCACCTCCTGCGCCAGCGCATACAGCTCCACATCCTCCCATTCCGGTACCACAGCTCCCTCGTCCATTCGGGAAAGGCGGAGAATGTCCTCCACCAGATCCATCAGATGGCGGCATTCACGATAAATATCCCCGGAAAATTCCTGCATTTTCTCCGGCGGCACCAACCCCTGACTCATCAGCTCGGCAAAGCCGGAGATAGATGTCAGCGGCGTTTTCAGCTCGTGGGACACGTTGGCGGAGAACTCCCGCCGCAGCGCCTCCCGCTGCTCCTGCTCCGTCACGTCCATCACCAGGACCACGGCACCCGTGATCTGCCCGCTGACCGTCACGGGACTGGACATCATCTGCAGTGTCCGCCCATCCTGCGGCATCCGCTGCTCGTCCCGGCCGCCTGACAGGGCCGTTTCCGCCGCACGGCGCAGCTCTGCCGATCCATTGCGATAGACATTGTCATGCACATCTACGCCCAGAGTCTCCCGGGCGCTGGCGTTGCCGGTCAATACTTCCCCCCGCCCATCCAGCAGAAGGAACCCCTCGCTCATGTTCTCCGTCAGGGCAGAGAACTCCCGCACTCGGCGCAGCAGTTCGTCCATCTGGCGGCGAATGGTGCTGTTTTGCTGGCGCAGGCGATCTGTCAGCGGCTGCAGCTCGGGATAGACGCTCTCCGGGCGGTCCGGATCAATGGCATTGATGGGGCGTATGATCTGCCGGGCCAGATGTAGCGACCACGTTCCGGCCCCTACCGCCACCAGCACCACCACCAGTAAAATCCGTCTGGCCAGACGCAGCATCATGGTGCCCAGTCCCGCCTGCTGTCGGGAAAGCCGCAAGACGGAGCCGTCCTCCAGCTGTTTTGCATAGCTCAATTCCTTCTCCAACAGAGATCCCCCGTTGTAGGCCCCACGGCCGCTGCCGCTCTGGTGGGCCTGCTGGATCTCCTTATGCTGTGAGAGATCCTCCGTCTGCCCGTGGCTGTCATAGAGCACGACATCCTCCCGACTCAGCAGTGTCACGTGTCCGGAAAAATGCATTTCCCCCAGCTCGGTATACGCCATACTCTGAATGAGATAGTCGGCGTCCTCCACCATATCAGCATAGGTCTGTTCCTCGTAGTAAACATAGAGCATATGGGAAAAGAGCAGTCCACTGACCGCCAAAACCAGCATGGCCAGTGCAAAAATATTGACAAAGAGTTTCTCTCTCATGTGGCCTCTCCCCAGCGATAGCCCACGCCCCGCACGGTCTCGATGCAGTTGCCCAGCTCACCCAGTTTGGAGCGCAGCGTACGGATATGGACATCCAGTGTCCGGTTCTCGGGCTCATTGCCCAATCCCCAGACCTTTCCCAGCAGCGTCTCCCGGCTCACCACACATCCCTGCCGCTCCAGTAGCAGACACAGCAGCTCAAACTCCTTATGTGTCAGCGCCACAGCCTTTCCGTCCAATAGGGCGGTATGCGCCTGCGGTGCGACTTCCAGTGTGCCAAAACGATAGGTTTTCTTCTCCCGCTGTCCGTCGGAACGGCGCAGCAGCGCCCGAATCCGAGCCAGCAGCTCCATCATGCCAAAGGGCTTGGAGATAAAATCATCGGCTCCGCTGTCCAGACCGATCACCCGGTCGTACTCCGTGTTGCGGGCCGTCAGGATCATGACCGGCAGGCGCTGGGTCGCCGGGTCTTCCCGCAGCTTTTGCAGCACCGAAAGGCCGTCCTCCTCCGGCAGCATGATGTCCAGCAGCACCAGCTCCGGCTGACGCCGGGCCATAGCCTGCCAAAAGGCCGAGGGCTGTTCAAATCCCTCTGCCTCGTAGCCCTGACTTTCCAGCGTATACAGAACCAGTTTTTGGATGCTGGCGTCGTCCTCCAAGATATAGATCAGCATAGGCTCCCCCTTATTCTGCGTTCACCGTTTCTCTTTGTATGATACCATAGCCACCCATGGATGTAAAATAAAATAGCTGCCGGAAGGCGGATGTTTTCCCCCTCCCGGCAGCCTCCGTTCTTTCGTTTTTCCCCCCTCAGGAGATCACCTCCCACTGCTTGATCTCGCCGTAGATTTTGCCGATAAAGGAATTGCCGCCCAGTGCCGTATAGGCCTCATAGCAATAGACAAAATTCTCGTATTCATACTGCCGGATGGTGGCCGTCTCCCGATGGTGATAGTAAATGCGCAGCATCTCGCTGCGCAGCTGACACTTGGCCCCGTCGCTGATCCGCCGTCCCCACCGCAGCACTTTCCAAACCACCGCTGCCGCAGCGGCCAGCGCCGTCACCGCTCCGGCCACCGCCAAAACCTTCTGCAAAAAATCACCCCCACCCCTCTCCGCGATCTTCCTGCTCGTTGTCCTTTTCCCTGCAACAAGGATCGTTTTTCCCCCTTTCGGCCCCCTCCCGCCCCTCTCCGGAACTGTGATCTTCCAACAAGCCCCTGCCGTGACCGCAGCAGGCAATGTCCTTTCAAAATGCCAAAGGAGCAGCCATCCGGCTGCTCCTTCCGAAGAATATTTCAATGAGAAAGACGGGCCTTTCCTCCGTGGCCGCTGTCCCTTCCGGATGCCGGCCTCCATTTCTACGAACGCCGGCACAGGCCGCGGCTTTTCACTTCCGTCGCCACGGCTCCGGCCACGGTTCTCCGGCCTTATTCCGCCTCTTGGATCTCCGGACTGGGCAGAGCCGTCATACCATGCAGGCTGATTCCCAGAGTGGACAGATTGTGGAGGGTGGCCGAGGCGGCCGGCTGAAGGACGCCCACAACGCCCAGTGCGATCAGCATACCATTGAAGCCCAGTACAAAGCGATAGTTGGCCCGGATCCGCTTCATCAGCTCCGTGGAGATCTGGCGCAGACGCACAAGCTCCCACAGGTTCTCACCAGCGATGGTAATGTCGGCGATCTCCTGAGCAATGGCCGCTCCGTCACTGATGGCAATGCCCACATCCGCCTCCGACAGCGCCGGAGAATCGTTGATGCCGTCGCCCACCATGACCACGGTATGCCCTGCTTTGCGCAGCTCGGAGATATAGTTGGCCTTATCCTCCGGCAGCACCTCCGCGCAGAAATCATCGACGCCCACCTGCGCGGCAATGGCGGCCGCCGTACGCCGGTTGTCTCCTGTCAGCATCACGGTCTTTTCAATGCCCATCCGGCGCAGAGCGGCCAGCACTGCGGCCACTTCTTCCCGCAGCGGGTCCATGATGCAGATGACCGCCGCCAGCTTGTGGTCGATGGCCAGATACAGATGGGAGTACTCGGTGGGCAGCGCATCAAACTTCGCCTGCTCTGTCTCATCGATCATACAGTGCTCATCTTCAAAGACGAAATGGGCACTGCCGATCAGCACGCGCGCCTCCCCGACCTTGCTCACAATCCCGTGGGCCACCACGTATTCCACCTTGGAGTGATACTCCTCGTGGGTCAGGCCGCGGTTCTGCGCCTCCTCCACAACGGCGTTGGCCATGGAGTGGGGGAAGTGCTCCTCCAAGCAGGCGGCCAGACGAAGCATCTCCGTCTCCTCATAGCCGCCAAAGGGAATGACCTTGGCGACCCGGGGGCAGGCATGGGTCAGCGTCCCTGTCTTATCAAAGACAATGGTATCGGCCTGCGCCATGGCCTCCAGGAACTTTCCGCCCTTGACGGTCATGTGCTCCTTGCCGGCTTCCCGCATGGCTGAGAGCACCGTCAGGGGCATGGCCAGCTTTAAGGCACAGGAAAAATCGACCATCAGCACCGAGAGGGCGCGGGTGGCATTTCTGGTAAGGAGGAAGCTGAGGATGCTGCCGGCAAAGGTGTAGGGCACCAGCCGGTCGGCCAGATTTGATGCCTTGCTCTCCGTGGCAGACTTCATCTGCTCGGACTGCTCGATCATAGTGATGATCTGATCGTAGCGGCTCTGGCCGGAGGCCTGCTTGACCTCGATGACGCACTCTCCCTCTTCCACGATGGTCCCGGCATAAACGGCACTGTCCAGCCGTTTGGGTACCGGGATGGATTCGCCTGTCAGCGACGCCTGATTGACCATGACCTCTCCCTCGATCACGACGCCGTCCACGGGGATCACGCCGCCGACACGCACGACCACCTGATCGCCGGTCTGGATCTGGGAAATCGGCACCAGCACCTCGCTGCCCTGAGTTCGCAGCCAGACACGGTCCACATTCAAGGACATACACTGCGCCAGATCCTGCACGGACTTTTTCCGGGTCCACTCCTCCAGCAGCTCTCCCAGTTCCAGCAGGAACATGACCGATCCGGCCGTGGGGAAATCTCTGCGGAGAATGGAGATCCCGATGGAGATGGCATCCAGCAGCTCCACCTTCATCTCCCGGTGCAGCAGGCAGTGCAGGCCCCGTCTTGCAAACGGCAGACTGTGCCACAGCACCCGCACGATCCGCAGCGGAGTCGGCAAGAACAGGGTGCTGGCAAACTTCACGGCAATTTTCGTCACCAGCTTTTCCTGAAACTCCCGATTGAGCTCCCGGCTGCTGTAGGCCGGAACAACCATGCTGGTCTCGGCCTCTTCCCACGAAAATCGGCGCACCGCATCAACAATCCCCGTGCGGCCGCCCTGATACTGGATCACCACGCATCTGGTGCGCTCATGGACCGTTACCTGCTGCACCTGACTGTTCTTTTGAAACCACGCCTCCAGCAGATCCGCCTGCTGGATACTCATTTGTTTTTGTTTAAGCCGAAAGCGGATCCTTCCTTTGCTTTCGTGTTCAATCACTGCATTCATATAAGCCCCCCAAAAAAAGGAGCCGCATCTGCGACTCCTTTACTGCTTGTTTTTTTATTCATCCCCACAGTTGCAGTCACAAACCTGAGCAGCCTCTTCCTCCGCTGCCTCCTTTGCCGCACGCTCAGCGTTGAGATCCTTTGCGGCGGCCAAAATATCGCCGGCGTTCTCCTGCACGGCGGTCACCGTCTCCATCACGGAATCCTTGGCCCGCAGACCGGCAGCGGTCACCTGTGTATAGACCTTCTTGGCGTCCTTGCTGGTCAGCAGCTTGATGCCAACGGAACCAAAGAGAGTTCCTGCCACAAAGCAGGCAGTTTTTACGTATTTGCTCATAATAAACGATCCTTTCTTTTTCAATTTTACTTATGCTTATATCCAGTAATCATCACCATCACCATACAAATGACGGCGCCCCAAGCCCAAAAACGATGTTGCTTCATGACAATACCTCCTTTTGCAATCGATGGAAATCACTGTTGAATCTCTTGTTTTCAACAAATCTTATGCTTAATTATAGCATAAAAGGCTCTCATTTTGCAATACTCATCAAATACGAGCACCTTTCCCAAAAAACAGTGGAGTTTGTCTATTTCCACAACAGATTCTGCTCCGCCTGCACGTTTTTCTTCGTGCAAGCGGTTCGGCTGCACCACAGCATCTGCCGCACAGGCCAGACTCCTGCTGTCCGCTTCCCCACCGGAAAGAGCCGGAGGCAATCCCAAAGACCGCGGGGATCTGCCGGACAGATGCTGCTTGCTCCATCTATTATATTATATAATATGTGGTACGGTGTCTACTTCCCGATAAAACTTCCGCATGCAGACATGAGGAAGCGATGAGCAGCAGGACGCTCCACCACACAATCGTATTCGTCCAAAAGATAAAAGACGGGAAATCATCAGATTTCCCGTCCTCTGGTCCGAGTGTTGAGATTCGAACTCAAGGCCTCTTGAACCCCATTCAAGCGCGATACCAAACTTCGCCACACCCGGATATTTTATTTTCGCTGTCTCAAATCAGCTTGTTAATACTACCACACATTTTTTCTTTTTGCAACCCCTTTTCACAAAATTTTTTAAAAAATATTTTTATTGACAAACTGAGCCTCCTATGATAGTATATAAACTGCATCTGGTTTGGATATGCTTTTACACACGGAGAGATGGCTGAGTGGTTGAAAGCACCGGTCTTGAAAACCGGCGATGTGAAAGCATCCGTGGGTTCGAATCCCACTCTCTCCGCCAGATTTATAAGAATTCAGCACGCAGAAGTACCCAAGTGGCTGAAGGGGCTCCCCTGCTAAGGGAGTAGGCGGCTTAATAACCCGCGCGAGGGTTCAAATCCCTCCTTCTGCGCCAAAGCAACACAGGGCAATGTTTGGAACACACAAGCGTTGCCCTCTGTTGCTTCAAAAAAGATCTTGGGGCGGACAAAATGTCCACCCCATAGTCAGACCTCTTTCATTCGGGTTAATTACCACCTCATTTCATCAGACTTGGGTATTTCCCCGGCATGTTCCTGCGCTCCTCTGGTCGCGTTCGCCTCGGTGAGTTCGTTGCAAGTATCAGCTGATGGGCAGCTGGCTCGCTCGCTCCCTTGGAGGTCGTGGCGGAACTGTTAGCTGTATTATGGCACGGGTACCTCATTCAATTGTTGGTATATCAACGCTGCACATATCAGCGATCATATCAGTTTCGTTCGCAGGGCAAAAAAGCAGCCTTCCTTGATGCCGATCATCAAAGAAGGCTTGCAAAAAATCAATGGTGTGTTATAATCACCATAGAAGTCTTTAGTAAGTCTTGTTGATCTCATTCATCATCAAGGCGTATGCGTTTGGATGGTTGGCGCCATCCAAACGCTGCTATTGCTTTACTTATATTGTACAGCCATTTAGAGACGCTGTCAATATTTATCTGCAAACCCCGTCAGTGCAAACTGGCGGGGTTTTTATTTACCTATCGCCCTCCGCTTGTGGCTCATAATTCATTCCTATCAAATCTCTCCCTTGCTTATTCTCCTGCTTCGATTTCCGATGTCCTATAGACATTGTAGCCCTCGTAGTGATAGCTCTGATCGATGCCTTTCATATAGACCTCCCGGTCTTGGATCTGATCCGTGAGAGCCTGCTTCAGCAGGAACTTGATCTCCAGATCCTTGATCGGGCTGCGCTCCATGGCCAACAAGTAATCCTCCTTGTCCACTAAGCTCCAGTCAACGACCTGTCCCAGTTCCTTTTTCAAGATGCAGTCCAGCCAGATTCGGCTGCTGCGGCCGTTGCCTTCCCTGAACGGATGTGCCACATTCATCTCCACATATTTTTCGATGATCTCATCGAAGGTCGACTGTGGCATGGACGAAATGTGATCTAAGGCAGCTGCCAGATACATAACCGGCGCAAAACGAAAACCGCCCTTTGCCATATTCACTGTGCGCAGCTGGCCGGCAAAGGCATAAAGATCCTCAAAAAGAAACTTGTGGATCTGAGCGAGGCCGGCATAGGTCCCAACCTCAAACGTGTCTAAGAGGCCGGTTTCAAAAAGTTGCAGGGCTTTTGCTTTGCTGATCCGCTCTTCTGTCCGAGCCAGCTCCGCAGAATCCGTAATACCTACTTTGTTTTCTAACGCCATAAAAAGGAGCCTCCCCTCTTCCTTCTGTTCACTCCGGCCCCGGATCAGTCGTTGTACACTTCTCTGCGGTGTCCGACTGTCAGAGCAAGGATCACCAGCTCCTCATCCTGGATCTCACAGAGCAGGCGGTAGTCTCCGATCCGGTAGCGCCACTGGCCACTCCGATTGGCCGTCAGGCCTTTTCCATGCTGCCGAGGATCTTCACAGCCTTCCAGATTTTTACGCACCCAGCCAGTAATCAATGCGGCTGTGTGCCGATCCATCTTTTTGAGCTGCTTCAGCGCCTGTTCTGTGAATTTGGTGTGATACGTCATTGCAGGCCCAGCTCTCTTTCCACCTCGTCAAGGCTATAGGTCACTGGATCAGCTCGATACGCTGCCATTGCTCGATCATAAGCACGCAGATCAACCTCTTCATCAATGCGCTCTAAGGCCGACTGCCGCAAAAACTCCGACATGCTAACACCTTTGAGTGCTGCGTATTCTTTGACCAGGCGGGAATCATCGTCGTTTAAGCGAAGCGATATCATCATCTCAGCTCATCTCCTTTCCGTGTAATACATTGTATGCCATCTAATGCGTGCTGTCAATGCTTTCGAGGAATTTGTTTCAATCGCTCTCTTTCTACAGAAATCCGGTTCACTCCGGCCCCGGATCAGTCGTTGTACACTTCTCTGCGGTGTCCGACTGTCAGAGCAAGGATCACCAGCTCCTCATCCTGGATCTCACAGAGCAGGCGGTAGTCTCCGATCCGGTAGCGCCACTGGCCACTCCGATTGGCCGTCAGGCCTTTTCCATGCTGCCGAGGATCTTCACAGCCTTCCAGATTCTTCATGATCCAAGCTTTCAAGAAACGCTGCGTATACCGATCCAGCTTGCGAAATTCCCGGTCAAAGCGTGGCGTTGTCTCAACGGTATACCTCACAGATCCAGCTCCTTCCAAAGCTCAGAGATTGGCCGGCGCTGCTTTCCGCTGTCCTCGTATTCCGCATATGCCTCTTTCCCGATAACAACATCAAATTCATCCTCAATCTTCTCAAACAACGCCCGTTTGAATGCCTCTCCAATGGATATGTCATGCAGCTTCGCATAGCTGTCTGCGACACGGCGCTCTTCCTCGGTCAGTCGAATCGAAAATGCCATCTCATTCTTCCCCCTTTCCGGTTTAGTACATCGTACTATCTTTTTGGCCGCTTGTCAATCGCCTTTCAAGCGCTCTCTTTCTACAGATAGTCTATACTCTCAGTATATGTAGAACTCTTTCTTTCCTCTCGTAAATCCCTTCGTTATCTAAGTCTTAACTATAGTTTGCTAAAAATGGGACTACCCCCCAGCGGGAAATAGCATTGCAAATATTATTTTTGACCTTTAGAATATAAGTACGGAGACGTACCCACGGATCTATGCAAGGTGATTCCGTGTCCTTCAAGGATTTGGCCGCAAACATATTAGCCGCAAGCATCTGAACGAGATGATAAGAACTTGCGGCCATGCAGCCATTGACCTTTCGGCACAGTTGCACCACAACACAGGCCAGCTGCTTGATTTGCTGCAGAGCACGGCACACCGTCGATCTGGCCATATCCAGTGCATCGCAGATTTTGGTGATGCTTGGATAGGCACGACGCTTGTTCCCTGCACACAGGCAAACATAGAGCAGCACGCAGAACGCAGCAGGCGTCACTGCTGCCGTCTCCCGAATCATGCTACGGGGAATCAGCGTATAGCCGCCATCATACTGTAGAGCGCAGCTGTACGCACGCTTGCCATACACCATACGCTTCAGATGCTTGTGGTAACGGTACGTACGAGAGGAAGAAAGATACCCCGCCTCCTGCAACGCCTGAACCGCCTTACGTGCGGTGAGAGGAGAGCAGCCTGCCAGATGAGCCAGTTCCTCAAAAGACTTGTGGCAGCACCCCAATGCGTTGCGGTGTGCGTAGATGACAGCTCCTACCTTCCGAGCCGTGAAGGACAGCGTACTGTCGCAGATCAGTGCATTTGGCACTTTGAATGTAAGTTGTTTTTTCATATTCCTTTCCTCCCCGTTGCTATGGCCCCGACTGCTGGCACAGTCGGGGCCATTCTCTTTTTTATAATGTCATATTATGCCGCCGGTTGGACTGCCGGTGTCTGTGGCGCAACCTGTTCTGCGGGTTTTTCGGTTCCCTCTTCTGCGGTGCTGCCACCCGTTTCCTTTTGCAGCTGTTGCAGGATCTCTTCCTGCTGCGCAAGCAGCTCCTGCGCCCGTGCCGGATCGCCCCGAGACACAATAGCCACTGTTATGCTATACGACTCTCGCAGCTCATACAGCTTGGCCAGCTGCTCATCTGAGCAAGATAGCTGGAGAGTCAAAAATCCGTCTCTCACCTGTGCACCATCCGCACTTACCTTCTCATCACGGCCAAACACATGAAGCACTTCTACATATTCCAGTTCTGCAGGATAGACGCTTCCTTTACCAGAGATACCGATCAGCTTCACAATATCTCCGACTTGCACCAAGCCATCCTCTGGGGTGGCTTTTTCATAAATCTGCTGTGTCACGGCCATTTTTCCATCCGCCAGAGGAGCAGGTGTCTGCTGTGCATGGTTTCTATCTGTATGGCTAAGCAGCCACACAGCTCCGGCCAGCACAGTCACCAGCAACACCACGATCCCACCGGAAAACAGCGTTTTTTTCAAGCTCTCATTTTTGCCTGTAACCAATTCTTTTGTCGTCATCTTTTTTCCTCCTGTCTCATAAACTTAAGCACCTGACGAAGGAATACATCCATACCTTCCTCCGTCTTTTTTATCAGCAGATCCGGTCTCCACGGAGCACTCAGCAGCGGGCAGGGCATCAGACTCTGAACGTGCTCCAGCCCTCCCGCAGCAGCATCAAAACTGACAATCAAGCCATCACAGCACGGATTCCCACGCAGCAGCTGTGCCAAGGCCATAAACTCCCACGGCTTTGATCCGCTGCACAGAATCACCGGTGTATTCCTTTGCAGCTGTTTCAGCTGCTCTTGCGATCTGACTACTCCCGCATCGTGAACCACGATCGATCCCCGTGGCACAGGTGTTTCCGCCCCAGCAACCGGAACACCTGCTATCGTCTGTATTCCACCTTCAGCAGCAAATAATGGCACAGACTCCATGAGTATCGGAAGTGCTCCCCACTCCTGCAAACAGCGGCAAAGCGCCAACGCCTGCGTCGTACAGCCACACCGCGGCAGCGCTCCAGCCACCACGATTTTTTCGAACTCCAGAAATTTGTCGGCGGAAGCCTGCGGCAGCTCAGAAGATGCTGCAGCAGGCTTTTTTTCTGGTGCCTCTTCTTTTTTTGTCATCACAAACATTTCTTGCAGTGTTTCCAGCCCCTCACTGCCTGTCAGTACGGTACATCGGAAGGTTTTCTCCAGTGCGTGGCGTATCTGCTGACCATACCGTCCTTCTGCATCGAAACCAAGGATCACCGCTACTGGTAGTGTCTCATGCCGTGCTCGGATCTGTTGCACAGCACTCAGAATGTGTGCACGCGAAAAATCTGCATCAAGCATATCGAAAATAACTCCATCCGCTTTTTGGAGATCCTCCTCCTGCAACGAAAGGAAGAGTGAGCTGCGTAGCTGTGCACAACACAACTCATACCCCTCCAGTGCCTGCAGCAGCCTGTCGGAGTGACTTGTCAGCGCATAGATCATTGATCATAGTCCTCCCAAGTCGATATAATTTCGAGGGTCGATGGGTTCATCCTTTATCCTCACCTCAAAATGCAGATGCGGGCCGGTGGAGTTCCCTGTTGATCCGACATAGCCCACGACATCGCCAGCCTGAACCATTGTCCCTTCCGGTAACCCCTGCCCAATCAGGTGGGCATACCGTGTCACCAGATCCTTTCCGTGATCGATCTCCACTAAATAGCCATATCCATAGGGATGAAAACGACTGTAGGTGATTATACCAGGTGCTGCGGCCAATA
This sequence comes from Oscillospiraceae bacterium, assembly GCA_020025275.1. Lineage (GTDB taxonomy): Bacteria > Bacillota > Clostridia > Oscillospirales > Oscillospiraceae > Vescimonas. Next base: position 79,072 of record JAHHSI010000007.1, on the reverse strand, counting down.
CAGGGGTATCTGCAGGAGCCGCCAGATCTATGCCGGTGTGCAGTCGCCAGTCTCCGGAGATCGGGTGCAGCCGCCAGCCATATTCGTCACTTACGGCCACAATGGCCGGGCAAGGCATCATCATTATGCCGCTCCCATACTCTCCTTCATAATGTTGGATAATCAAATTGCCATTCTCATCTACCAGCCCCTGTGTTGTGGCATAGTCCTCTCCTGCACCGCCGGACACAATCAGTACCAACGGCAGAAGTGCGAGGAAAAGCACCGTCCCTACAGCAATAAGCACTGTTGTCAGCAGCGACTGCTGAGATTCTTGCTGCCGATTTGTAAGTGCAGAAGAAAGAGCTGTGACAACCTTTTCTACGACTTTCCCTGCACCGGCAGCGGCCATCAGCGTCCCCCTCCCTTACCCATGAGCTGCAGTTTATAGGTGGGCAGATCAAATTCAACCTGAACATGCTCTCGACCAATGATGGCCAACGCTTTCTTTTTCCTCTTTTGCAGCAAAATCTGCTGCTCCTGTTCTGTGAGGCGGAATATCGAAGCGGTATCCTCCAAGTTTTGTCCATCACAGCCGAAAATCAGTTTGTACGTAGCATTATCCAGGATCGCTTGTCCATACATTCGGATTTCCGGATACAACATATCCGCCGTACTCTGGAAAATCGTAAAAAGCATACCCTCGTATTTTCGGCAACGCTTCGCAATGTTACGCATATACATTGCTGTCTGCTTGATAGCTGGATCCATCATCAGATGCGCCTCATCCGCAACCAGGAGTACCGGCTCACTTCGATCCGCCGACATGATCTGCCAGCACAAAGACAAGGCATTAAAATACTGTGCCCGCTTTAATGTATCTGCGTTCGATGTCAGTCCTGCTGTGTCGAACACGACAAAATCCGCATCCCATGTCACATTACTGTATCCGTTAAAAAGAAAGCTGCCAGCACCATGGGCCATGTCATAGAGCAATGCCTCTAACGATGTGTATATCTCGGCAGTATACTTATACTCTCTGACGACATCATAGAGATCTTCCATTATGGGAAAATCCTCCGGCTTGAGCGCAGCCACATCTGTGCTCCATGTAATGTTTTTTCTCTCGTAACAATCGATCAGTGCACGCTTGAGCGCTGCTTTTTGCAGATCGTCAATAGACGGAAACAAGAGATTGAAGAAAACCTCCAGTGTATAGATATGTAAAGCCAGAGCGTTTTCCTCACTGCTGTAAAGGTCACTGTTTTCCATGTCATCCTTTGGCACGGGCCGGATCTGCAAAGGATTGATCTTTGTTTTCCCTCCTCCTACGTCCAGCCATGCGCCTCCCATATTGTGGCACAGATCTTTATACTCCCGCTCCGGGTCAAGGATCAGCACCTTGACTCCCAGCATATAGAGCAGCTGTATAACATGCTTGACAGCTGTAGACTTCCCCTGACCGCTCTCCCCTGTAACAACCATATTGCCATTGGTTCGGTCGGCATCACGGCGCAGGAAATCAAGGGCCATAATACCTCCATCTCCCGTTTTGGCGAAATAGGCACCTCCATCGTCCCGGTAAATGTTGACCGTCAAAGGAAATCCGCCAGTCAAGGTATCCAGCGGCATGATCTGCCGCAAGATACCATCCACCGTGCTGTCCGCCCCTGCATAATAGGGCGACAGCGCCAAGAATGCCTCTTTTTGGATATTCCCCAACGGTTTCAGCTTGATCTTTTTTCTCGCCCAACGGCTAACCACTGCATGACAGACATCGGCCAGTTTACACTCATCATCTGTAAACGGCATGACCATTACAGAGATATGTCCAATGCTGGAGGCCTTGAAGTCCAAATTCGACAGCAGCGTTTCAGCATCTGTGACCTGCTTTGCAAGTCGCATTTGCTTCCGTGCGTCCTTGGCCGAGCTTGCCGAGTTCGTATTCTGAGAAATGGAGCGGGACAGCGCATTTCCCATTTCCTCCGCATTACCAGGATCATAGGTGATGGCCACAACGCTATCTACGGAATTAACCAATTCTACCGCCCAGCCATAGTCCAATTCCGACGGATAGCGTGTCGCTCCATAAACTCTCCCGATTGTAGGCCCGATGACAGCACGATTAACACCAAAATCCAACCCGCCAATCGGGATCAAGGTGTTCAGGAGCTGCGCTTTTCGCTCCTCATCGCTGCGGGTAAGGTGTTTCTCTCGATCCTCCCCAGACAGCAGCGGGATATCTTCTTCTGGCTCATCGTATACAGAATGGTATCCCACAAGATCCGCATAGATTCTACAGAGATGTCTGATCTCACGATCAGTCAATACGGAAACCGTTGCAGCACAGTCTGATTCCAGCTTTGCCCGAAACTCCTGTAACCGGTGCATCAGTTCTTGGTCTGCGCCGGGTGCTGCCGCCTTCCAGCACTTGATGATCACCATCGGCTCTTTCGCACCCGTCTCCACCATCTTCTGGAGGCTCTCGATCTCACCGTTCAGCAACAGTTTCTTAGTAGAACTTTCCGCAGAATCTCTTTTTTCGCGAAGCCGCTGGATCATCCCCTCTGTGTCTACCGTGCGCGGCACAGACAAAATCTGCCACGGCTCATTTCCACCTGCAGATGTCAGGGCAGCAGCCAAGGCGCTGCCCTGGGCGACGATTTCACGATCGCTCAGCAGGTGGTTATCCAATCCTCTGACCTTGAGGAACCCCAGTAACATACGGCGCTTGGTGTAAAGGATCGATCCGGTAATTTCTTCAATTCCCAGCAAATCCTGTGCACTGGCCACCGTTTTATCTACCATCTTCTTTTTCATCTTTCCTCCCGTATAAACAAAAATTTCTGCTGTGTTGCGTGGTATTTCTCAATGCGCTGCAGATAATCATACATAGACTGGTTACCATCCATGCGTGTAAAAAATCCACTGGCCATTGCAAGGATAAAAATCACCCCGAAAACCATAACAAGAAGTTTTCCCTCTACCTGCAGCAGCAGACACAAGAGGAATAAAAAAAGGCTGCCTGCTACTGTCACGCAAACGGTCTGCAGCAACTCTTTCTTTCCAAATCCCTGCCACAGTTCCCATTGCAGTGAAATCCGCATAGGTACATTTAATTTCTCCACGAAAACACCCCCTTACATCACAAAATAGTAGTCCATCAACACATGGAGCAACCCCACCAAACTTTCTGCGATGACAACGAAGTAGATCACATTCTTTGCTCGGGTCTTGTACTGTGCATTATCATCATCCATGTGAGCTTTCAGGATACAATAGCTGATCCGCGTCGTTCCACCGATGGGTATCAGCACTAACAGCCAGCGAATGAGCTCAAACAACTTTTCATAATTGTCCATCTTTACCCCTTACTTTGCCATCAGCGAGCGAATGCTCTGTACCGCCATGCTTCCAGCATAGATCTTACTTGTAATTCCTCCACCTGCTCCTTTCGCCTGCACCAAAATATTCTGCAGCAAAAGCGGCGTCTTGAATGCGGCCAGTAACAAAGCAATCGCGCTGATCATACTCATAAAGTTCAATGAGGTCATTGCTTTGAAGGACATTGAGAAGAAAAACAGCTGCACAATCGTCGTCAAAACCGTCTTAAAAAAGATCTGCATATAACCGTGGAAAAGGCCGCCATCACTGTCCACCAGACCCATGCAGGCCAAAGGAACACCCAGTCTCATAAGAAGAACTTCAAAACCTCTGGCCAACAGCTGCAGCCAAAGTGCCAGCAGCATGATACCGTAGATCAGTGCAATCAAGATCAGCAGCAGTCCGCTTTCAGCCAACCCTAAGAAAATGCCGGGAAGAAGACTGCCGTACTCACCAAAGTTGTGCATAATGCCATTAGCAAAATACAATGCTGCATCCGCCAGATAATCGTAAAGGATTGGGAACGCCACCATCACAAAAATTGCCTGGGCCGCACCGATCATCATAGTCTGAGGTGATGTATCTGCATCCCCATCCTTCCAGAGCACATAGATATTAAATCCCTTATAAAGAAATTTGAGGACAATTAAAGTGCAGGTAAATGCGTATACAAAAAGATATGTTTTATGTATGGCCTCTGCTGTAAAAAATGTAGCGCCTGGGACAACCACTAAATTTTCTACATACATCACGGTTTTCAGCATATCAGCCAACCACGCATCGAATGCAGCAAAAAACTCATTGGCCAACCCAGCAAGCCATTCGGATACGCCGGCCGTAATCAGTTCTCCGATCGATGTGAATCCGAAAATCTTATTTAGCCAGTTCAAGGATCGTCACACTCCTCAAATATAATAGCTGGAAATGAGGTTAATCAGGCCTCCTACCAACAGCACAGCTACACCGCAGATCACAGAGGCTGTGATACGCTTCTGCCATACTTTTGCGTCCTGCTCATCTGCCATGCCGCGGCGAATAACAAAATACCCGGCAAATGCAGCCGCTGTGATCGGGCCAAGGATCATCAGCACTTTTGAAATGTCCTCAAACAAGCGTTGTGTTCCTACGGCAAGATTCGAGTCTGTAATGCCGCCAGCATAAGCCGTCTGCACAGACAACATCACCATTGCTGCCATCAGGGTCATTTTCCCAACACGATTTTTCTTTTTCATAATTTACTCCTTTTTATTCAGCTGCATCTGCAGCCATAATTTGTTGCACGTAGGCTGTCCAAATACCCCAAAAGGCATTTTTCTCTTCTGTTCTCTCATCACGCCGATGAAGACGCGTTACCATCAGCTGGCGGTTGTATTCAGGAGAGCCCGTACCGTAGATCTTCTGAAAGATCGTCTTACTAAGATCTGGTGCATACATAATTGCCGGTGCCGCTCTGGAAGTAACCAGCTGATATGGTCGATTGATTCTTGCAATTTCATCGGAAGTCAGCAAGGCTCTTCCGATAAGGTTATACGAGGCAGACTGGCCGCCATGACTGGAGCCAGACTGCGCCGTGGATTTTGTCGTATATTGGCCGAGCTTTTCGCTGAGTTCTTTTCGGGTTCTTAATTCATCAGACTGAAGATAGATCCAGGTCTCGCAATTCGATCGTATAGTACGCCCCAAGCGATCCCCGTATTTTTCATCCAATTGTGTGGTAGCCTGAAGAAACAAATGAAACCTCATACCTCTGCCTCCACCAACCGTCAGCAGTGTATCAAAATCCTGAATTTTCACAAAGTTACCAAACTCATCTAAAAAGAACTCAATCCTGCGTGAAAGCCGACCACCGCAACGATTGGCCACAGCAATCATTGACTGATAATGCTGCGCCACAAACAGGGCCGCTAACGGATGGTAGGTTTTGGGAAGATCCGGAACAATCAAGAAAATGGCTCTTTTTTTAATACCGGTAATTTCCACATCAAAATCTGTACTGGCCGTCATTGCGTGAATGTGCGGATCGGTAAAAACATCCAGTGCCACAAGTGCCTGCGTGTAAAAAGAACCCCGCATCTTTGTCGGTGCTATATTAGCAATACCCATGGCCATGCGCACCGGATGCTCCTGTGGCAGCTCCTCCAAATAAGCGGCCAACGGCATTTTTTGAAACTTCCCCAGCGGCTGACACATATTTGCGATAAACTGCTGCACATTGGCAAGGTTTTGAAACTCCGGATGTCGAACATTTTCCAATACAACCGCAAGGATAGCCATTGTCATGACCGACCTGGCACCATCTGCCCACATAGGATCTGTACTTTTGGCCTCAGTAATAAGGATCGTCGATATCTCACGAGCCTTAGTCACAACTTCTGGGATATCTCCCCGATTAGCGGCATCAATGCAAGGCTGCAAAAAATTATAGCGATTCGACCGACGTGGATCTAAAAAATCAATGGTGATGACCTCGTATCCTTCTCGCTCTAAGAACGGATGCGTGTACGCATAAAGCTCGCCTTTAATATCCACCGCAACGATGCTTTCACCCGCTAACGCCGTCAAGCCGATAGACGGCAATACCAAACACCGGCTCTTTCCACTTCGGGTCGCGCCCAGAACAAACGTGTGTGTATCGCTGTCGACATAGTAGAGCTTCTTGAGGTGCTGATCCCAGCCCAGTACCACGCCACCAGAGGGTGGTGCAGAAAGCCGTAAGCCGATATCATCAAAGAGATTTCCTCCAGACTTCTTTGGCTTTACTGGCTCTTTTCCTTCTGTCGCAGCCGCATAGCGGATGTTCTTTTGGAGTCGTGGTGCTGACTCATCCACACGTACAGCTTTCCAGACATTTTTATAATCCTTCTTCTCCAACCAATGCGCTGTACCGTATTGCCCCTCACCGGCGACTAACGGCGTAGCTATCCCCGGAAGGATCTGCTTCGTTCCATTTTTATATCGCACGAAATCTCGATTCGCTAAAACCCCTCCAATTAAGAGCATTGATAATGCTGCCAAAAGCAAGAATATCTTTCTAACCTGTGGTATCTTACGAAGGCCGTAAAGTATCGCTGCTGGCTGTATACTCATCGGTTGATTTCTCAACAGGCAATCCATGTTGTATGCAATGGCACTTGAAGCAATCAACAAAATCCCCAGCAATATCGTGGTCGATACGATTTTCCGTTTGTCACTCATCGCCGTTGCCGTTATAGTGTGCCATCAATGCTTCATAATCGTATGAATCTGCACCATCAGGAGCCGCAGTCGTCTTTTCCTGCTCTGGAGCATCCAATGGATCTCCCTTTTTCTTCCGCTCCAGAAACTGCAGCTCCGTCACATCCAGTACCTCTTCCCGGTGCATCACCCCATTCTTATCTCTCCAATGGTCATTTCTAAGTCGCCCTTCCACAAGAAGCAATCGGCCTTTTTCGAGGTACTCAACGGCCACCTCTGCCGTTTTCCCCCAAAAAACGATGTTATGAAAGTCCACTTCCGGTTTGCCTGCACTCCGTGGCTTCGCACTCCGCTCTACCGCCAACCGAGCGCTGCAGAAGCTACGCTCATTCTGTGTCTTTTTCAGCGCCAGATCAGATGTCAATCGCCCTACAAAAACAGTTTTGCTATACATCGCTTTTATTCCTCCTTAAAAAGTTCTTATCGACTTCTGTCCTCTTCATGACCAGCTTGCAGCGCCCGAATCCGAGCATCCTTCCGCGCCTCTTTAGATAACTCTCGATGCTGCTTAAGTTGTGCCTGGGCTTGCTGCGCCCGCTGACTCCCCGTCCCAAACAGGCGAAGCAGGGACATCATCAAAAGCGACATCCCCACCTGCTGTTCCCACCCCTTATCCTCGATTGCCTGCTGTAGAATCGCACTTCTTACACGCCGATATCCCTCTTGATATGCCTCCCGGCGTGCCTCCTTCGCTGTTTCCTTTTCCTCCTTTTTTTGCGGATCAGCTTCTTCCTCACGATTCACACCAGCAGCAAACTTCACATTCTCCTTTTGAAGAGGCAGCTCTGCCTCCATGATGTGCCGGATGCGAATATCTGCGCAAACCACTTTTGTAATCTCTCTCAACTGCTCGGCTACGGCTTCATTTTCGAGAAGCTGTGCTAACGGCACTCGCCGATCCGGCATTGCCTTCAGTAACGCCTTATATCCTGGTTCCTCCCGAACCAACATTCTGGCGGCTTCCTCCATTGGCAGCCTATCTGCCTCCGGTTGAATATCCCAATGTTTCAGAGCATCACGTACAACGTCCATCGTTTCATTGCCCAACTGTGTTTGAAGCTTTTTCTCTGCTTTTTCCAGCACGGCATTGATCGTCTTTTCGTCGTTGCCATAAAGTTGAGAGATGCTTCTCGTTGTCTCTACATACGTATTTTTGAGTTCTGCAAATTGTTTCTGCTGGAACACCTTCGCAAGCCATGCGTTGACCTCCGCCTTATAGCTTGGTGGTAAATATTGCCACTTAAGACTCCCCTTAATAGGTGCATGACGGATAAGCTGCAACAGCCCGTCTGCTAATTCTGTTCGGTCTGCTATTTTTTCAAAATTCAGCGCTTCCCGCAGATTTGCAGCTTGCAGCAAATTCTGGAGCTGCAGACGTACACGATCCATTGCCTCCATCTGCTCTTTCTGTGTCTCTCGGATCTGATCCCCGAAAAGCACTCGATTAAAAGCAGCTCTCACCCGATTTGACATATTTTCAAACCGCTGTGGAGAGAGATACGGGGTTCTGGGGGTATCCGACTTGTCCCAATAGACAATGTGAACATGTGGATGTCCCTTCTTGTAGTGCATAGCAGCTAAATAGCAAAAATCCCTGGGGGCAATGTGCATCTCTTTTGCAATCACACCAATTTGCTCATTGACCAGTTTCTCCCACTCCTCCCGCTCATGAAGGCCAGTTGTTCTGGCCGTGTCCTCATCAACAGATAGGATGACGCGATACACTGTATGGGTCTTGGAAATCTTATGAACCAGCTGCAACGTCTTTTCTAAGTCCGTCTGTGCCTGTGGTTCTGTTTGCCCTGCGACCTGTCCCCATAGTCCAAATCCATAGCCCTTGTTGACCACAACTCCAGGGCGAGTAGCAATGTACAGCACATGGGAGCGATTCTTATCTGCTACTCCCTTCTCAGATACCGGCTTAAATGTTTGATTAAAATAGATACTCTGCATCAGTCATCTCCATCACGCATTTTCTTGGCACCCTGTTTTAGAAAATCATCGAAATCAGAAGATCGATCCAGTTTAAGGTATCGTATCCCCAGCTGCCGGCTTTGCGCTACAACTGCATCCAGATCCTCTATGGCCCGTGGCGACATTCCCTGACCTGCCGCATACACTCCCATAAAGAATGACGCTGCCGAGATCTGCGTGCCTTTGGCAGTAATGGCCGCCAAACGCTCTACGGAAGGCTTTAAGGCTGTTTGAACCGCATTGGCAATTTTTGCTTCCAGCGATTCACCTTCCATGTACCCTTTTTGTTCCAGTCCCGCACGGACAAGATCCCGTAGCACAATACTCACAGGCAGGTTTTCTACTGCCGCAATATGCTGGATCTTCTGCGCCATCTCATCCCCGCATCGAAATGGGATATATTTTGCTTGGTGTCGATCCTTGGCCAATTCATCACCCCCGTTCCATCTCCACTTCATGAAGCTGCTGTGCCTCTTGTGTCCGTCTCTTTTGCAATTCATTCTGGATCTGCTCCGGGGTTTCGATAATGACCGCCTGTTTCTGCTTCCAGAGCTGCTGGGCATCTGCCCGGAACTGGCTTATATCGTCCGCACCATAGGCCGCTGTACCCACTACACGGCCATCTGCCGGATCAAGAAAATGGATGCGGCCAGCCAGCTTTCCTGTCTGTACCCCTTCTGTGGTCGGGTAATCCCCGCATGTGTGAATCACACTTCGCCATGTCTGCAGATATTCGTTCCAGTCCTTTTTCGCTGGCACAAATTCTCGATAAACATCCTGCAACTTTGTCTCTCCGCTTTGGATCAAATTCTCTCTCAACTGCTCATAAATTTTTTGACCACCCATGTCATTATCTGTACAAACGATAACCTGCTGGATCTCCGGATGCTCTTGCAAGACCCGCTGAATGCCTTCAATGCTGTTATTGCCGCCGGTAGCTATGCGATAGCAGTTCTGATCATTACCCCCTGCCAGCTTTTCAAGTGTTGCATGGCTCATGGCATCAATCGCAGATTCAAAAATCCGCAAAGATCCAGCATCCCCTGGTCGCTCAGGCAACAAGAGGAAAGGAAAAGACTTATCGCTGCCTGGCACCTCGCGTTTGAAGCTGCTCTGCGAACTACACCCTCGTAGTGATGCGGATCTGGCTATGCCGCTGCCATCTCGCCCAATAAATACCACATTATGTGCTACACCGGCGTCGTGTTTATAAACACTCTCATAAATATCACCATTGTGCACCGCCTGCTGTACGAGTTCCGGGTCAAGTCCTCGCTCCTTGATCAAATATGCCCACATTCTACGACCAGGATCGACTCTTTTCGGCAGTTGGAAAACAGGCTTGTTCTGCATCGATTGCTCCGGCCAATATCGTGGAGTATCGTTGTGCTCTGCAGCATATTTATATGCCATAGTATCAACTTTGCCAGGATCTTCACCGCAAAGAATCAGCACTGCCTCTGGTAAGGTTCGATGCTCATAATGCTGGATAAATTCAATAGCTCGGCCATTGATACTTCTGGAATTCCAAAAGAAATGTCCATTCGGCGCAAAAACAAGGCTATCGTGTTCCTTAAGCCTGTAATAATTATTTTCTTTGACCAATTCATAGCCCTGCTCTTTGACATACTCCAAGGCGCTGCTGGCTCTTGCGATCTGATACTGTTCGTCTGTAAAGGCAAGTTTTTTCACTTTCATTCCCTCTTGTAGACTTTTATAGGGAGATTCCTTGACAATATTACGACTCTGCCGTATAATTGTATTCAGGCCGGACTTATCAAAGCCGTTGGGGAATTGTACCCCAGCCAGCAGAGATAAGTTACGGCCTTTGTTTTTATCTATGTAGAGGATACTGTTTTTCTCAACTGCCTCTTGGAGGAATCTCCCAAAATCATTGCGTCCGTACATAGACAATATAAAATTAACCGGCGTAGACTGCAGCTGATATACGCCTGTACCATTGGGTCGTACAACAACCATGAGCGGCCGCCCTGCATGATCCAATTCATCTGAAATAAATAATACGGCATCCGGTCTTGTCCATGAGTCTATGACAAGTGCTGGGTGCTTTATCATTTCGGGGATCTTTTTAATTTGATCAGCTGACAGGCCATGCCGCTCCGGATATCTCGGATCTTCCGGTGAAGCCATATCCACAATATGCCGTCTTGTGATGCAGACAGGCAGATCCTGCATCCCCAGGGATCTCATCAGCGGGGTCGTGCTGCAAATATGCAGCGCATTGCGTGGATTCGTTTCCGGCCGCAACAAGAGATCTACTTGCCTGTCAAAAGCTGCCTGTTGCTCGGATGTGATCTGAAGCTCCGTTGAACCGAGCTCTGCAGCATCCTTCTGACATTTCTCCAATGCCTGGATCGCTTCTTGTAAATCGCTCTTGTAATACGCTGGTACAGAATCCCCGAATTTATATGCTGCTGCATCTTTTTCCGCCTTCAGCGACTGGATCACTTCTTCAAATGTGGTCGGGATGGATACCTTATGTTCCAGTAGCACAGGGGTAAACTTTCGTTCATTTCGTATACCTGTCGTCATAGGATTCAGCCCATCCGTCTGCACTGATACCGATTGTCCTTCCTGATCGGTGTAACGTACCACAGACATGGGTACGCCCTTGTCCGCACACTCTTTTATTTCCGCAGCAAATTCTGCAGGATCCACATACTCAATCCGCTCTATTACTTCTCCCTTAAAACCAAGATAGTCGATCCGCCCAACAGGTTTTTGCTCTGTCTGACGCATGATTTCTTTAAACTCTCCCTTTTCAATCAGGTAGTCCGAAATCTTTTCTGCATCACGGATTGCCTTAAAAAGTTCCTCTGGATCTTTATCAAGGACTTTCGCCCAGCTTTGCACATATGCTTGATGCAAGGAAAAATGTTCCGCGAGTTGCTGCTCACTGAGCTGCAGCTCTAACGCCTGCGCCACAAACGCACTTGCAATTTCGGCACGCAGCTCCTCACGCGCATAGGCCTCTGATCCAAACCCTCCGCTTAGATCTCGATGCAATCGCTGCGGTGCACCAGAAGCATGTCCACACTCATGAAGGAATGTGCACATATAGCTATAGACGTTCTCGAACGCACTTTCCGGTGGCAAAACCACAGTATCTGCGCTGGGTGAATAGTACGCTCTATCCCCACCCTCTTGGTAAGCCAGCTCCATGTTTTTGAGCAATGTATCCCTCTGCTTTCGGATTTCTCCGATGTCTGTCATATGCTGTTGGAGCCGCAGAGACGGGATGCCATCGATCTGGTCGGCGTTGAATACAGCAGATGTCCGGCAGCGCAGCTGTAGATCTTGCTCCCGCGCTGGGTCTGCTTTGACCAGTGCTTTAGCAGCTTTATGTGTGAGCCACTTCCGCTCCTTTGTATCGTACCAAAGCCAATACTCCACATAAGCCGCCTTTTCTCCTGCTCGGACAGACCACCCTTTTTCTTTTGCTTGTCTAAAAGTACACCAGCGAGGATCTGCGTATCCCCGCTGGTCTGCAACATAGGACAAATTAAGCACATTGAGTCCGCGATACATTCTTCCTGTGGCAGCGTTGTAAGGGCGTCTTTGCTGCCAGACAGCGTGCCAAGGCATCTTATCTGCATGTAACGCATCCATGAAGCCCTGTGCAAGCTGCTCCCGCACTTTATTCTTATACATCTACAGCCCCCGTTTCTATCTGCTCAAGCAACTCCCCACTGGCCGAGTAAATCTGCTCTTCCTCATAGTCGGCTGTCAAAAAGCCTTCTTCGTCCGTCTCGATAAGCTCATACACTTCTTCCATTGTTATCCCTCCTTTTTTTACACAACAAATAGACCATCAGCAGCAAAACCGCAGCTGCCAGCACGCCAACAGCAACACCCTTGATATAGGCTCGCAGCCAAGCGGATGCAGGATTTTGCTGCACTTCCGATGGGCCGTCTGGGCCGTCAGTCGATGCAATATCTGCATCCACTACCCGGGCACCGCGCACCAGCAGCCGGTGCGTATTGACGCCAAACGGATAGCAGGTGATCAGCGTACAGTAATCATCGGACTGCTCGATTTGCAGCGGGGCCGTCTCTTCCGGCCGCACGATCAGACTTTGATCCACCCGATAGACCAGCGTTTGGTCTAATACATGGATGTAAAAAAGATCTCCCGGTTTTAAATCCGGAAGATCTGAAAACATGATATTACTGGCCATGCCGGAGTGCGCCGTAAGTACACTGTGGGTAGATGCACCGCCTACAGGCAGAGAGCTGCCTACCAAATGCCCAACACCACGAGCGAGTGTTGTATCGGCCGTCCCGTGATATATGGGCAGCTGCATCCCGATTTTAGGGATCTCCAGCCACCCCATAATACCGTCGCCGGACAGATTGAGTAAGTCCGCATAGCTGTCTAAGGCCTGCTGCAGAGCCGCTGCGGTAAACGCCTGATCCTTTGCCCCGGCTGCGATGACGGTATTGTAATCTTGGGCTGCCGATAAGGCCGCCTCAACGGCGGCCTCATCTGTATGGGACACTTGATCTGTGTATGCGCTGCACACCAGAGATTGGTGTGCAGCCGTATACTTTGCAGAGATGATGGGATACAACAGCAAGCTTGCAGAGCCGACCAGCAGCAACAGTGCCAGGGCAAGCCACCGCTTACTGTTCATTTCCCCTGCGCTTCGCTGCGATCATAAGAATGATTGCAGCTCCGGCCATCATGGCACCAAATACACCGAACACCCAAGCCCCCGTGTCGCCGGTGGCCGGAATATCAAAGCCGGGAGTATTGATCACGGTCAGCTGTGCCAGAGCACCGCCATCTGCCATAGATACCGCCTTGCCGTCTACCGTAGCAGAGGCAGACAGGAGATGATGCGCCAGCTGCTGCTGGGGGATATTGGCCAGATGCAGATCCATTCCGCCATCAAAGGCATAGTGCGGATCATTTTGGAGGACGCCCAATACATCCTTGCCGTAAATGCCGCAGGGCCGCTTGGAGTCGTCCGAAGCCGAGATTTTTACGTGGATCGCATCCTTGAGCAGCGTATACCCATTGGCCGTCGCCACCTCAGTGATGATATACTCATCATCCTCCAGGCCCTTGATAAGCACATGGCCAGGCTTACCATCCACGGTCGTCGTGGCGAATGTTGTGGCCGCAGTTTCGGACTTGGCACGACCGGTGACATAGTAGACACCGGAAGCCGTGTCCTGCTTGGCCGTCACAAAATATCCATCCGTGGCATTTTTGACCTTAAACTGTACCTTGCCATACAGGCCCTCTTTATCGGCGGCTGCTGCGTCCTTATCGGAAAAGAGCTTGGTCAGATCCACGCCGAAAGAGTACACATGGCAGTCATCCACCAATGTATCGTAGTAATTGCTGGAGGTGCGTTTCCAGGTCAGCACCACTTCGTTGTTGTTGCCGCCGTTGCCATATACAAAGCTGTTATCCGAGTTGATTGTAGCAGAGTAGGTAAGGCGCATCGTGTAATTGGAATAGCCCTTATAGAGCAGGCCGTTGGCGTTGGCTGTCTCTCCGTTGATTTCGGCTCTGCCAGCAGCATTGATATCCACAGTCATGTGCCGATCATCGCTGGAATAATTCACCGAGAATTTGGGGGTCTTATCGCTCTGCGACCATGTGGCCACTCGGTTGGTGCAGTCCTTGTCCTTGAAAATCTCGATTTTCACGTCATTTTTGTTATAAGAGAGACCTGCGCACAGAGTGTCATAGAACTTATAGGTGGTCAGGTTCGTTGCATTGGAGGTAATGGTGGGCAGCGTGCTGATTACCTGATATTCCATGGTATCCCCCGCAGAGCCGGTGGCGTTGTGGGCAAAACCATCGGTGATGCTGTCAGATCCATTGTTCTTTCCAGTGTCCTTACTGGCTTCACGCACAGTTTTTTCCAGTGTGGGAATGCCAGTTTCATTCTTCGGGTAAACGGTGATGTCATAGTTCCACTGTGTGCCGCCGTTGTGGGAGACGCTGTTTTTATCTCCGTCTACGGTAGTCATGGGGACGGAGACAAGGAACGGATTTGTGGTGGATGTCACCATTTCCGGGACTTTGGTTTCCACGGTCAAATACAAGCCCACAGGCAGCCCGGTCACCATGCTCTTACCGTTTTCATCGGTGAGCGGCATCGTCCAGCGGCGCGGAGATGCAATCACATAGGATTCCAGCGCACTCTTAACGGAGGTGGCGTTTGCGGCCAAGGCCTTGTTCAGTGCCTCATTCAGCGTGCCGCTGGTATAGTACCAATTGTCCTTGCTCAGCTTGTCTGCATTGGTGTATCGCTTTGCACCATTGGATAGGCCGATGGCGTCCAGAAATTCTTTCGACCGGGTCTTATGAAAGGCGTAGAGCACCTGCGTCTGATGCCCGTCCTTTGTGTTCTCTGTGAAAGTGGTGATCTCAGCCACCCGGATGGTTGTAAATTCTACGCCCTTGATTGCATAGCCGTTGGAATTGCCGCCATTGCCCAGAGCGTTATCCTTCTGCCCGTTGGCATCGCCTTTACGGATGGCATTGCCCAGGGTATCTTCCACGTAGCTCTCCCGCATACCGGTGGAAATAAAGCTGTCGTCCTGCCACACACCGTCCTTTCGGGCATTGGTCATGTCGTACTTATAGATGGTCAGGCTGCCTTTTTTGGCCGGATCGATCGTGGCCTCCGGCACTGTGGCTGCAAAGGCTGCAGGGATGCAGCTCAGCACTGTCAGCAGTGTAAGACACACTGCCAGCACTTTCTTGATATGGTTCATTGTCTCGTTTCCTCCTCTACTCATAAACAATCATCATACTCGTTATACTCGTCATAGTCGCTATCATCTGCACTAAAAAACCATGATAACAGCAATGCTGCCACCACAAGGATGCTTGCTGCACCTCCGATGATCCACCATAGTTTATTCATCATATTTTCTCCTGTATCTGTTGAGGCCTATCAAACCAAAGACAGCAGAGACTACGGCCAATGCAATGAATCCGTATTGTGTCATCTGGCCTGTCGTCGGCATGGTAAAGACCGGCTGATTGACCACATTGAGTGCCACGTGCAGCGTGTCCGTCGGCAGCTTGCCTGACCACGCAGTACCCGGCAGCAGCTGATAGCCGTCTGCTGTCTCCAGCTCGGTGAGGCGATAGGTCAATCTCGGATCAAGATTGCCCCATGACAGCCGCCCATCATCGCCGGTGACAAGGCATCCGTCCACAACATCGGGGTTATTGCAGCCGCCTTTGACAATATCCGTGCCGGCGGCATAGACCACCGGCTGCCATGTCTTTCCGTTCTCCGACCACTCCAAACAGAACGTCACGCCTGCCAGCGCCTGCCCGTTATCGGAGGCCAGCTTTGTAAGATCGATCTCCCCGGGGCGCAGGGCATTGGTGAAGTGTACCGCTGCCGTCTCACCGGCCACCACAGTGATGGTCTGGGGATTTTCGGTTTTGCAGACATAGAGACTGTCCTTGGGCAGGATCTCCTCCACGGTATATGTGCCGGGGCGCAGTTTATCGGAGGTGATCGTGCCGTCCTTGCCGGAGGTGAGCATCAGATCCACATTGTCCGGGCCGCCGGTCACGTGGAACTGCCAACCATCCAGCGGGCCGGACGTATTCTCCATGGTCTTCTTGATGGCCATGCGGCCAAACTGCTCATTGGTGTACTTGACGACAGTATCTTCGTCGTACACGGCCTCGGCCACCCGCTCGGCCTCTACATCATACGTCCAATACTTGTCGCTATGATCGTGGACTTCGCGGACATAGTATTTGCCCAGATCCAGATAGCGGCTGTAGGCCTTGCCGTCCGCACCGGTGGTGATGGTTTCCAACAGCTGTTTGTTGCTGTCATATACCTCAAAGTTCCACCCCTCGGCGCTGCCGTTGATGGCGGTCTTGGCCACCACCAACCGGCCATAGCGGGTGTTGGGGACGATGGGAGCGTTGAGAGTAGGCGTTGTTCCACCTCCGCCAGACACATCATCTTTGATTTGCTCCAAACGTACCGTCGGGTCGATGATGTAGCCCTCCGGAGCCTTGGTTTCCTGAATCAAAAGAGTACCGTAGGGAAGACTGGCTTGGCCATACTCATTTTTGTAGAATGGATCACCAGAAACTAAGAATGTTGGGTCATAGGTAGCAAAGCCTTTATCGTTCGTCCGAAATACCCAACTCCGAGTAGGGCTGCCGCTGGCTTCTGCTTCTTCTACCGTATCATAGTAGCCATCATAGTATCTAAATGTAAATTCTGCGCCGACCAGAGGCTTGCCGCCCGTTCCGTCAGTACTCTGTTTCTTCACCATCACAGGAGCGGGGTCGAGAAGCGGCACATCGGATTCCTGAATGGTCGTTGTCCCTTCACGATTCATATAGAACCACTTGGGAGCCGGGTCAAGTGCAAAGCCTTTGGGGGCTTTGACCTCCTTATACCAGTACCACTCCTCATAGGGGAGCGTCACCGTGTTGGAGTTGCCGTTGGCGTCCGTGGTGAGGGTGGCCAGCCGGTTCCGATCTGCGTTCATATCGGACTCGTGATAGTAGATGGCGTACTCGGCCCCGGCCAGCGAATAGCAGCTGTTCCCTTCGGTGACTTCCGGATTTGCACTGACCTTTTTCAGATTCACATCGCCCTTCATGGGGACGTCGGATACCTCCAAGATCGTTGTCTGTCCCGGCGTCATGTAGGCCACATGCACGGTCGGGTCCAGCTGAAATCCTTTGGGGGCCTTGACCTCTTTCACATAGTAGTACTCGCCATCCAGTGTCACCGTGTTGGAGTTGCCATAGGCATCCGTGGTGAGGGTAGCGGCACGTTTGCTGTCATTGCCGATCCACTCGCCCCATCGCCACACGCCATATTCAGCGCCGGCCAAGGAGTAACTCTCGCTGCCATTGGTCCAGCCGGGATCTGCACTGGTCTTTCGCAGGGCGAGGTAGCCGTCGGGAGGGGGCGGATTGTAGCCCCAGAACAGGCAGATCTGGTCGCCGCCGTGGCTGCTGGGATACCCACGAAAAGCCACAAAGTCGGACGGGATCTGCGACGTGTCGTAATTGACGGCCTCCTGATAGACCGCCTGTTGAGGCGGATACCAAACATGGTTGTTCGTTCCGTTGTGCTGCGCTACAGCATGGTGGATGTTCCACAACCGATCCCATGCAGCGGACGGATACGTGGGGTGCGAATTTTTCTCCAACTCGACCTGTGCCATCCACGCAAAGGTGCGATATAGACCGCCGACCTCTTCAATGGAAAAGCTATGTCCCGGTTGGGGCGGATTTCCGTCCGGCTCCATACACATCCACCGGCAGTTCTGATAGCCGTCTGAAATGGAGGCGTCACCGAAAGAGTTGCCGTAGGCATAGCCGCCATCTTGAATGGTGGCTGTCACCGTGCCGGTGATAGCAAACGCCGGTACAACCAATCCCAATACGAGGATCACAGACAGGAGAGCGGAGAACACTCTCTTCTTCACCGTATTACCTTCTTTCTGTTTGAATTTTGATATATAAAAAGAGGAAGTACCTCAAAGGTACTTCCTCAGAAAACACGATATTCAGTTATCTATTATGTATCATGAGAATGATCTTACTGGGCCGCTCCGCAGGAGCACTCGTAGTGATCGATGACTTGTTCTTCATGGGAACCAACTTTGATATTTCCAGTAGCCCAACGACCACTTTCTCCATTTAAGGCATGATTCATTGAATGTTCTGTAACTTCCTCTTGAGTCCAATTATCCATAATTGCCCCGCAATCTTTGCAATAAGAGTGATACTCATAATCATCCACGATCTCCGTCCGATACACAGGGATATCAAAGCTATGGACGTGAGCGGGAGGTTCAGGTTCCGGAGCCGGTTCGGGATCAGGTGCGGGAGCCGGGGCAGGTGCAGGGGTAGATCCGCCACCGGAAGAGCTGCCAGATCCGCTGCCGCTGGACGAACCACCGCTGGACGAACCACCGGAGCTGGAGCTGGAGCTGCCGCCACTGGAGGAAGAACCAGAAGAGGAACTGCCGGAGGAAGAACCGGAACCAGAAGAAGAACTGGAGGAAGAGCTGCCGGAAGACGAACCGGAATTGGAAGAAGAGCCGGAGCTGGAGGAAGAGCCGGAAGAAGAACTATCCTGCATTGCCGGAGGAGCCGTCACGTCGTTGGAGTCAACCACCGTCTTGCCGCTGGCGTCGGAGATGTTTCCACTCTCGTCCACGGTGTATCCTTCCACGGGCTTGCCGCTCTCATCCACGACCTGCTTCTTTCCATCCTTGTCGGTGGACACATAGACGGATTTGCCGTCCAGCTTGGCCGGGGGCTTGGGGAGATTCTTGGCCTTCTCTGCGGGGATCGCAATCTTGCCGTCCTTGCCGATGATGTTGCCATCCTTGTCGAACGAGAACTCGGTGATGGCCTTGCCGTCCTTGTCAACCACGGTCTTGTGCCCATCCTTATCGACGGAGACATACATCTCCTTCTCTTTGTGGGTGTGCGTCTCCTTGTCCTTCTTGCCGCCGCAGCCGGTGATCGACAGCAGCATCATAGCTGCCATCAGCAGAGCAAAAAACTTTTTCATTTTTCTTCCTCCTTATGTTTCGTTAATTTTCTCTGTTTTTAATGATTGTATCATACTCGCTTGCTGTTTTCAATTTGCGCATACAAAAAGAGGATTACCAACCGGTAATCCTCTTTTGCTATTCACATTTATCGAGGTAAGATTTCAGGTAACGTAAGGTCTTT
Organism: Oscillospiraceae bacterium; assembly: GCA_020025275.1. Taxonomy (GTDB): domain Bacteria; phylum Bacillota; class Clostridia; order Oscillospirales; family Oscillospiraceae; genus Vescimonas. The sequence goes on along the minus strand of JAHHSI010000007.1, from coordinate 59,769 downwards.
ATCCAACAGCAGCTTGGAAAAGAATGCCTCAAGATATGAACTATCCCCAGAAATTCCAGCTTTGATGTCGTTGTGATTGGCCAAGACCAGCGCATTGCGGAAGTAAACCGCATGATCCTTAAAGAAATCATTATTTACCTGCCAGCCAAGTGTCCGCAGATATTTTTCAAAGAAAACTGCTGTCGTCCTTGTGTTTCCCTCCATAAAAGGATGGGCTTGCCAGATATGACTACAAAATTTACCTAACTGGCGAATCTGTTGTACACTGGACATCGTAGTATAGTTGACCTGTTGCTCCATGGAGAAATCGTAATCCAACATATCTGCCAGTGCATAGGGCGCTCCGTAAGCAACCGATGCGCCATGCAGAATCGGTTCACTTTTCGTTATCGCTACTGTGCGCCAGATCCCGGCAAAAGGAATCAACTTCCCAAATCCATTATTCAGATAGATTCCTTCAAACAGTCTACCGTGTATGGCTTTTAGAAAAGCCGGGTGCAACGAAAAATCCGGGGTCGCCAGCAGCTCTGCAATCCGAGCGGATACCAGATCACATTCCTGGGTCTTCTCATCCAGCACCCCACGATGAGTATGATAGTAATGTTTTAGCTTCTCTTCGACCTCATGGTACGATGTATGCCCTGAGATATTTTCCTCTTTGACCTCATGCAAATATGCAGAGGGCTGCAGTCCATCTACTTCATTTAATCCAATGGCCAGTTCCCAATTGCTCCGGCGCTCTTCTGCCGTAAGGGAGTCGCCGGTCTCGACTTGATAGCTTGCCGGCATCTCATATTCACACATTTTTTTACACCTCCTACCCTCTCGCTTTTACATGATAGCTATATTATATCAAAAAAGCGGTGGAACACAAGCAGAACACACTAAACCGATGTGGAACACTGCGGAAGGCTTTGCCTTCCGGCTGTTTTTCGGCGTGTGGAACACGCCTTATCCTGCCCTACGAAATGCGTTTCCGCATTTTGTGGGGTTTTCCGGAGAAAAACCACCTGCGGTGAGCTGAAAATGAGGTAAAAAGCAGCTTTTAGACCTGTCTAAACCCCCATTTAGATTGTGCCTAAAAATCTAAATGGGGGTTTGCGGTTATTATTTTGATGCGAAGTAGGCCTCCAATGCATCCTTAATCAGCGCTGTAACCTCCTTCTCCGTCATCCCCGCCAGCTCTGGCCACTGGCGCCGAATCTCCGTCATATTCAGCTGCAGCTTACGATATCGGGTAGAGGTCTTCTCCCGAAGGGAATCTAATGTCAGTTCATCTATGGATGTGCCGCTATCATGTAATTCTCGCAGCATGTGTGCGTTCTTGATCGATAGCCGACGCCCCTGCCGATATTTTACCTCTCCACCTTTCTGCTCAAAAAAGTATTGCGAAACCAGTCGCTGTTCCTGCGCTGAGAGAAAAGATATCATTTCTCCTGCCCCCAAAGATAGCAATTTTGTGTCCACTGCATCCAGCAAAAATTCTTCTGTCAGATAGGTCAGCCGGATCAATCGTTGGATCTGTCGGCCACTTTCCTTTGTTGAAATTAAGTTTCTCGACTTGTGGCCAAGTTGTCCACAAGTTGAAGATTTCAAACCCTGCCTATTGCGTACCTCTACTTCCAAGCGATAGGCATAGGCTTTTTCGCTGGGAAGCAGTTGTCGATGCTGCAGATTCGTGATGTTGAGCTGCATTAAGGCCTCGTCATCGTCCAGTTCCCTGATGATACATGGGACTGAGGTATAGCCCAACTCTTCAGCAACCGATCGACGATTTTTTCCGGCAATAATCTGGTATCCTCCGCCTGCCAGAGGTCGAACAATCAACGGCACCAAGATGCCGTGATTTCGAATACTCTCTCGCAGTTCATCACGCTGATCCCCGCCATAGATTTTATAACGATTATACGGCCCACTGGGAAAATCCTCCAACTGCATCAGCGGTAGCTCCGCAATCGCCTCATCTACAGATGGGAGGGCCTTTCGCTGCTCTTCTTGTTGCGCTTTGGCCTGTGCCGATTGCCACATTTGCTCATAAGGATTATTCATCATTCTTTTCTGTGCTTTCAGTATTCAATCTTGCTTTTGTTTCTTCGTAGACTTTATCACGGAGCGGAAAACTGTCTCTCAATTCGTATCTCCACTCTTCATACGCTAACTTTTCCGCTACATCGTAGACCGCCCCTTCGCGCATAAGGGCTTCAAAAACCTGTTCGCTTGTAGCTGCATTGCCCCTTGCAATCCATGCTTTCCGGATTTCTTCGAGTTGTGCGGCTTGGTGCTCGTCAAGCATATACTCAACGGTGTAGGATACGTACTTGCTCATATGTATAACCAGTCCTTTCACTCCAAAGGCAAATCGTGATCTGCAGCGTATCGTGCAATGATTGCCTCGATTTTTTCCAGAACATCCGCATTATTCAGCGCCGTTCTTACGGTGGCTTTATTTTTGAGCACCGCACTGTCAAATGATATGCTCACTTTCCCTACATCCTGCTTCGCAGAAAAAAGGGATTCCAGCCATTCCAGAGTAAGATGATGTTCGCTGGCAGCACAGCGAATATCTTCCGCCTTGCTTGGATTGATTTTCTCTCCGCTCTCTTTGGTAAACTCCAGCACCATGTTCTGCTCCTGCGCCGTCAGGAACGCCAACTGATACCCGGCCTTTACTGTGAGTTTTTTCTCATCAACCATGGTCAACAGCTCCGGTAGCAGATCACAAAGCTTGATGTACATAGAAAACACTTTGCCGGAGATTCCCCACTTAGCTGCTGCAACATCCCTATTCCGTCCCGTCTGCGGGAACTCGGTTCCCGCAGTTGCATCGGCAGGGGAAGCACCGGTCTGCGGGAACTTGGTTCCCGCAGTTGCATCGGCAAGAGTGGAACCTAACTTCGGGAACTCGGTTCCCGAAGTTCCATCGGCAGGAGAGAACCCAGACTTCGGGAACTCGGTTCCCGAAGTTCCATCAGCAGAAGTGGAACCGGACTTCGGCAACTCAGTTGCCGAAGTTGCACCGGCAGGAGTGGAACCTAACTTCGGGAACTCGGTTCCCGAAGTTAGATCAGAGCGCTGCCCCTGTGAAATGCCAGTTTTTTTCTGGACTGCTGTCAACCAAGCTGCGAAGGTTTTCGCCTTTTCGCTCGGCAGCCAGTCCGGCCGCTGGATGTTGCTCTCTGCCATAAGGATCGTTGCTGCATCATCGTCGAGCTGGACAATGATGCAGGGTACCGTTGTTAACCCTGCCTGCTGTGCAGCTCTCCGGCGCCGGTGGCCAGAGATGATTTCAAATTCACCCATGACAGGATAGGGGCGGACAAGCAAAGGGGTACGGATGCCAGTTTCGGTGATGCTGGACACCAGCGCTTTGTATGTCTCATCCTCACGAAGCAAGAATGTATGTGCCCCAAAATCATGGAGCTTCATAAGATCAATCTGCTGCACATCTTCCTCATGTGCGTTCGCTACAGCTACAGGATTGCTGAGCAAATCAATGATATTGCTGTTGCTGGGCAACGGCGCAGTTCCGGCTTGCCTGGCTTTCAACCTTTCCAGTCCGGTCATAATTTCTCCTCTCTGTAAAACACCGGCAGGCAAGGCCGCCGTTTCTTCTTATTAACTATCAAGCACTGATCGGCATAGCAATCTGCAAACATGGCAAAGTGCTGGATTATCTGCAATTCTTCCGACTGTACGGGCTGCCCACAGCGCTGACAAGCTGCGATTGTGTAGTAGCCAGCCTTAGCAGCTTGGCCTAATGACCCGAGGTATGTTGCGCCGGTAGCCTCGTACTCCTCTTTTGTTTTGATGTATCCATCAGATAAACGCAGCTCTTTTTCAGCTGTTCTCCTTCTCAGATTCATCTTGCAATTACCTCCTCTGCCAGATCCATATACAACTTACCCAATCGACTATTGCGCTCCTGCACCACGCTGTGGTGCTTATCCTGAGCATTGCCAATTTCAGCAAGATTAGGCAGCACAGTGTTGTAGACCAGCGCTCCGAAGGTTTCTCGCAGAGCGGCCTCCATGCGCTTTGCTTTACTGCGTACCATGTTTGCCTTGGAGATCAAGATCCCGTTGATTGTCAAATTGTCGTTATGACGCTCCTGGATCTGATCGATCGTGTCCAGTAGATCTGCAAGACCATCAACGGCGTAGTCCTCCGGCTCTACCGGGATGATGACCTGATCCGCAGCGGACAGTGCATTGCTGACAAGCAGATCCAGAGAGGGCTTGCAGTCCATCAGCACATAGTCATATTTACTAAAATACGGATGCTGTAGGATGTGCGACAGGACAGCAGCGCTATCCTTAGCTGTGGCCATCAGCGTGGGAGCTGTAGAGAGCATAGGCGTGGCCGGTAGATAGTCAATGTGTTCCACCGCATTGGAGAGGATCAATGTTGCTGGATCGTAGGGGAGACCTGCTACCGTGCAGTAGATCAGATCGGAGATGCTAACTCCGCTGTAGTCCTGTCCTCCGTGCAATGCCGTGGTGGCATTGCGCTGAGGATCGAGATCCAGCACCAACACCTGTTTGCCCATAATGGCCAGAGCCGATGCGAGGTTAAGTGTGGTGGTCGTTTTTCCGACGCCACCTTTCTGATTAACGATTGCGATGACGATGATTTTCATGGTACATTTCCTCCATTATGATTTGATGATTTGATGTGAGCATATAAAAACAGCCTCGGCTGGTAGGCCGAAGCTGGAAATATTGAGTAAGGCCACCGGTGCGCACCAGTGGCCTTATGAAGGAAAGAGCGTTGCGGCTCATCACACCGACACCGCCCATATATGCCCCCGATCACCGTGTCATGCCGTGGTCGGGGGTGTAGGGAGAGAAAGGCAGGATTACCCTATTGCCATAATTTTTGATATGTACTCAGCCATCCGATCCGATGATGCTCGCTGCATATCATCGGTACAATGCCCGTAAACATCTAATGTAAATGCTGCTGTAGCGTGTCCCAAATTATATTGCAATGTTTTAATATCATCTCCTGCTTGCAGTGCTGCCACTGCATAGCTGTGTCTCAGATCATGTATTCGCAACGCTGGCTGTCCAATTTGGGCAGCAATGCGCTTAAAGTCTCTTAAGATTGTAGGAGCACAGATGTGAGCTCCATCATCTTGCGTGAACACAAGATTCATCGTATTTTTCCATTCTGACCCCGTCCGGAGTCTCCAACGCAGTTGCTTCCTCTGATATCTTTCCAATTCGGTCATAACCTGTGGCGCAGGAAATAACTTGCGCGGGCGATCATTTTTTAGCGATGCTAACACATATTTTCCTCCGCGCTTTTTTTCCCGCTGCAGTTGGCGCTTTATCATTATCTTTCCTTTCGCAAAATCCACACAATCCCATGTAAGGCCCAGTGCTTCCCCTTCGCGGACTCCCGTAAAAAGGATGAAGCGAAATACATCTTCATATCTCTCTCCTTGTATGTATCGAAGAAAGCGCTTTGTCCCAGCAACATCCAGCACCTCCAGCTCTGGACGCTCTACACGAGGCAGCGTTACAAAATCTGCTGCATTAAAATCAACATAAAAATTTTGTAATGCCTGCTGAAGCGCCCGATGTAAAACACCGTGGACGTTATGAATTGTTTTGGGCGACAGATCTTTTTCTCGCAGTACGGTAATAAGGTGCTGCACCATATGCGGTTCAAGCTCCTGTAGCCTGATCTCTCCCAACACGGGCAGTATATGCCCGCTGCTTTGCCGATAAGAAACCACAGTAGAAGGTTTTACATTTATCAAATAATCTTTTTGCCAGATGTCAAACCAATCTTCTACCGTCATTTCCTTTGCTGCACGATAGCTTTTAGACTCTTTAATGTGCTCTCTCACCATATCAGATCTCCTTTTTGAATTTTGCACTTGAAATACTTCTATTATCTGGTATGATAAGAAAATCGACAAGATATAAAGTCCATCGTCTACACAGTGTTTCATTCTGATATCGTTGCAATGTAAGAGCCTATTGGGGGACATGAAAATTTTCAAATCCCTCCTTCTGCGCCAAAAAGAGACGATCTTCGGATCGTCTCTTTTTTATAAAAGCACCTTGCGCTTTGATGCGGGTTCCACAGCATTCACGGGAATCTGGAAAGCGAACCATCTGGGGCGGCAGGACGTCCTGTCTTCGAGAGTCAATGGTTTCCGGGCTTCTATGTTCACAGAGGGGTCAGACCGCTTGGAGGCCCGACCGTCACCGCCATCTCTGGTTTGGACAGCACAGAGCTCTGGGGTTGACACTGCATCAGTATCCCCCTTTTTCTAAACAAACGGATACACTCCCCGCTGTGCGAGATGGTCTCTCTTCTTTCCCGCCTCTGCTCCGGGGAGTTTTTCTGCTTGTCAGATACCTGAGCTAATGTGATCCACAGGAACATCCCGCATCCGAGCGGATGTTGAATCAGCAACGCCTGAAAAGCTGTCTGCGATTATTCAGTGCGGATGCCATTCCCGTTTGTTCCTTCCCCACGATATCCACAAATACATCTGAATTTATGTAGACCAACCTTAAAGGAGGCACGATATGCCCAAGCAAAAGACGCCAAATTCCCCCGAAAAAAAGTACCCGCACAACCAAAAGCGATGGACCTATCCGATACTGGCTGCCCTGGTGCTGGCGGTCGGCATCGGTACCGTCTGGTCGCTGATGCGAGATGCTTATGCCACTTCTGATACAGCGATCGGCGGTCAGCTGCTCTGTGCGCTGTCGGAACACCAGCACACAGAGGACTGTTACCAAAAACAGCTGATCTGCACGCAGGAGGAAAACTCACTGCACACACATTCTGATGATTGCTGGCATCGTCAGTTGGTCTGTACAGAAAATGAGCACATCCATACAAAAGATTGCTACCAAAGTGCAACCACAGCGCATCAACCGGGGTCGGCATCGGAAGAGGTTGCCGCGCCGGTATCTCCGGACAGTGGGAACGAGCCGCCGTCCGAAACCTCGCAGACTCGGCCGGAGTCCCCTCTGGCGGACGAACTGCCCCGGCACATCCCCGCAGACTATACCGACTGCCGCACCACCGATTTGAACGCAAGCATCCGTGTCAGTGTGTACGCCCTTCCCGGAACGCTGCCGGACGATGTGTCGGTCAGAGCGGAGCTGCTGCCGGAAGAATCCCCTGTGTTTGTTCAGGCAGTGGAGCGTGTGGATGCAGCAGGAATCCTCTACGATCATATCACCGCGCTGGACATCTCGCTCTATAATAAAGCAGGGGACAAAATGGAACCGTCTGCGCCGGTGTACGTTGCCTTGGAAACAACTGATCTGACGCCCCGCGCCGCTGATCCGCGCAGTGTCCAGGTACAGCACCATAGAGAACCTGTCGCCCTTCCGTCTCCGGACGAGAACTCCGACAGCGCAGCCCCCCAGTCCAAAATTGTTCTTGAAACCGTAGTCGATGCCAACAAGGGGCTATTACAGGAGAGAGAAGAGGCTTCTTTTACGACCATCTTCTCTGTGGACAGCTTTTCCACCTTCACCATCACCTTTAAGGATCGGCCGGAGATGAAAATCAAGGTCCAGTGCGTGGATGAGTGGGAACACGATATACTGCTGTCTCCAGAGGATATGGACATCCAGCAAGAGCATCCCGGTGGCGACCATATCCGACTCGACTTCTCCTCGACATCAGGGAACTCCCCCCAGCTCCCCGGATATCAGTTTGACAGCAAAGCCTACTTCATGCGGGACGGCCACTATCAAAAGCGCATCTACGGACTGTCTTATGAGGGTGGAAAATGGTTCTACATCACAAAAAGCGGTCCGGATTGGAGTGCCCGACAGGAAATACATCCCCAGCCGGATTTTTATGGCGAACATCCGAAAGATTCGATTCGCCTCATTTATAAAAAAGTACATGAAATCCCTGTAGAGTACATGAGCACTCAGGACAAGCCCCTCTCCTCCGCCGATGCGCCGAACGGTCAGAATCCGGGCATTGTCAGAAAAACAGGGCGTTCCGTTTCAACAGGCAACATTGACCTTTGGCCCAAGAGCAACACCTATCACTATATTGGAAAAGCCTACGTCAACGAGCGCAAGGGCGAAAACGAAGTCACACACATCATCACCCGTGACGAGAAAGTCTATGCTGTCACACCGGAGAAAAAAGAGATTGAACTGACAGAGACCACACGGCTGCGGCTGATCTATTCAAAGATCAGCACCAACGGTCCACCCTCCATACACCTCCGAGACTCCACCCGAGACAAGGGCATGGTCATCAATCTCTTCAACTACAACTCCGGCGATTCCTTTGGCCCTCACGAGAAAATCAATGAGGGGAAAAATTTGCAGTTCGTTCTTGGAGACGACCGCGCCGAGGACTACAATAAGTGGACCGGCCCTGATGGCGGCATCTACACCGGCATCGTGGATACGAAGATAGGCTCTGACGGCTATCCCACTGTGCAGGGACAGTCCCTGAACTACTTGTTTGATCCCGAGCTCTGCAAAGCCGATTTTGACACATATGGCGGGACAGGCATGATCCGGCAGCTCCACACAAATCTGGATCGGCTGTTCTGGCTGGACAAAGACGGCTACTACCGCTATGACTCCATGGTGAACTTTGCCACCGTAGCCTCTGAAGGGTCCGCCAGCGGCACACAGCCCGCCTACAGCGACGGTGCAAATTTCATCGTCTATGAACAGCCGGCACTGCCCAGCACTCCCGCCGTGGGCGATAATCCCAAATTTCTCCCTTTCAACACGTATACAGAGGCTAATCGCCCTACGGCGGACCCTGCGTCCAACGAAAAAACGAAGCAGTACCATTTTGGAATGTCCATCGAAGCCGACTTTGTGATCCCCATCGGCGGCGTAGTCCCTGATGCCGACGGTCATCATACCTCAATGCGCGACATGATCTTCGAATTCAACGGCGACGACGATGTATGGGTCTTTATTGACGGAAATCTTGTGTTGGATCTGGGCGGAATTCATGACCGCTACGGCGGCAGCATCAATTTCCGGACCGGCGAAGTCCTTACCAACGCACCTCCCATGAGCCACAGCTCACATCACCAGCCCAACCTTTACGGCCTCGATGATCCCCACAGCATGAGCGACGATGCTCTCTCCGAGGCACGGGAAAAGGCCGGATTCGGCCGATTCAGTCAGCACAAATTCCAATTCTTCTATCTTGAGCGCGGCAGAGGTGCTTCCAACTGCGAGATCCACTTCAACCTGGTCCCTGTGGCACACGGCTTCGTTGTTGGCAAACGGCTGGCCAATGACGGAAACGCCGCTTCCACAGACCATTTGCATTACCAGTTTCAGGCTGAGATCCAGTATCCGGGCCAAACTAAGAAGCCACTGTCCAACGCATCGTACACCCTCATCCAATGGGAGCCGGGCGATGATCCTCTGTCGGGTGGTACACCCGTTGGCGTAGGCAAAACGGACAGAAACGGCCGACTTTGGCTCAAGCCGGGCCAACGCGCCGACTTCGTCAATGTCATCAACCTGAAAAATGCCGGCATGGCCGAAAAAGACCGGGTCAAAATTTATGTCAGTGAGATCATGCTTCCGGATCAACAAGAGCCGCAGGTCATGGCGTGGAGCGGCAAGGAAGAGGACCCGGGGACCCATATGGTGGTTACCGATTCCAACGGGAAAAAGCGAAAGCTGGTTCCGCCCATGTATAACTCTCCAGGATACGAGTTTCACGGCAAAAAAACCGAAACTCCCCTGCGGCGGATCGCCTCTGATGAGATGATCCTCCATCAGGCAGTCCTGACATCCCGCCGAACCAACGAATTCAACTGGATCGATTTTGAGAATGATCTGGGGGCACTGTCCAGTCTGAACATCACCAAACAGGCTCTGCATACCACTGAAAACCGCCCGATTCTGGGAGTTCCCTACAGTATGAAAATTGAGCTGTGGGATGGAACGCAGCGCACTTGGATCCCTCTGCATGAAGGTGCGCCCTACTGGATCCTGAATCCGGGAGATCCCATCCCCGATCAGAATGCTGTGCCGCAGTTCCATCTGCCTAAGGATGCCGACGGACAGATCGCCGTGCAGCACCATCAGACGATTCATCTGAAGCTGCTTCCCGGGACCATATACAAAATCTCGGAAATCCTGCCCGAGGGGGATGTCCATCGATACACCACCACCTATACCGGCACGGTGGAGCAGGACACGGATTCCCTGATCCCCTACGGTGACGGTACGCCTCAGGAATACAGCGGCATCGGCAACACTGTGGGAATCAAGTCCGGCGCCACCCACAACATCACCGTCACCAACCATGCCGACACCGTGATCGCTCCCCGTGGCTCCTTTTCCCTCACAAAACTGGTGGAGGGCGATGTTCTCCCCAGCGCAGACACGAAATTCAATTTCGCCCTATGGATCAAGGACTTTCCGGCAGAAGGCGGTGCCCTGACGCAGCCGATCACGGCCACCTATTTCAATACACCTTCCGGTATTTCCCGTCCAAGCGAACCGATCCAGTTTCTTCCCGATGCGCACAGCGGCGAGCCCAAGACCGATCTCTTCCTCTATCCCGGTGAAACGGTCATCATCACCGGTCTGCCGGAGGGCTATCCCATGTCGGTAGAGGAAAAGCTGCCCGATGATCAGCGTGAAAACTACGATGTCCGTCTGCAGGAGGAGCAACAGGCCCCGGTGAACGGTACACTTCTGGATCGTACGGCCGCCACGATCAGCGCCGACCACGCCGTGCAGGTGAGCTGTACCAACAAGAGCAAGCTGCAGCCTACGGCAACCCTACAGGTGACCAAACAGGTATACCGCACGGATCGCCCCACCGGCGCTCCCAGTGACAGCGACAAGCAGCGGGAATTTCCCTTTGCCCTCACCCTCAAAGCCCCTCAGGGTTTTGCCGGCGGAGCGGTTGCAGCCACCGTGTCCAAAGACGGCACACTGCGGGATGTAACTTTGCACTTTGAGCCCCGCGGAGAGGATTACACCGCTGCCGTTTCTTTGCGGCACGGGGAAACGCTGACGGTGCCGCAGCTGCCGATCAACACCGATGTGGTGGTACAGGAGACCAACCACGACGGCTACTCCGTTTCCATGAACGACGTCCCCGGTGACACGATCACCGTGCCCTTGAGGCCGACGACCGGTGCACCGCACGAGGTCCTCTGCGTCAATATGTCCGGTCTGGAGCTTCCGGAAACCGGTGGAACGGGTGCCCTGCCCTATGTCGTGCCGGGTACGCTGCTGCTGTGCACCTCCGGCGGGTTGCTCTTCCGGAGAAAAAAGACCGATGGCAATGGGTGATTCGGCAAAATTCTGCGTCTGAACTGCCACTTCCTTAAAAAGCCGTGAGCTTGAAACTTCAGATCCGAAACGCCGCGGGTTCAAAGCCTTACCCCGCAAAAGGCCCGAACAGGGAATGCCCTTGGTTCTGAAAAAGGGGCGAACCGTCCCCCCTGCCAGAGCCGCACCACGATCAGCGGAAGACCTTTCGTGCCGCATCCATCCGGCCTGTGACATAAGATACAAAAATCCCACAGACTTCGGTCTGTGGGATTTTTCTTGCTCTTTACTTACGCTGCAGACGATAGGTCCCTTTGTCCACCTCTTCGATGATCTGCTGCTGCATCAGATACGGCAGCAAACTCTTGGTAAAGAGCTTGGCGTTTTGTATTTGTACCCGCTTCCGAGACCAGGGTACATTCACTTTCGTCCCCGTGATCAGCCTTTCGATCTCGGCGGTGGTGATGCTCTCGTTTTTCTTAAGATACTTTTCCACCTTACTGCCGGCCGCATCTAACAGGCGGCGTTCCACGGCGACACTGGGGTCCTCTTCCTTCTTCATCCCCCAGATGAACAACACCGCCGCCAGCACTGCAAACAGCAGACCCAATCCGATGATTTGCCAAAGCCCCATCTCATTCACCCTTCTTCCGATAGACGATGAATCCGTTGTTGTGCAGCACACGCATATACTGCACCAAACGGTTGTAGAGTGCAGGATCTTCGCCGAATTTCTCCTTCATCAGTTCCGCCAGCTCTCCGACGGTACGCACACCGTCGATCTGCTGGAAGATATAGCTGCCTCGCTCATCGAGATGAATGTGGCTGATCTTCGGACGATGAAAAATCTTCTGGGCAATTGCTGCGTAGAAGCCGCGGTGCACCATATGCACGGTCACCTGCTCGTCTTCCACATCCCACGTATTCTTATCCGAGATCATCGGTACATAGTCCAGATAATTCTCCTGTTTCTTTTTTGCCATGGCGATGCCTCCTTTACAAACAAACCGGGCCATATACAAAAGTATATAGCCCGGTCAGCTGTTTTGCAAACAATATGTACGCTATGTTACTTAGCGTCCTTCTCTGCAGCCTTAGAACCCTTGTTGACCACATAGAAGATACTGGCCAGCAGAGCGGCAAAGAACACCAGACCACCGATGTTCCCCAGAGAGAACTTACCGGAAATATCGATGATATTGCCCACATTCAGAGCCTCACCGGCTGCATTCACACCGGCGGGGATGATGGCCAGAATTGCCAGAATGATACCCACGATACCCTCGCCGGCGATGAGGCCGGAGGTATACAGGATACCGGACTGGACCGCGCCCTCCTTGACCTTCTCGGATGCGTACTTGCGCTTTTCAACGAAGTGACGCACCAGACCGCCGCACATAATGGCAGCATTCAGGTGGATGGGCAGATAGATACCGATGGCTACAGGCAGAACGGGCAGACCCAGAATCTCCACAACGATTGCCATGAACACACCGGTCAGCACCAGAGCCCAAGGCAGGTTGCCGCCCATAACACCCTCGATGACCATCTTCATCATCATCGCCTGGGGAGCACCCAGCTCCTCACTGCCGAAGCCCCAAGCGGCGTTCAGCAGGTACAGGATGGCACCGATGGCCACTGCGGAAACAGCGACACCGATCATCTCACCGTACTGCTGCTTGCGGGGCGTTGCACCCAGCAGGAAGCCGGTCTTCAGGTCCTGAGAGGTATCACCGGAGATAGCGGCAATGATGCAGATGACGCTGCCGATAGCAATCGCACCCACCATGCCCTTAGCACCATCGCTGCCGGTAGCCTTCAGCAGAAGGGTCGCAATCAGCAGCGTAGCAATCGCCATACCGGAAACGGGGTTATTGGAAGAACCGATCATGCCCACCATGCGGGAGGAGACGGTTGCAAAGAAGAAGCCGAAGATCAGAATGATCACAGCACCCAGCAGATTGACCGGGATGCCGGGGAACAGCCACATAAAGACAGCCAGAGCCAGGCAGGCCAGCAGCACGTACTTGATGGGAATATCCTGCTCGGTACGCAGCGTACCGCCGGCGCTCTTTCCGTAATCCTTGAACGCATCACGGAAGGTGGTCACGATCATGGGCAGGGACTTGATGAGGCTGATGACACCGCCGGCCACCAGAGCACCGGCGCCGATGTAACGAACGAAGGTACTCCAAATACCCCAAGTACCTTCTTTAGCCCACAGTTCTGCCACGGTCTGCGTAGCAGGGAAAATCACCAGATCGCTGCCGAACAGCGTGATGAGAGGCATCAGAACGAACCAGGCGATCACACCGCCAGAGAACATATACGAGGATACGCGGGGACCGCAGATGTAGCCGACGCCAGCCAGTGCCGGCAGCACATCCATACCGATACCGGAACCCTTGTAGGCGGGGATGGACCAGTCAACTTCGCTGGGGAACAGCTTCAGGCCGTCGGCGATGAACTTGTAGCCAGCAGCGATTCCCAGACCGGCAAACACGGTGGTGGACTTGGCACCGCCCGTCTCACCGGCCATCAGGACCTCGGCACAGGCCTGGCCCTCGGGATAGCCCAATGTACCGTGCTCCTTGACGATCAGCGCACTGCGCAGAGGGATCATCATCAGGACACCCAGCAGACCGCCGACCAGAGCGATCACGCCGATTTCCACCACGGAGGGCATATCGCATACGCCTTCCTTGGCCCACATGAACAGAGCAGGCATGGTGAAGATCGCGCCGGCGGCCAGAGACTCACCGGCAGAACCGATGGTCTGCACCATGTTGTTCTCCAGAATGGAGTCACGTTTGAGAATCTTACGAATGACGCCCATGGAAATAACGGCTGCGGGGATGGAGGCCGAAACGGTCATGCCCACGCGCAGGCCCAGATAGGCGTTCGCGCCGCCAAATACCACGGCCAGCAGGGCACCCAGAACCACAGAAAATACTGTGAATTCAGGAACCACTTTGTCCGCCGGTACAAACGGCTGGAATTTCTTTTCTTCCATTGATTTCTCCTTTCTCAACTTTGCAAAAATCTCTCCCGAACAAATCGGGTACACTGCTGTATATTATAGAGACTCCTCAATTCTCTGTCAACTGATAATCCCGTTATTTTGCAATAAGTTCTTGTGATTTATTGCTTTTTTTAGGGCATATCCACCATAGACGCACTTTTTATATCAAATTTGTTCACAAGTCAAAAACACTTTCTCGTTCATTTCAGACACTCTCAAAAAATAAAAAAGCTGCCGATCGGCAGCAAACTTGCATAATAGAACTGACCCCCAGCTGAAGCTAAATCGCCACTTACAATCAGCCGAGAGTCAGTTCTTTAAATTGTTGGGTTCCACTCTATGGTCAACCTCTCTTTCTACAGTCTCGAACATCGAACTTGTCGGCTCCAAATCTATTCGGAAGCATCTTCTGTGTGGTCTGATCTTTCTCGTAAGCGAGCTACTTATATGCCGGGACAGTTTCACCAGCCGAAAGACAATGTTCGGAAATTTGATCCGCCGCCGTGCAACGCCATGGTTCTCTCATTTGCCTCTGCTCACTGCAAAGGCGATCCTGTGACATCTGTGCCTGTGGTTCACTCTCATTTCTGGCGGATCTTCTCGTTTTTTACCTGTACATCGGTATCACCCTTTCTGGTTATAATATAGCATACAGCCGCTCTGTAAACAAGTCATAAAGCTATCTAAATTATTTCAAAAAACTTGTCTATTTCAGAGATTTGTCACTTAAACACACTCCTTTCGTTGACATATTCCATACAAAAAGTTATAATAAATATGTTGAGTCAGCCTGCGGGCTGGCTTTTTCTTGTGTCCATTTTTAACTCTTGGCAGATCTGGGTGATTGTAATGAAAAAAAGTGCAAACAATATGCTGACAGGTCCCCTCTTTTCCGGGCTCCTCTCCTATACCGTTCCGATTATTCTGACCAGCGTTCTTCAGCTGCTTTTCAATGCGGCCGATCTGGTGGTGGTCGGACGCTTCCGCGGCAGCCTGACGGTGGGCGCCGTCGGCGCAACCGGGGCCATCACCACCCTGATCGTCAATCTGTTCATCGGCCTGTCCATCGGCGCCGGCGTATCCGTGGCCCACGCCATCGGCAGCCGCCGCACCAAGACCCTGCACGAGACGATCCACACCGTGCTGCCCGCATCGGTCATCAGCGGTATCTTCCTCACGGTCGTGGGTGTTTTCTGCTCCGAGCCGCTGCTGCGGATGATGAACACTCCGGAGGTACAATTGCCCCTCTCCTCACTCTATATGAAGATCTACTTCGGCGGCATTACCTTCACCATGGTCTATAACTTCTGCGCCGCCATTCTCCGCGCCGCCGGTGACACCAAGAAGCCGCTGCTGTATCTGACGCTTTCGGGGTGCATCAATGTGGTGCTCAACCTGCTGTTCGTTGTGGGCTTTGGCATGAGTGTTGAAGGTGTCGCTCTGGCCACGGTCATTTCGCAGGCTGTCTCCGCCGTGCTGGTGGTGCGGGCGCTGACCCGGCGGGAGGACGAGTGCCGCCTGACCCTGTCCCAGATCCACATCTATAAGGCGCCGCTTCTCAAGATCCTGCGCATCGGTGTTCCCGCCGGATTACAAGGTGCCCTCTTCTCCATATCCAATGTCATGATCCAGGCCTCCATCAACTCCTTTGGCAACACGGTGGTTTCAGCCAATGCGGCCGCCGCCAACATCGATTGCTTTGTCTACGCCATTCTGGACTCTTTTTCCCAGACAGCGGTAAACTACACGGCCCAGAATGCCGCCGCCGGCAAGTACCAGCGGGTCAAGAAAATCTCGTTTTTGTGTCTGGGCTGCGTTACCGTCGCCGGTCTCGTAGCCGGCTTTGCCGCATGGTTCTTTGGCCCGTGGCTCCTGCGGATCTATATCACCGATTCCCCCGAGGCCATCGAGTACGGCATGATCCGTCTGGCCATGGTCTGCCTGCCCTATTTCATCTGCGGCCTGATGGATGTGGCCACCGGAATGCTGCGTGGCATCGGCGCCTCCATCACGCCCATGGTCCTTTGTGTTCTGGGCGTCTGCGGTCTGCGGATCGTCTGGATCGCCACGGTATTCCGTCTGCCGGCGTTTCACTCTCCCCAGTCCCTCTATTTCACTTATCCTCTGTCGTGGCTGATCACCTTCGTGCTGCAGATCATCGCCTATGTGGTCATCTTCCGCCGCTATACCCGTGCCCACCGCATGGTCAGTCAATAAAGAACCATCTACTTTTATACATATATAGATAGAGAGACCGACGCAGCGGCGTCGGTCTCTTTCGCTCATCGCTCTACCCGGAGCTGCAGTTCTGTGATGCGCTCGTCCACACATTCCGTCGTGTGGATATCCACCCACAGCACCTCCAATATATCTCCCACTGGGGTCCAGTCGTTCTCTTTAGCATAGGCCAGCAGCTGCTGCGCCCAATAGGCACTCTGCTCATAGGGGCCCTGATAGCTGACGGTCAGATAGGTTCCCCCGGGCAGGAGGCCGGCACCGCTCTCGTCCATGAGGAACACTGCCTCATACTGCAGCTTCCCCGTCCGCTCTACAGCGCTTCTTGAGACCAGCGTACCGATCTGGTTGTTGCCGATCACGTAGAAGTGCTCCTGATCCAAATTCACCAGACGCTTGATGAGGACGTCCATTTCATGCTCCTCGGAATACCCCTCGTGGATGGAGAAAAAACGCCTCTGGTCATACCGTTCCACCGCAATGTGCTCCAGAGGCCGCGTCTGGGCCTGCCGGAGTATCTCCATGCGCCGGGTCACGTTGGTCTGTGTCTTTTGCAGCTCTTTCAGCTTCCGCTGCAGCAAGATCTGCTCCTCCTGCAGCAGCTGCAGCGTGGTGTCCACCGTGTGGTGGTCCAGATACTGGCGGATACGCTCCATGGAGAAGCCCAGTTCCCGCAGTTCACGAATCACATTCAGCCGCCAGATGTCATCAATACTGTACAGTCGGTATCCGCTTTCGCCCCGGGCCGGGTGGATCAATCCCAGTTCCTCATAGTAGCGCAGTGAGTCCACGCCGATATGATACAGGCGGGATATTTCCCCGATCCGAAAATATTTTCGCATTTTTCTCCCTCCCCCCTTGACTCTGGTATTATACCAGAGTTTATACTGAATGTACATCAGCAAATCATCTTAGAAATAGAAAGGACTCCGATCATTATGTTTTCCCGCATCATCCCCTCTATACGCACGCTGCTCTCTCACATCCGGGCGGAACTCTCCCTGCGCTCTTGCCTGATGGCATTACTGGGCAGTGCGATCCTCTCTTTCGGGATCTATAATGTCCACTCCCTCTCCGGCGTGACAGAGGGCGGCGTGCTGGGCATTACCCTGCTTCTGGAGTACTGGTTCCACATCTCCCCCGCACTGTCCAGTTTTGTTATCAGTCTCTTCTGCTACATTCTGGGTTGGCGCACTCTGGGCCGCAAGTTTATTGTATATTCCACCGTGGCTACCACTGGTTTTTCTGTCTCCTACTGGATCTTTGAGCAATTCCCGCCGGTGTATCCCCCCATTGCCGAGATGCCGCTGGTGGCCACCATCGTGGGGGCGCTCTTTGTGGGCATCGGCGCAGGACTCTGCGTCCGTGTGGGCGGTGCCCCCAGCGGTGACGATGCATTGGCCATGAGTTTTGCCAAGATCACCCACCTGCCCATCCAGTGGATCTACCTCATCTGCGATCTGGTGGTGCTGGCCATGTCCCTGAGTTATATCCCAGCCCGGCGCATGGTGTACTCCCTGCTGACGGTGATCCTCTCCGGTCAGCTGGTGGGCATCATTCAGAACTTTCAGCTTCCCGGAAAGACAGTTTCCCAGAAATCCGAACATCTGTCGTAGCAAAGCCCCTATCTCTCTCCTATAGAAACGCTGCCCCCCGCCGATCGGCCAGCATCATGTCTGGCTGAAACAGCAGGGGGCAGTTTTTTCATAAGGCTACCGCAGAAAGGGCCCACCAAAATTCAGGAAGATGGTTATCCGTGTACTACGCTGCAAGCGGTGCAGTGACGGAGAAACAGTCGGCAGTCACCGTCTCTATCCCCCCACCGAGGGCTGTTTCATCTCTTGATACGCTGTCAGCGGCAGGGAATCTTTCTCCCAGCTCTCTGCCTCATCAGCAACGGGTGTCTACCAGATGCTTTCCAAGGCGCTTTTCCAGCATACTCTGCAGCTTTGTCAGTACGGTACTGAAAATCAGGTACACCAGTGCCGCCTCACAGTAGAGCAGCAGCGGCTCGAACCTGACAGCGATGATGCCCTTTGCCGTCATCAGAATCTCCGGTACGGTAATGGACGCCACCAAAGAGGTGTCCTTCAACAGGCTGATGAACGAGTTGGCCAGAGAAGGAACGGCAACCAGTGCCGCCTGCGGAATGATCACTCTGGTCATGGTCTGCCATTTATTGAGACCCAGGGTGTGGCACGCTTCAAACTGTCCCTTGGGGATCGAGCTGAGCGCAGCACGGATGACCTCCGAGTTATAGGCGCCCTGACTGATGACCAGAGCTAAAATGGCCGATGGAATGGGTTTCAGCACCACGCCTACGCTGGGCAGGCCGAAGTAAATGACAAAAATCTGCACCAGCAGCGGCGTACCGCGGATGACCCACACCACAAACCACGCAATGCCCTTCAGGGGCGGTATTTTGGACATACGCATCAATGCCAGCACAAAAGCCAGCACCAAGCCCAGAGCAAACGAGACCAGCATCAGCGGCACCGAGATCGTCAGCCCCGCCTTAAACATCGGCCAGAATGATTCAAGTAGCAACTGCAAGTTTTCCATGACAACCTGCCTCCTTGTTTGGTGAAAAAGGGGTGCCGCCCAAGGACGGCACCCTGGAAATGGTTACGGATTACCGATACAGGGCGACATTATCGGCCACTGTCGTGCCAAAATACTTAACCGTCAGATCGTAGCACGTGCCATCTTTGATCATCTCGGCGATGATCTCACTGATCTTGTCGGTCAAGGCCTGATCGTCCTTGCGCAGAACACCGGCAGACTCCACCATGTATTCCTCGCCCTGTGCCGGCTGATACACGGCAGCGATCTTCACGGGAACCTCAGGACGGCTCTTCATATACGCATCCACAGCGGCCACATTGTTGATGGTCGCTACCGCGCGGCCTGTGGCAATCTGGTCCATGGCAGCTGTCAGGTCGCCGTCGGCAACCGTCGCACCGTACTTCTGGGCAATTTTCCCGGCCGTAGAAGCGGGCGAGTCGATAACCAGCTTGCCCTGCAGATCTTCAAACTTGGTGATTTCATTGTTGTCGGCGGCCGTGACCATGCAGTAGGGATTCTCTGCATAGGAGGCCGTCAGAGAATACTTCTCCTGACGCTCCGGGTTGGGGTTGCAGCCGCTGATCACAATATCATAGCGGGCGGCATCCAGTCCGGCCATCACGGGATCCCAGCTGTCGGAGATCTGGAAGTCGGCTTCCACACCCAAACGCTTGGCGATTTCGCGGGCGATCTCTACTTCAAAGCCGGTGACCTCGCCAGTCCCCTCCTCATTATATACATAGGGGATCCAGTTGCCTTCTGCGCCAATGGACAGCTTGCCGGCATCCAGAACACGCTGCAGGGAGTTGTCCTCTCCCTTCTTTCCGTCGTCCTTGCTTCCGCCGCAGGCAACCAACGACAGAGCCATGACAAGGGCGAGAACCATTGCAAGAAACTTCTTCATTTTGTTTTCCACCTTTTCTTGTTTATTTATTTTTCAGCAATTGCACTGAGAAATACGTATCGTCTTCCACAAATCGTTCCAGGATGCGGAAGTTTTGCCGATCCGCTGCAAACGGATCGCTGAAATATGCCTCATCCGCCACCTCCTGCACCAGATACCCGGCGTAGTGGTGGGCAGTCATGATCGAAATTTGTTCTGCAAGGGAGGTGTTCCCGTCCCCCCATACGTGATGCACCCATGGATCGCCGTCCAAAAAATGCATATGGATCAGATCTTCCCCAAAAGCCGCAAACCACTGCTCCAGAGACTCATGGGCCGCCCCCGTGGCGATAGTGTCCACCATCATCTTTAAATAGGGATGGCGGATCTCATGAAACATCTTCTGGGCACTTGCCAGATTCCAGACCAGACGGCTTTCATCGTCCCGCAGGGATTCCAGCATCAGACAGACGCCCTCCCGCTCCGCCACACGACAGAGCTGGCCCAGATGATCACGGCAACGGTTCCACATGGTGGAATGATGCTCCTGCAGATACCCCCATCCGGAATTGATGGTCATCCGGTCCGCCCCCAGTGCGGCCGTCAGACGGATTGCATTGGAAAAATAGCGGAAGGAATACGCCAGATCCTCCGGCTCTTGGGCGGCAAATTGGTATTGATAGGCCATGCTGGGGGCTGTCAGTGAGACCACACGGACGTGGTGATCCTTCAGCTGCTGTTTAAGATGTGTGAGATCACCCCACCCCTCATGGTCCAGCCAGAAATGGGACGCTCCGCACCACAGCTCGATCTGTTCGATCCCCAGTTGCTGCTGACACTGCAGAAAATATTCCAGAGAAAAGCGGCGATAATGCTGATTCATATTCACCAGCTGTCTGCGCTGGATCCCTGCCATATTCATGCCTCCCCCAGTGCCCTGAGCGTCTGCAGCATCGCCTGAGAGGGGCGCTCTGCATAGTACTCACCACCCATGGCCATGGACAGATCGCCCTCATAGCCCACGTGCTCCAGTTCCCGAAGATACCGCTCCATGGGGAGCACTCCGTCTCCCCATGCGCGCCAGCCATGAGCATTTCCGTCGCACAGCCGCACCAGCCGTGTTCTTTCGCCCAAACGGTCGAACCAGTCGGCGATGGTCCCGCCGGCGGCACTCATCACGTTGGTATCCAGACAGACGCCCAGATTCCCGCAGTCCACCTGCCCCAGCAGCTGCTGCAGCTCCTGCGCCGTATTGAGGACGGGCGCCTCTGCGATCAGCGGTGTATCCCGCCCCATGACCGGCGCGATCAGGAGCTCCACCCTGTACTCCTGTGCCGCAGCGCAAAGGATGCGCAGCATCCTTCGGGCATTGCTCAGCAGTTCGGCAGCAGGGAGATCCCAGCAGGCGCCGGAGGCATCCACCACCATGACCTTGCAGCCCAGATGGGCCGTCATCGCAAGGCACCTGCGGTAGTATGCCTCCGTTTTCTGCCGCTGTTCTCCGTCCCCAGCCGTGATGGCGTAGCGGTAGGGCGGCGGCGTTACAGCGCACACCTGCAAATGATGTTTCTCCAGCAAGGAGCCCAGCGCCTCCACAGAGCCGAAGTCCCCGCTGCTGCAAAAGAAGTGGGGCACTTTCGGTGTAAAATCCAATCGCCGCAGCCCCATACGCTCCATTTCCGAAAGGAAAAACGACAGCGGATAGCGGAGATACTGCGTATTGGAGCCAAGGAGCCGCCCCGTGTAGCCCATGTTTTACTTGATCTCGCCGGGATAGCCGTCGATGCACATCTCAAACCAGATGTAGTCGCACTGCTTACCTGCCTCCACCTTGCTGCCGTGCCAGAAGCCGGTGGGGGTGTAGGACAGGTCGCCGCCGCTCATGGTCACGCTCTCGCCGCCGGCGGTATAAATGAACTCAGAACCGGGCAGCGGGAAGTACCACTGGGCCAGCTCGTTATGGATATGCTGGCCGATCTCGATGGGCCCGGTCCCCTTGACGCAGCCCATGGACAGGCGGCCCAGGTTGCGATGCTCCAACAGGATCATGGACGTGGTGGTGGAGTTATCCTTGAAATCCTCCTCATACGTCCATCCCTGTGTGATGGTGCGGAAGCGGGGCAGCGTCATACGGGACTCCACCAGACAGGTCTTGTCATAGTCGTTCAGCTCCGTGATGATATGCAGAAACTCCAAGGGCTCCCTGCTGTCGGTGGAGCAGGTGATGGTGAACTTCTCCTTATCAAACTCCGGGACAAAGACGCCGGGCTCCGTCACGTTCCATGCACGGCGAGGGGTGGTAATATAGCCCTTGCCCTTTGTGAAAATGAAGAGCTGATTGTGCTCGGTTGCGGAATAGATCTCCGGGGTAATGGAGTGGCCGGGCTGCAGTGCGCAATGGGCAAAATGTGCCTGATCAAACGCATCCACCAGAACAGGAACACTGGCAAAACCATCCTTAAAATCGTACTTTACATCGCTGTAGCGAGCCACCTGAATGAGAGACATACTTTTTCCTCCTACTTGTTCGTATTACTGTTACTGTCTTATCACACTTGGTTCCCAAGTTGTTGATCAAAGCATCTTGCTTAAAAATTCCTGCAGGCGCTTGTTTTTGGGATGGGCGAAGAACTCCTCCGGATCGCTGTCCTCTACGATCACGCCGCCGTCAATAAAAATCACACGGTCCGCCGCCTCACGGGCAAAGCCCATCTCGTGGGTCACCACCAACATCGTCATGCCCTCGGCCGCCAGCTTCTTCATAACGTCCAGCACCTCGCCCACCATTTCAGGGTCCAACGCAGAGGTGGGCTCATCAAACAAGACCACCTCCGGCTGCAGCGCCAGTGCGCGGGCAATAGCAATCCGTTGCTGCTGTCCGCCGGAGAGCTGATTTGGATACGCATCACGCTTGTCCTCCAACCCTACGATCTTCAAAAGCTCCATGGCCTTGGCTTCCGCCTCATCCTTGCTGACCTTCTGCACCTGCGTCGGGGCCATGGTAATGTTGTCGATCACCGTCTTGTGGGGGAAAAGGTTGAACTGTTGGAACACCATGCCCATACCCAACAGCACCTTCCCGGCCTCCTTGCTGCCGGCCTTTACCAGATCCACACCGTGATAGATGACCTCGCCGCCCGTTGGCTTTTCCAACAGATTGAGACAGCGCAAAAATGTAGATTTTCCGCAGCCGGAAGGACCTACAATCGCTACCACTTCGCCGGGCTGGATCTCAATATCGATCCCCTTGAGGATCTCATTTTTCCCGAAGCTCTTGCGAAGCCCCCTGACACTGATCATACTCATAAGCTTTTGCCTCCCGCTCGCCGTATCCGGGCCTATCCGCGACGACGGACACCACGTTCTTTCTTCTATGGTGTCCGCTCTCCGGTGAGATCTTCCCACCGCGGCCGCAGAAACATTGTTACCTTTTGCACAATTTGTTCCCGAAGCGATATGATATATTTGTGATATATTACTCAGATGATACCATCTTCCCCCCCATGTGTCAACCTGCTTTTTTCGCTTCCCAGCATTATTTTACAAATTCGCTAAATTCCTCGTAAAAATATTGACTTTCCGTACTGTCATGGCTATACTTACAGTATCAGTGATATATTATCCGGTTTCTATTTATGTCTTTAAGATATATCAGGCATCATTGATTTACAGGAGGCATTGTATGGCAAAACTTCCCAGTAAAGGTCGTGAAAGTCTTTCCCAGATCGCGTACAACAAAATTAAAAACATGATTCTGCATAAAGATCTGCTTCCTGGGCAGATCATCAACGAGGCGCAACTGCAAGAGTTGCTAGGCATTGGGCGCACGCCCATCCGGGAGGCTATTCTGATTTTAGCGCAGGACCATCTGCTGACGGTCCACCCCAGAAAAGGCATTGAGATCACCTTGCCCACTCCCAAAGACATCCACGATATTTTCGAGGTCCGCCGTCTTTTGGAACCCGTAGTGCTGCGCCAGTGCTTCTCTCTGATCGATCTGCAGTGGGCTATGGAGATGCGTGCGACATTACTGCAGCACGAGGATGACAGTGCCGGCAACACGGGCGAGACCGCTATGGCGCTGATCGATCTGGACAACCGTTTTCACTTGGAACTGGCAGACACACTCCACAACCAGTATGTTTCTGATTTGCTGCGCAGTCTTGTCAATTACCTCAATCTGATCCAAGTGACCATCTGGCAGCCCGCTCGCTACCGCGCCAGTAATCTGGAGCACATTGCTATTTTGGATGCGATCCTCGATCAGGATATGGAAAAATCCTGCCAGCTGCTATCAGACCATCTGCAGCTATCCTATCAGGAAGCCATCCGCACCATGATGCACACCTTTTATTGATCGATCAATACCAAACGCCGCCGTCCTGCAGGACGGCGGCGTTTTCTGCTTTGATAAATCTTTCTTTGTCTCGGCTTATTCTTCTGCCAAGCGGGTCCGATCGATCCACAGTCCCAGCGCCGGATTGGGGATATAGTAGATCTCCTCGCCGTCCGGCATCGTATTATATCCGTACTGCAGGGTTTCCGGATTGTACCGGCGCACGACCTCGTCATAGTCTGCGGCATCGAAGTGAACGCTGCGGATCTCCTCCTGAGAGATATTTTTCACGGCGTAAGTGATACGGAACCGTCCGTCGGAGGAGCCGTGGATCAAATGAGCCGCAGCACCCATGTTCTGCTGCAGATCCTCATTCTTTCGGAATTGTTCCAGCACCTGCAGCCGGCCGCCGTATCCGTACTTGCGGATAAGCGCATCGATCTGCGGGTCTTCACCGAAGCGCTCCACGCCCGGGGCCAGTACCAGAAGCTCTCCGCCGTCGGCAATGGCCATGCGGGTCCGGTAGACGGCTTTATTGCCCAGCCACGTGGTCCGGAACTCCTTAGGGTCCAGATAAACTACGCATTTTTGAATTCCTTTTTCCACATAATCCATGTTTTTCTGTTGAGAAAGGGTAATGGCCTCCTCCAGCACCCGGCGTGTATCGCCGATAAACAGGCCGTGGGTGTGGATTTCTCCCTGTGGCGCCGTGGTCACCGTCAGGGCAAAGATGATGGGGCGCTGTGAAAGATAGGTTTCCAGTGCATAGTCCAAGATCTTGCGCACCGGCGTGTGGTCCCGGCCCATCATCCGTTCCATGCCGTACACGGCGCCCACCATGTGGCTCTTGTTGATCATATCGCTGCCGCCTACACCTACAAAGAGATTCTTGGAATGGTTGGCCATGCCGATTACCTCATGGGGCACTACCTGCCCGATGGAGAGGATGAGATCATAGGACGGGTCCATGACCCGTCGGTTGATCTCCACCGTCACCGGATCGGTCCAAAGCCCTTCCGTCAGCTCCCCTATATAGTCTCCGGGCACCTCCCCCAGACGCATCACATCCGTGCGCCAGTTGTGGGGGATCATTTTTTCATAGGGAATGTCCCCAAACATATCCGCACTTTCCTCGGCCGTCACCGGCACGTGGGTCCCCAGCGCCGGCATCACGTCCACCTCGCATCCCCGCTCACTCAGCAGGTGATAGTAGATATTGGTGATGAGGCCGGCATTGGAGTGATAGCGGGTGTAGTCCGGCGGCAGCAGCAGGGCCCGGCGGGGATTTTTCCCCTCCAGCGATTGGACACAGGCCCCACGGATCTCCTCCGCCGACAGCCCCTGTTCCTTGTGGGCACGGTAAAATAGTTCCATATGCGTCTCCTCTTTTCCTCAAACGGAATAGGTGGTGGCGGACGTATCCCCGCCGTGACCTGTCCAATTAGTGTGGAAAAACTGTCCGCGGGGCGCATCCAGCCGCTCATAGGTATGGGCGCCGAAGTAGTCCCGCTGTGCCTGCAGCAGGTTGGCCGGGAGACGCTCGCTTGTGTAGCCGTCAAAATAGCTCAGCGCAGCGGCAAAGGCCGGGCACGGGATCCCGCAGCTGACAGCCGTGGCCACTACCGTGCGCCACGCCGGGATCAGCTTCTTGATCTCCTCACAGAAATAGGGGTCCAACAGCAGGTTCTGCAAACCTGCATCCCGATCGAAGGCCTCCTTGATCTTACCAAGGAATGCGCTGCGGATGATGCAGCCGCCGCGCCACATCAGGGCAATACCGCCATAATTCAAATTCCACCCGTAGGTCTCCGCCGCAGAGCGCATCAGGGCATAGCCCTGTGCGTAGGAAATGATTTTGGAGGCGTAAAGTGCCTGGCGGATACATTCGATCAGCTGCTCCTTGTTCTCCGTAATCGGAGTGACCTGACGTTGGAAGGTCTTGGCCGCCGTCAAGCGCTCCTCCTTGCGTGCCGAGAGACTGCGCGCAAAAACAGACTCGCCGATCAGCGTCAGCGGTATCCCCTCGTCCAGAGCTGCAATGGCCGTCCACTTGCCGGTTCCCTTCTGTCCGGCGGTGTCCAGGATCTTATCCACAATGGGCGTACCGTCCCCATCCTCATAGGCCAGAATATCCCGGGTGATCTCTATGAGATAACTGTCCAGCTCCGTCTCGTTCCAGTGGGCAAAGACCTCGCTCATCTCCGGAGCCTGCATCCCCAGACCGTCCCGCATCAGCTGATAGGCCTCACAGATCAACTGCATATCGCCGTACTCAATACCGTTATGTACCATTTTGACAAAGTGTCCGGCTCCGTTCTCCCCCACCCAGTCGCAACAGGGGCTGCCGTCATCCACCTTGGCACAGATGGCCTGCAGGATCTCCCGGATATGCAGCCACGCCGCAGGGGAGCCACCGGGCATCATAGACGGCCCGTTGAGTGCGCCCTCTTCGCCGCCGGAAACACCGACACCGGCGTACAGCAAGCCGTGTCTTTCCACATAGGCGCAGCGGCGCATCGTATCAGGAAAATGACTGTTGCCGCCATCAATGATGATATCCCCCGGCTCCAGATGCTCCAGCAGCTGTTCAATGAGCGCATCCACCGGGGCACCGGCTTTCACCATCATCATGACGCGCCGGGGCTTTTTCAGATGCTTCACCAATTCCTCCATGGTATAGGTTCCGATGATCTTCTTCCCCTTGGCACGGCCCTCCACAAAATGCTTCACTTTATCGCCGGTCCGGTTATAGACAGCCACGGTAAATCCCTTGGATTCCATGTTCATCACCAGATTTTCACCCATGACGGCCAGTCCAATCAGGCCGATATCTGCCATTTCCATACGCTTCTCCTTTTTCCCATTCATCGAATTTTAGCGTTTCACACGGGCATTGCCGTCCCAAACCGCCCACACCTGTTCTTCATCGGCAGGCTGGGCATAGTCGTTGACCATGGTGGCGGCCATGGCACCGGTGGCCCAGCCGAAATGGAGGCAGTCCTCCGCCTTCCACCCCTTCAAAATGCCATACAGCAAGCCGCCGACAAACCCGTCACCGCCGCCGATGCGATCGAGTACCTGAATGGGACGGGGCTGCGCTACGTGCCACTGTCCGTCCCGCAGCAGCAAGGCACCCCACAGGTGCTCGTTGGCGCTGATGACCTGACGGAGCGTGTTGGCAAAGGTGGTCACCTGTGGAAACTCATTTTGCACCCGCAGGATCATCTCCTGAAAGCTGCTGATCTGATCCACAAGATCTTTGCCGCCCGCCGCAGGGCCCTGGATCTGCAGGCACAGCTGGAAATCCTCCTCATTACCGATGAGAATATCCGAAAGGGAGGCAATCTCATGGAAGACGGCACGCAGCTCTTCCTCTCTCCCCTTCCAGAAGGAAGCGCGGTAATTGAGATCAAAGGAGACCTTGGTGCCATAGGTCTTGGCGGCACGGGCCAGCTCCAGACAGAAACGGCTGGTCTCCGGGGACAGTGCAGCAATCAGTCCGGACAGATGCAGGATCTCCACCCCTTCTTCGCCGAAGATCCGCTGCAGGTCGAAATCCTCCACCTTCAGCGTCCGTCCTACCTCACCGGCGCGGTCATTTTGCACGCGGGGCCCCCGCAGGCCGAAGCCTGAATCGGCAATATTGAACTGGTGCCGATATCCCCACGGGCCGCCCTGCGGCACATCCTTGCCCTCGAAGTCCATATTGCGGCTGCGCAGGTCGCTTTTGATGAAGGCGGCAATGGGAGAACCCTCCACAAAGGTGGTCAGCACCTTGACCGGCAATCCCAGAGAGGCCGGGACCGTGGCCACATTGGTTTCGGCACTGGTGGCCTGCATGTGGAACTCATGGCTGATATGCACGGGCTGCCGATTCACCGGAGTTATCCGCACACCCATACTGGTAGGAACTACAAGTGCATAGCGTTTCATGATCATTTCTCCCTTTTTTTACTTCAAAAATGCATCGAATCCAAAATAGGTTCGCGTATTGCCATAGCTGATCTTTTCCACCATCCGGCCCAGTGCAGCCATATCTGCCGGATATTCCCCGTTTTCTATCAGTTCTCCCAACAGGTTGCAGAGGATCCGCCGGAAATATTCGTGGCGGGTATAGCTGAGGAAGCTGCGGCTGTCGGTGAGCATCCCGATGAAATCCCCGGCAACCCCCAGACTCATCAGATCTGTGAGCTGCCGCTCCATGCCGTGCTTGTGATCGTTGAACCACCAGGCGCTGCCCATCTGCATCCGCCCCATCCCCTCACTGTCCGTCTGAAAGCTGCCCATTACAGAGGCCAGAATGGCATTATCTGCCGGATTCAAGGAATAGAGAACCGTTCTGGGCAGTGCATCCGCTTTTTCCAGCAGATCCAGCAGCGCCGCCAACGTGGGGGCTGTAAAGCCGTCATCACTGACGGCGTCAAAGCCTGTATCCGGACCCAGCCGCGAGAACATGGTACTGGAGGCATTGCGCACACAGCCAAAGTGCAGCTGCATGACCCAGCCACGCTGCCGATAGGCTCTGGCACAGGTGCGCAGCAGCTCCGTTTGAAAGGCCTCTGCCTCGGCAGAAGTGACCTCCGCTCCGGCGCGTCCTTTGCGGAGGATCGCATGGAGTTCCTGCTCCGTGGCCGTCCGGCAGATGCACTTATCCAGACCGTGATCACTGACGCGGCAGCCGTTTTCATGGAAAAAGGCAATGCGGTCAAGCAGGGCCTGCCGCAGATCGTCCATGGTTCGGATCTGCACACCGGAGGCGGCCTCCAGACGCTGCAGGTAATCGTCATATCCCGGCCGATCCGGACGCAGCGCCTTGTCCGGTCGGAAGGCCGGCAGCACTACGGCGGGACAGTCCATCGTGGCAATATGCCGATGGTATCCCAAATCATCCGCCGGGTCATCGGTGGTGCACAAAAGCTCCACCCGGCTCTTCTTCAAAAGCCCATGCACCGACATTTCCGGCCGACGCAGCATGTCGTTGCAGGCCCGGTAGATTCGGTCGGCACTGTCGCTGTTCAGCGGCTCATAGATATCGAAGTACCGCTGTAATTCCAGATGCGTCCAGTGATAGAGCGGATTGCCGATCAGCTTGGGCATTGTGGCGGCCCAGGCGTGAAATTTCTCCTCGTCAGATGCTTCTCCGGTGATGCACCGTTCCGGTACACCGGCCGAGCGCATGGCGCGCCACTTATAATGATCGCCGCCCAGCCATACCTGTGTTATCGTGGAAAAATGCCGATCTTCGGCAATCTCCGCCGGGTCGATGTGGCAGTGATAGTCGATGATGGGCATTTTTTCGGCATACTCGTGGTAGAGCGTCTTAGCGCTCTCGCTGCGCAGCAAAAAATCCCGATCCATAAACGGCTTCATAGGCTCACTTCCTTCCTGCTTTTTCCATGTTGCTGTGCACAATTTGTCTTGTCACGGTTAGTATATCACTAATATATCACTATTGCAACAACCATTCTATATCACTCTAAAACCATTGTAAATAACGAATTTCACCCACTTAAAGTAATATATTTACTTGACATTCTCTCTGTGTCGATATACTCTTTATATATTGAATATTTCTGTCTCCGTATACAAGACAGGAGCATTAGGAGGATCACCATGAAGCTATCACGCCTATCCCTGCGAGAAAACCGCGCTCTGCTGCGAGCACGTGGATATGAACTCCCCCAATTTGATGACCAAGCCATGCTGCAAGCCACTAAAGAGCGCCCCACATGGGTCCATTTCGGCGCAGGAAACCTCTTCCGTGCTTTTCTGGCTCCTCTCAGTCAGCAGCTTCTGAACGACGGTGTCTGTGATACCGGGATCTTGGTGGCCGTGGGCTTTGACACCTCCCTGCTCGACACCGTGTATCGCCCCTATGACCACCTTACCGTGGTCGCAACGCTGTGCTCCGACGGTGAGATCCAAAAAAAGGTTGTCGGCAGCATTGCCGACAGCTTCTGCATGGTGGCAACGCCGTCAGAATGGAAAGCACTGCAAGATGTCTTTTCCAATCCTTCTTTACAAATGGCCAGCCTAACCGTCACCGAGAAAGCCTATAACTATCTCGCAGGTGACGGCACCTTCCTCCCTCAGATTCAACAGGACATCGACGCCGGCCCCAACGGTGCCGTCAGTTATCTGGGCCGGATTACGAGCCTGTGCCACCAGCGATTTCTTACCTGCGGTACCCCTCTGGCGCTGGTCAGCATGGATAACTGCTCCCATAACGGGTCCCGTCTGGAGGCCGCTGTCACTGCCATTGCCCGTGGATGGCAGGAGCGCTCTTTGTGCCGTCCCGGTTTTGCAGACTGGGTCTGCGACGGCCGCCACATCACGTTCCCCTGGACCATGATCGATAAGATCACTCCGCGGCCTGATGCGTCGGTGGCGCAGCTGCTGACGGAAAGCGGTCTGGAAGGTATGGAGCTCCATGTGACCCGCCACGGCTCCTATGCCGCCGCCTTCGTCAACACCGAGGAAGCCCAGTATCTGGTGATCGAAGACAACTTTCCCAACGACCGGCCGCCGTTGGAGCACGCAGGAGTCATCTTCACCACGCGGGAAATTGTCGACAAGGTAGAGACCATGAAGGTCTGTACCTGCCTCAATCCCCTGCACACCAGTCTGGCGATCTTGGGCTGTCTGCTGGGCTTTAGCCGTATCAACGAGGAAATGAACGACGCCGATCTCCGCCGTCTGGCGGAACGGATCGGCTATACTGAGGGCCTTCCGGTGGTGGTGGAGCCCGGTGTCATTGACCCCCGCGCTTTTCTGGACGAGGTGGTCACCAAACGTCTGCCCAACCCCTTCTTGCAGGATGCGCCGCAGCGGATCGCCACGGACAGTTCCCAGAAGATCCCCGTCCGCTTCGGAAACACCATAAAGAAATATGCCGCACGCAGGAATCTGGACATCCGTGATCTGAAGGGCATCTCCTTTGTCCTGGCCGCCTGGTGCCGCTATCTGATGGCCGTGGACGACAGTGGCGCCCCCTTCACCCCCAGTGACGACCCGCTGCTTCCTGAGCTGATGCCGCTGCTGGCCCATGTTCAGCTGGGACAGCCCTGCTCCGTGCACGAGACACTCCAACCGATTCTCTCCAATGCGGAAATCATGGGTTCAGACCTCTACGAGGTCGGTCTTGCGCCGCAGGTGGAAACGTGGTTCGGCCGTCTCATTGCCGGTCCCGGTGCCGTTCGCACAGAGCTGCACCGTCTGGCGGAAGACGAGTAATATTTTTTTATCCACCATTCACGAACGCAGCCTCCACACCGTGGGCTGCGTTCGGCTGCATATGCGGCCTTTTCCCAGATAGACCGCCTCCATTCCACTTCTGTGTACTTTTTCCCGATGTCGGCGCATATACTCCCACTGCAAGTTGAATGTCGGGAGTGGTGAGCTATCAAAGGGAATATGGAACAACGGGCCTGCGATCTGGCCGCCTACATCATCGAAAACCGCACCACCGTGCGCGATGCCGCACAGAAGTTCGGCGTCAGCAAATCTACGGTACATAAGGACATCTCCGAGCGGCTGCCCCACTATAACCGCAGCCTCTACCTGCAAGCCAAAGCGGTTCTGGAGGAAAATAAGGCCCAGCGCCACATCCGTGGTGGTCTTGCCACCCGGAAGAAGTACAAGGGCGCATAAAAAACGAGGGCTGCCTCAGGGCAGCCCTCGTTTTTTCGTTTATTCCTTTGGCACCTGCCGCATACTCAGGCCGATGCGGTGCTTTTTTTCATCCACTTCCAGCACCACAACCTTGACAATGTCGCCCACGGCCACTACTTCGCTGGGGTGCTTGATAAACTTATTGCACACCTGCGAGATATGGACAAGTCCGTCCTGATGGACGCCAATATCCACAAACACGCCGAAATCCACCACGTTGCGCACCGTACCGGTAAGGACCATGCCAGGCGCCAGATCCTTGATATCCAGTACATCTGTCCGCAGGATGGGGGCAGGCAGATCATCACGGACATCGCGGCCGGGCTTCAAAAGTTCCTTGACCACGTCGCGAAGCGTGGGCACACCCACGCCGATCTGCTGTGCCACCTTCTCCTCGCCCAGCAGCTTTACCTTCTGTTCCAGCAGCGCGATCTCCCCCGCCGCCACATCCTTCAGGGTATATCCGGCAAGGGCCAGAAGCGCCTCGGCCGCTGTATAGCTCTCAGGATGGACGCCGGTGTTGTCCAACACGGAACGGCTCTCCGGCACACGCAGGAAGCCTGCACTCTGCTCAAAGGCCTTGGGCCCCAGCTTGGGCACCTTCAGCAGCTGCCGCCGTCCGGTGAAAATCCCGTTCTCCTCCCGGTATTTCACGATGTTCTTCGCCGTGGTGGCATTGAGTCCGGACACCCGTCCCAGCAGGCTGGCCGAGGCGGTGTTCACATCCACGCCCACGGCGTTCACGCAGTCCTCCACCACGCCGGAGAGCGTCTCATCCAGCCGCTTCTGGGGCATATCGTGCTGGTACTGTCCCACGCCGATGGCCTTGGGATCGATCTTCACCAGCTCCGCCAGCGGATCCTGCATCCGGCGGGCAATGGACACGGCACTGCGCAGGTTCACATCAAATTCAGGAAATTCCTCCGCTGCCAGCTTGCTGGCAGAGTAGACGGAGGCACCAGCCTCATTGACGATCATATAGGACACACCGCCACCCACCTGTCGGATCAGCTCCACCGCCATCTGCTCCGTCTCCCGGCTGGCGGTCCCGTTGCCAATGGCAATATGCTCCACTCCGTGGCGGCACACCAGCTGCGAGAGCTTGGCAATGGCCTCCTTCTTCTGTCGCTCGCCGAAGGTGGGATAGACCACCGTGGTATCCAGTACCTTGCCGGTCCCATCAATAACCGCCACCTTACAGCCGTGGGCATAGCCGGGATCCAATCCCATCGTCACATGGCCCTTGACAGTGGGCTGCATCAGCAGCGGCCGCAGGTTCAAGCCGAAGTTGGCAATGGCGCCCTCACAGGCGGTCTCCGTGCACATGGCGCGGATCTCCCGCTCCAGTGACGGCCACAGCAGCCGGTCAAAGCCGTCCTCACAGGCGTTGCGGACAAAGTCCGCACAGGCGCTGCGCCCCTTGACGGCACGACTCCAGATCAGCCCCAACGCCCAGTCCCGGTCCACCTCCACCGACACTTTCAAAAATTCCTCTTTTTCGCCACGGTTGATTGCCAGGATCTGGTGGCCTGCCAGTTTGGAGAGATTCTGGCTGAAATCGTAGTAGAGACGGTAGACGGAGTCCTCCTCCTTGGCCGCCACGGAGCGCAGGGCTCCCTTTTTCATGGTCAGCTCCCGCAGCTCCTTGCGGATGGCGGCATCGTCGGCGATCCACTCGGCAATGATGTCATTGGCGCCGCACAGCGCCTCTTCCACAGACTCCACGCCCTTCTCGGCATCCACATAGCCCTCTGCCAGGGCCGCCGGAGTTTCTCTGGTCTCCTGCCCGAAAATGGTCTGGGCCAGTCCCTCCAGTCCCTTCTCCTTGGCCATGGTGGCACGGGTGCGGCGCTTTTGCTTATAGGGGCGATAGAGGTCCTCCACCTCCGCCAGTGTCTTGGCGTTATCGATGGCTGCCGCCAGCTCCGCCGTCAGCTTCTCCTGCCCCTCGATGGCCTTTTTGACCTCCTCTTTCCGTGCCTCCAGATTGCGCAGATAGGTCAGGCGATCCTCCAGTGCACGCAGCGCCGTGTCGTCCATGCTCCCGTGCATCTCCTTACGATACCGGGCGATAAAGGGGATCGTGTTGCCCTCCTCCAACAGCCGGATCACGTTTTCCACATATTGGAGAGGCTGCTGCAATTCCTGTGCCAGCAGCCGGGAAATTTTTTCGCTCATAACTGTATCCTTTCTTGAAAAAAGAGACGGCCGCAGATGGCAGCCGCCTCTCCCTATTTACTTATGGTAGAGACCCTTGACCTCATATTTCGGCTCACAGGTCACGTTGATCCCCAGTCGGCGGTAGAGCTCGATGTCCTCCGAAGAAATGATCACGGAGAAGTGGGCATCACAGCCCCGCAGCGAGGCCAGCTGCTCCTGCACCATGGCCGCCAGCGGATTGGTCAGGCCGGAAATGGCCAGCGCAATCAGCACCTCATCAGAGTGTAGGCGGGGATTGCTGTGTCCCAAATTCTGCGTTTTCAGCTGACTGATCGGCTCGATGACCGAGGGGGGGATCAGCTTCAGCTTCTGATCGATCCCGGCCATGGCCTTCAACGCATTGAGCAGCAGCGCTGCCGACGCTCCCAGCAGATCCGAGGTCTTCCCCGTCACCACTCGTCCGTCAGGCAGGATCATGGCCCCGGCCGGCGCACCGGTCTGCTCCGCCCGCTGCAAACTGGCCACCACCGCCGGACACATCTCCGGGGTCACGTCGGCCTTTTGCATGACGATCTCCAGCTTGCGCACCAGTGTCTCGTCCCCTTCGCCGCGGGCCCGCTGCACCATTCCGTCATAGTAGCGGCGCAAAATCTCCCGGCGGGAGGCCTTTTGGCACACTTCATCATCCACAATGGCAAAGCCGACCATATTTACGCCCATGTCGGTGGGAGATTTATAGGGCGAGCACCCCTGGATCCGCTGAAACATAGCGTTGAGCACCGGGAAGATCTCCACATCCCGGTTATAGTTCACCGTGGTCTCTCCATAGGCCTCCAGATGGAAGGGGTCGATCATATTCACATCGTTCAAGTCTGCCGTGGCCGCCTCGTAGGCCAGATTCACCGGATGCTTCAACGGCAGGTTCCAGATGGGGAAGGTCTCATATTTGGCATAGCCGGCCCGGATCCCCCGCTTGTGATCGTGGTAGAGCTGGCTGAGACACGTAGCCATCTTGCCGCTGCCGGGCCCGGGCGCCGTCACCACCACCACCGGACGGGTCGTCTCGATGTAGTCGTTCTTGCCCAGCCCCTCATCACTGACGATGTGGGCCACGTCCGAGGGGTAGCCGGCAATGGTATAGTGGCGGTAGGCCTTGACGCCCAGTGCCGTAAGGCGGCGGATGAAGGCGTCCGCTGCCGTCTGCGAGGCATACTGCGTAATGACAACACTGCCGACGCAAAAGCCCATGCCACGGAAAACATCGATCAAGCGCAGCACTTCATCATCGTAGGAGATCCCCAGATCCCCCCGCTTCTTGCTCTTTTCGATGTCCCAGGCGTTGATGGCGATCAGGATCTCCACGTCCTCCTTCATCGTCTCCAGCATACGGATCTTGCTGTCCGGCTGGAAGCCCGGCAAAACACGGGACGCATGGTGGTCATCAAACAGCTTGCCGCCGAACTCCAGATACAGTTTCCCGCCGAACTGGGCCACACGCTCCCGGATATGATGCGCCTGCAGCTTCAAGTATTTGTCATTGTCAAACCCGAGTTTCACAGTATCCTCCCCCTCTGTTTTCTTTATTCCAACTGTTGTATTATACCCTATCCCGCAGCGGAAAGAAAGCCCTTTTCGCTTTTTCCCGCAGTGGGATTGCAATTTTTGAAACCATGGCGTATACTGAGCGCAGCATCCACGAAAAAGGAGAGATACCGTGCGCTTTACTGTTCTTGTCGGAAAAATTTCCACGCCAGAATCAGAGCCCTCGGTCTTTTTCGAGACGGAGGAGCTGGACAGTGCCCGTGCCGTGGCCATGCGCATGGCCTTTGATGAGCGCAACCGGGTACAGGTCTGGGACGGCAAATATGACGAGCCAGTGGTGGATTTTGACTCCCCCCGCCACCGTGACTGAAAAAAAGCGGGACCGCCCAGAGCGGTCCCGCTTTTTTATGTACCTTTATCGGGAGACAAAGAACATGACGGCAAAGAGGATGGCGATGACCCATGTACCGACACTGATCTCCTTGGCCTTACCGGAAAACAGCTTGGTAAACACATAGCCGATCAGGCCAAAGGCAATACCATAGGAGATGTTGTAGGTCAGGGGCATGAAGGCCATGGTCAGGAAAGCCGGCACGGCCGCGCTGGCATCGCTCCAGTCAATGTTCTTCACATTGCCCATCATCAGAACGCCCACATAGATCAGGGCGGCTGCGCAGGCATAGGAGGGGATCAGCTGGGCAACGGGTGCCAAGAACATGGCAATGAAGAAAAACACAGCCGTTGCCATGGAGGTAAGACCGGTCCGGCCGCCCTCGGCAACACCGGAGGAGGACTCCACATAGGTGGTCACGGTGGAGGTACCGCACACGGCGCCGCAGCAGGTGGCGATGGAGTCGGCCAGCATGGCGCGGTTCATGTTGGGCACGTCGCCTTCCTTGGTCAGCAGGCCGCCCACCGAGCAGGCGCCGAACAGCGTCCCCAGTGTATCAAACATATCCACCATGCAGAAGGCCAGCATCGTGGTAAGGAACATGATCACGAAATCCAGTGTCCCGTGGGCGGTAATATAGGCGGAGAAGTCAAAACCCTCGGTAAAGACCTTCAAAAACGCCTGAGAGCCGAAATCACGGAAGGCCCCCAGGAAGTCGGAGGTCAGATTGGGCGCCACGGCCGCATCGTAGAAGCCGGGCACCGTCAGCAGGCCCACGGCATAATACAGCACGGCAGAGCCCAGCAGGCCCCACAGCACAGCCCCCTTCACCTTGCGGTAGGACATGGCCGCAATGGCAAACACAGCCAAAATGGTGATGATCACCGGGAACAGGTCCGCCCAGGTGACGTTGCCGCCCAGCAGGTTGAAGGAGCGCAGGTTCACCAGTGTGGCATCATCGTTGACCACGATCCCTGCATTCTGCAGGCCGATAAAGGCGATGAACAGGCCGATACCGGCGGAAATGGCGGTTTTGACTGCCTGAGGGATGGCGTCAAAGATCAGCTTGCGCAGACCTGTGACCGTCAGCAGGACGAAGATCAAACCGTCGCACAGCACCAGCACCAGTGCGTTGGCATAGCTCAGGCCGAAGCCGAAGCAAACGGTGTAGACGAAAAAGGCGTTCAGTCCCATACCGGAGGCCTGTGCCAGCGGCAGGTTTGCCAGCAGGCCGATGAGCACCGTACCGATAATGGCGGAAATGGCGGTTGCAATGTAAATGGCACCGTAGGAAACGGTACCCAGAGCGGAAAACATACCGGAGTTGACCATCAGGATGTACGCCATCGCCATAAAGGTGGTCAGACCCGCCATGATCTCCGTGCGCACGGTGGACCCGCGCTCTGTCACATGAAAGAATCGATCCATATTTTTCTCTCCAATCTTTTTTGATCCACAGGGTTGATACAACACAGTTTCTTGCGGATTGTTCTATGAAATATTATAGTGTATGGCCCCGGCGTTTGTAAAGCCTTTTCTTGTCGTCTCCGGCCCGGTAGGCCGCTTGCCAAACAAAGGGGAATCGGCTATAATGGCATATCATACAAGAAAGGGGGATTTCCCTCGTGCCCTCGACCAATCTCAATGAAATTTTCTCCGGCATCTCGCTGAAAAATCTGCCGTTAGAGCAGATCCTCTACACCCTGCTCACCTTTCTTTTAGGGGTGCTGGTGATCCAGATCCTGCTCAAGATGCTGCGCCGCATCATCAATCGTCCCGCCGTGGAGCAGCGCACCCAGCGCTATGTAGTCAGCGCCGTGCGGGTGATCTTGTGGGTGATCCTCCTCCTGATCGTGGCCGATCAGCTGGGCATCCCCACCACGTCGCTGGTGGCGCTGCTGTCGGTGCTGTCTCTGGCCATCTCTCTGGCGATCCAGAACGTGCTTTCCAACATCGCCGGCGGCCTTGTGATCCTGACGACCAAGCCGTTCCAGATCGGCGATTATATCGAAACGCCCAGCGGCCGCGGCGTGGTGAAGAATATCTCTTTGCACTCCACCTATCTCAACACCGACGACGGACAGCAGCTGATCGTGCCCAACAGCACCATCTCTGCCGAGAAGATCACCAACTTCACCACCAACGGCAGCCGCCGCATCGTGGTCACGGTGTCGGCCTCCTATGATGCCCCCACGGCCACCGTGCGGCAGGCCTGTCTGGAGGCCGTGGCCGCCACGCCGGAGATCCTCTCCGACCCCGCCCCGGAGGTACTGGTCAGCGCCTACGGTGACAACAGCATTGAATATCTGGTGCGTGTGTGGTGTAAGCCGGACAAGTATACCGACGTTTTCTTCCCGCTCACCGAGCACATCCGGGAGGCTTTCCTCGCCGCCGGCGTGGAGATGACCTATCCCCATCTGAATGTTCATCTCATGCAGCAATAACCATCAGTAAAGGAGTTTTCGTATGCTATTTTCGATCATTCTCGGCGGTATCATCGGTTGGATCGCCGGCAAACTCATGGACAGCCCCGGCGGCGTCCTTCGCAACATTCTTCTGGGCATCGTCGGCTCGGCCGTGGGCAGTTTTCTCGCCCGTGCCATCGGTCTGGGGGCCACCGGCACCATCGGGGTCATTCTGATCGGTGTTGCCGGCGCCTGCGTGGTGATTTTAGTCTGCCGTTGGATTTTTAAGTGAGGTGACAGGCCGTGAAAACACCAGCCATCCACCCCTCCGTTTTTGTGGCCCCCGGTGCCTTTGTTCTGGGTGACGTGACCCTGTCCGAGGGCAGCAGCGTCTTTTTCGGCGCTGTCATCCGCTCGGAGTACACCTCCATCACGGTGGGCCGCAACAGCAACATTCAGGACAACTGCGTTTTGCACACCGACCCCCGCCAGCCTCTGGTCATCGGCCAGGATGTGACGGTGGGCCACGGTGCCATCCTCCACAGCTGCACCATCGGTGACAACAGCCTCATCGGCATGGGTGCCATCGTGCTCAACGGGGCCTGCATCGGCAGCAATTGCATCGTTGCCGCCGGCGCACTGATCCCGCAAAATGCCGTCATTCCCGACGGCTCTCTGGTCATGGGCAGCCCCGGCAAGGTCCGCCGTCCCCTCACAGCCGAGGAGATCGAGGCCAACCGCCGCAGCGCTCAGGGCTATGTGGAAAAGGCCGCCGCCTACAAAGAACAGTTTCTGCGCTGAGAGGCCCTGTATCCTCTCCACTGCGTAAGCGCTTATCCTTGCCCCCGATCTCCAAGCGCAGGAAAACGCCCGGTCCGATGGCTTCGGACCGGGCGTTTTCTGTTCTGTTGTCTTTAGATAACGGTCCCCGCCGGGGCAAAGAAGGCCGCCGCCTTTGCCAGCAGTCCGGTGGACTGGAAGAAGAGGATCGCCATGATCACCGGCACCACCCAGCGCACCATAACGGCGTAAAAGCGCTTTTTCCCGAACCGGGCTCCCTGCACCTCCATCTCCTCCGTGATCCACTGGGGCTTGATGACCCAGCCCACAAAGATGGCCGTGAGGAAGGCGATCAACGGCATCAAGAAGTTGTTGCTGATGTAGTCCATCACATCCAGCAGCTGCGCCGTCTGTCCGTTGGGCAGCGTGTACTCGAAGTACAACACATTGTATCCCATGCACACGATGACCGCAGCCACGGCCGAAAGGATACCGATCACCAAGCTGACTTTTTTCCGGTCGGCACGGAAAATCTGCATCACCGTGGAGACCAGCGTCTCCATAATGGATACGCAGGAGGTCAGGGCCGCAAAGAGCACCATGACAAAGAAGGCGGCGCCCACCAGTGTCCCCGCTGCCCCCATGGAGGCAAAAACCTTGGGAAGCGACTGAAACATCAGTGAGGGACCTGCGGTCATGCCCTCCGTGCCGGAAAAGACGAAAATGGAGGGAATGATCATCATGCCGGCCAACAGCGCCACACCGGTATCAAAAAACTCCACCTGTGCAATGGACTTTTCCAAACTGACGTCCTTTTTCACATAGGAGCCATAGGTGATCATGATCCCCATAGACACACTCAGGGAGAAAAAGAGCTGACCCATTGCGTCCAGAAGGATGCTCAGGAACTTGGAGAATGTCAGACCGGTGAAGTCGGGGATGAGATAGACCACCAGACCCTGCAAGCCGGTGCGTGTTACGCCGCTGCCATCCGTGTGGCGCAGCGTCAGGGCGTAGATCCCCGTCCCCACGATCATCAACAGGAGAATGGGCATAACGACTTTTGAGAATTTCTCAATGCCCTTTTCCACACCGGCATAGACCACAAAGGCGGTGATGGCCAAAAAGATCAACAGGAATACGATGGGCGAAACCGAACTGGTGATGAACTCCAGAAAGTAACCGTCCTGTGCAGCCTGCGTCCGCTGTCCGCACAGATACACCACGGCATACTTCAGGATCCAGCCGCCGATGACGGCATAATAGGTCATAATGATAGCCGGAACAAGAAAGGTCAGCTTTCCCAAAAAGCCCCACCGGGGGCGGATGGAGCCAAAAGCGTGCCAGGCGTTTTGTCCCGTGCGCCTTCCAATGGCAATGTCGGTGGTCAGCAGCGTGAACCCAAACGTCAGCACCAGCCCCAGATAGACCAACAGAAAAAGACCGCCTCCGTCCTTGGCCGCCAGATAGGGAAAACGCCAGATATTTCCCACACCGACAGCACTGCCGGCGGCTGTCAGAATAAAGCCCAGTGAACTTGTAAAACTGGCATGATTCTTGTGTTCCATGATGTTGCACTTCCTTTTTTGCTGATGTTCCACACTATACGTGATGGCTGTGGAAAACGCAAATTGTCAAAACGTTCTTTTGACGAACGTTTTGACAAACGAAGTTTCTTTATGATAGAATATAGAAAATTTGTGAGCGTTGCGTTTTGACAAATGTCCCGTGCCTCACGAAAATGTATATTCATAGGAAACTTTAGGAGACTGACCATGGAAGAGATCAACCGCTACATTGGCAGCAAGATCCGCAACTATCGCAAGATGAAGAAAATGACCATCCAGCAGCTGGCCGACCAAATCCACAAAAGCCGTGCTACGGTGAGCAAGTATGAAACAGGCGAGATTGCATTGGATGTGTCCACTCTGTGGGAGATCGCCGCAGCACTGGATGTGGATTTCAGCCAGCTGACCGACTATCAGCCGGCCCAGACACCGGAGACGGCGGCATCTGAAAGGCCGCTCTACGAGGGCGAAAGCCCCTTTTTCCGTGCCGATCACCTGTATTTCTACTATTACGACGGGCGCTACGATCGGTTGAAAGAGGCCATGATCCACATTCACAAAAGCCGGGCCTCCGCCGATGGCACTTATGAAACCAGTATGTCCATCCACGCTACAACCCCCGCCGGACGCAGCAGCGAGATCCAGTACACCGGCTCTGTCCTCTACAGCGATATGCTCATCCGCTTCTCGTTCAGCAACCGCTACAACAAGCTGGAGCAGGATCTCCTCTACATCTTCAACCCCATGGAGCTGCGCAGCTATACAGAGGGCTTGCTGTGCGGCATCTCCAACGCCGATCTAATGCCCTGCGCCTTCAAGTGCATCGTCACACTGGCCCCCTGCACGGATCACCAGATGCTCCGCCAACAGCTGCAGATCAGCACCAAGGAACTGCGCCGCTGGAAAAAGCTGAATATGCTCATCGTGGACAACAACAGCTGATTGCCCGTTGTTTTCCACCATGCGTGCAAAAAAGAAGGATGTCCCCAAGACATCCCTCTTTTTCTTTGTTTCTTTTATGCCTGCTCCCGGTCGGCCTGAATGAGGAGCTTCAGCGCCTCAATGCCCACCTCAATGGCGGAGCTGGTGTCCTCGCTCATGGTCTGATCGAGTCCCGCCGCCTCACGCTCCTGATTCCAGATCACGTGGAAGCAGGAACCACAGCGGCAGCCCAGCGCATTGGACACCACAAAGAGCGCCGCAGACTCCATCTCACTGGCCTTGACCCCCAGACGCTTCCATGCCTCCCACTTTTGCAGCAGCTCGTAGGACACGGGCATCTTGGCCGGAGAGTGCTGGCCGTAAAAGGCGTCCTTGCACTGCACCACACCGGTCTTATAGGGCTTATGCAGGTTCTTTGCCGCCTGTACCAGCGCCGTCATCACATCAAAATCCGCCACGGCGGGGTATTCAAGGGGGGCATATTCCCGACTGGTATGCTCAAAGCGGATGGCTCCGGTGGCCACCACCACATCGCCGCTGCGCACATCCAGATCGATGCCGCCGCAGGTGCCCACACGGATAAAGGTATCGGCCCCGATGTTGTGCAGCTCCTCCATGGCAATGGCCGCCGACGGGCCGCCGATCCCGGTGGAACAAACGGAGACCTTTTCCCCCAGCAATGTGCCGGTATAGATCACATATTCCCGATTTTGTGCCACAAATTTGGCATCGTCAAAATGAGCGGCGATGGCCTCACACCGCCCCGGATCTCCCGGCAGGATGCAATAGCGGCCCACATCGCCCTCGACGCAGTGAATATGAAACTGTTTTTCCAGTTTTTGCATACGACACTTCCTCTCTATTGGTTGATTTATTCAGTATACTCCATCTGTCCGGCGATTTCAACATAGAACGTTCTGCGGCAAGAAAATACAACTTTTGCAAAACTTTCCCCTGTTATTCCCTTCAAAACTGCAAATACTCTCTATGGCGAAACGTCACATTTCAGATAGGGAGGAGAACGTTTATGGATCGAACAATGGCGGCCGTGCTGGCCCTGCTGCTGACCGTATGTCTGGCCGGCTGTGCCGACACCCCCTCGGAGCGGAAAACCGCCCCCGACAGCAGCTTCGGCACCATGGATCACTCCAAGGGTGCCAGCTACGAGGAGATGCTGGAAAACGCACGGGTCCACGACACAGACGGCGATCTCACCGATGGTGAAAACGCACAGAACAGCCCCTGGTAGTTCCCCGGAAAAGGAAACGGCGCAGCCTCAAACGACTGCACCGTTTCCTTTTTTGAGAGGAGGCCGATCAGCGGTTTTCCCGCTGATCAGAGAATAAATCCAAGAACGACATAAAGTACAATGGAAATGCCTGCATAGATGGCACAGTAGGGGGTCTGTGTCTTGATATGGTCGATGATGTTGCAGCCGCTGGTAGCACAGGACATCACCGTTGTGTCCGAGATGGGGGAGGCGTGATCGCCGAAGATGGAGCCGCCGAACATGGCTCCGGCCACCAGCGGAACACTGACGCCCATATTGATCGCCATGGGCAGGCAGATCACGGACATAATGGACATGGTGCCCATGGAGGTTCCGGTGGCAAAGGACAGGAGCATACACAGCAGGAACGACAGGGCCGGCAGCAGCGCCGGCTGCAGCAAATTCACAAAGACCGATGTCAGGTAGTTGCCGGTGTCCAGCCCCTTGACCATGGTGCCCATAGTGAAGCCGAACAGCAGGATCGTAGCAATGGGCAGCATGGAGCTCATTCCTTTAAAAATCTCGCTGACGACCTGCTCTACGGTAAAGACTTTTTCCACAACACACATGACCGCCAGCACCAGCACCGCCAGAATACTGCCCCAGAGCAGCGCCTGCATCCCGGCACCCGCCGTGGGATTCCCGTTTCCGGTGATGGTCAGCACGGCCAGAATGGTCCCGATGAGGACCACCATGGGGACGATCATGTTGGCCACACGGGGCTTGACGTTGTCCGCCGGGGTTCTGTCCTCATTCATTTGCATCCCGTGGCCAGGCTCATCCAGCTCGCCGGTCTCTGCAGCACGTTGCTCCGCCTTTTTCATGGGGCCGATGTTGATGTTGAAAAGGCACACCACCAGTGTCCCCACAACGGCCAGAATACAGTAGAAGTTCAGGCCGATGGACTGGATCAGGGTAGAGATGGCCGCATCTTCCGCCACACCGCCGGCAGTCAGATAACCGATCATGGAGGCCAGCCAGCCGCTCAGAGGCAGCAGCACACACCATGGTGTGGAGGTGGCGTGGACAATAAACGCCGATTTCTCGTGGGGCACCTTCATGGCGTCGTTGATGGGGCGGGCCACAGATCCGGTGACCATGCAGCTGATGGTGCCGGAGGTAAAGACCACAATGCCCAGCAGCCATGTGAGGAAATTGGCACCACGCTTACTCTTGATGAGACCTCGGTTTTTGACGATAATATCCACAAAGCCCTGAATACCGCCGGTCCGCTCAATCAGGTAGATGACGGCTCCGATCAAGAGCATGGATGTCATGGTAATGACGTTGCCGTTGCTCTCAAACGTGTGGACAA
Source organism: Oscillospiraceae bacterium (assembly GCA_020025275.1). Lineage (GTDB taxonomy): Bacteria > Bacillota > Clostridia > Oscillospirales > Oscillospiraceae > Vescimonas. The sequence goes on along the minus strand of JAHHSI010000007.1, from coordinate 15,414 downwards.
AGCTGTAGAACGTGGCGTTCACACCTTCAAAAATATTCCAGCCATTGAGGATCATGGAACCCATGAAGATCCCCACCAGCAGGGCAATGAAGACATTTTTCATTACCAGCGCCAACACAATGGTCAACAGCGGGGGAATGACAGACCAAAATCCAAATTCCATTTTGTATCCTCCCTTTCTTACTTTCGCACAGCTTTCCCGATATTCTTCCGAAGGACGATGCCGTCTTTGGCCGCCACCTGTCCGCCGATCAGCACGCAGTCAATGCCCTGCGGGGGCAGCGTGGGCTCGGCAAAGGTGGCCTGATCCGAGATCCGGTGCGGATCAAAAATGACCACATCCGCATCCGACCCCACATTAAGGCGTCCTTTCTGCGTCAGACCCAGCTTCTCCGCCGGCAGCGCCGTCATCTTGGCGACGGCGTCATACAGCGGCAGCTTTCCTGTCGCTGCGAACCGGCTCAGGAAGCGGGCAAAGGCGCCGGCAGCGCGGGGATGTCCCTGCCCCTCGTCCAGCAATCCGTCACTGGCCAGCATGACGTTGGGATGGCGGAAGGCCAGATCCACATCCTCCTGCTTCATGACATAACAGACGGTCAGGCACTGGGGATCGTCCCGCCGCACCTCGTCAAAGATCTCCTTGGTGCAGCGCTGTCCCTTGTATTTGCCGCTGCACAGCTCCACCACGTCATAGTCACAGTGGTAGCGCTCTAGCCATCCCTCATCATAGGTCGTAGCCCCCAGATGGGTGGAGAAGGCGTAGTAGGGATAGCAGTCACAGCTGACGTCCAGTCCGTTCATTTTGTAGGTATCGATCATCTCCATGAACCGCTCCATCTGGCCGAAGCCGGCCATGCTGCCGATGTGGGATACCTGCACCGGCAGATGCAGCGCCCGCCCCGTCTCCAACAGTTCCCGTGCGGCGTCAAAAACCTCCTCGGCGTCGCTGCGGATGTGGGCGGCGATCATCTTATGACCTTTTCGGCAGGCGGCCGCCGTTTCCACCATCTCCGCCGCATCCAGTCCGGGGACATAGCGGATACCGTAGGAAATCCCCACACAGCCACGGTCCAGAGCCTCCTGCAGTTCCTTGTTCATTTGTGCCTTCTGTTCGGCACTGGCCGGCCCATATTTATCCTGGCAGCCGGCCAGTTCGCGGAAAAAGGCGTGCCCTGCCAGCATGGCCACATTGACCGGGGCGCCGTCTCTGTCCACGATGTCCAGATAATCCGCCGGGTGGTGCACATTGATTCCGCAGTTGCCGCCCACCGCCGTGGTCACGCCCATGCGCAGCATACAGTTGAAGATCGCCGTCCGATCGTCCAGACGGATCTTGCCGTCCTCCCCCACGGGGTCCTCATGCATATGGATGTCGATGAATCCGGGGCAGACGACTTTCCCCGCCGCGTCGATGACAACATCTGCCGCCGGGCGCTCCGGCGTCACCGCAGCAACCTTGCCGTCTTCGATGAGAAGGTTCAGCCGAGCGTTGACCCGGTTGGCCGGGTCCAGCAGCAGACCATTACAAATTAAAGTCTTCATGGTGTCTTACTCCCTATCTGTCATATTACAGCCCATTACTAACCTCCTACCATTCATGATTCCCGATTTTTCTTACAGATCGTTTTTGCACAGATCGGCAAAGCTCTCCCGGCGGACGGCCACATAGCTCTCGCCGCCGCGCAGCATGACAATGGGCGCACGGGGCAGCCGGTTGTAGTTGCAGGCCATGGCGTAGTTATATGCACCGGTGGTGCACACCGCCACCAGATCACCGCGACCAATGCTGCTGGGCAGCTGCACCCCCTCCTGCACGATGTCGCCACTCTCGCAGCAGCGTCCCACCACGGAGCAGGTGAAGTCGGCCGGCTCGTTCATCTTGTTGGCCGCCAGACAGGTGTAGGCGGAGCGATAGAGGGCATAGCGGGGGTTATCCGTCATCCCGCCGTCTACGGAAACATAGCTCTTGTAGCCCGGGATCTTCTTCACCGTTCCGCAGGTGTAGAGCGTCATGCCGGCGGCACCGACAATGCTGCGCCCCGGCTCCATATGGATCTCCGGCATCTCGATGTCCAGACGGGCGCAGGCCTCCTTGATGGCCGCGGCCACCTGTCCCACCTTGGTAGGGACATCCAGATAGGGGTCCGACTCCACGTAGCGCACACCATATCCGCCGCCCAGATCCAGCTGGGGCGCCATATAGCCATGCTTTCTCTTCATGTCCGCAATAAACTCCAGCATCACCACCGCCGCTCGCTCAAAAATGTCCTCACCAAAGACCTGTGAGCCCACATGGCAGTGGAAGCCCATCAGCTCCACATGGGGCTGTGCCAGGGTAAAGACGGTGATCTCCTCGGCCTGCCCCGTCTCAATGGCGGAGCCGAACTTGGAGTCCACCTTGCCTGTGGACACGGCCTCGTAGGTGTGCGGATCGATCCCCGGTGTCAGCCGCAGCAGCACCTTCTGGCGGATGCCTCGGCGGGCTGCCTGCGCTTCGATGGCCTTGATCTCCTCCACATTGTCGGCCACGAAGTAGCCGATGTGGTTCTCCATGCCGTAGATGATGTCCTCATCGGTTTTATTGTTGCTGTGGAAGTAGGCACGGCTCAGGTCATAGCCGGCCTGCAATGCCGTGTAGATCTCACCGGAGGACACCACGTCAATGCCCATATCCTCCTCCCGCATGATCTCATAGATGCGTTTGAAGGAGTTGGCCTTGCTGGCATACAGCGGCCGAGCCTTGTCGCCGAAATGCTCCCGGAACGCCGATTGATAAAGACGGCAGTTTTCGCGGATCTTATCTTCATCCATCAGGTATAGGGGCGTCCCGTACTGCTTGGCCAGTGCTGTCGTATCCTGTCCGGCAAATAGCAAATGCCCATTCTGTCCCACCGTGATGTTATCACAAATCATATGTCCTAACCTCTTTCCTTTGCGAAGTACAAGCTCTTCTCTGTTGTTATTTGCTTTCTGCCTCCAATATCTTCAGGACGCTCATAACCTCTGTCAAAATGCCTGTCTTGATACACGCCTCATCGGGATCAAAATAGTCACTATGGAGCGGATATGCCTTTTGCGCGTCCAGTTTCTTGGCACCAATATTGTAGTAGAATCCTTTTGCGTCATGGCAAAAATAAGCAAAATCGTCCGTTGTCAGATTCGGGGTTTCACAAATCTCTACGTTCTCCGCTCCGATACACTCTTGCGTGGCCCCCTTCACGATCGGATATAGTTCCGGATGATTCTCCAAGGTGGGATAGCTGTCTTTGAAGCGAACCTCACACGTGGCGCCGTATGCTTGTGCTGTCGAAACACAGATCCGCTCGATCTCCTCCTTTATGAAAGCTCTGTGTTCCAGTTTCAAGGTGCGGATGATACCGGAGAAGTTTGTTTCACCGGGAATCACATTGTTTTTCTGCCCGCTGACAAAGCTGCCCACCGTGATCAGCGCCGCATCCATCGGTGCGATTTTGCGGGTAATGATGGACTGCAGCGCCAGCACCATGGCACAAGACGGCAGCAGCGGATCGATTCCATCCATGGGCCGTGCGCCATGACACGCCTCCCCTGTAACGGTCACATAGAATTCACAAGATGCTGCGTTCATCACACGGGGATAAAGACACACCTTCCCCACATCCAGCAGCGGTTCCACGTGCAATCCAATCACAGAGGCAATCGGGGGATTTTCCAGCGCCCCGGCTGCGATCATCTGCTTTGCTCCTCCGATTGTCTCCTCCGAAGGCTGGAAAATCAGGCGAACGCAGCCCGGCAAATCTTCCTTGATCTTCTGCAGGACCATGGCGGTTCCCAGCAGAATGGCTGTGTGAAGATCATGCCCGCAGGCATGCATCACGCCCTCCTTTGTTGACTTATATGGTGTATCTGTTTTTTCTGCGATGGGCAGGGCATCAATATCCGCCCGAATCCCGACGCCATAGTGCTTATTTTTTCCTTCAATGGTGGCCAAAACGCCATGACCGGCAACCTCTTTTTCATACGGCACCCCCATCTGATCCAGTGCCGCTTGAATAAACCGGCTGGTTTCGACCTCTTCTTCGCTCAACTCGGGGTTCCTATGCAGATGTCTTCGCATGGCAAGAACATCGGCATACACGCTTTCCACTTCGCGTTTGATCGCATCTACATCGTATTTCATCGAATCGTCCCTTCCTTTACGCTGTCCTGCACAGGGAGAATGAATACATAGAGCCCCCATGACCGGAACGAACAGCAGCGTCGATCCCGCCCCTCGGCTGACATCATGCAGCCCTTCCTGTTCTCCCCGCCTTTCAAATATACGAGAATAACCGTCAACTCTACGACTCCTCTTCTTTTTTAGTAGCCGATCATAACGGCAATCGAGAGCATCACCATCTGTGCAACAAATAAGATGCCAAACAGCGGCAGAAAGAACTTATACCACTTATCCAGCTTAATCCCGCCAATACCGCAGACGATCACAATACTGGCTGTGGGCCACAGAAGGTTGGACAGGCCATCACCAAACTGGAAGGCCAAGCAGGCCGTCTGGCGGGAGACACCGATCAGATCCGACAGGGGCGCCATGATGGGCATGGTGGCCACCGCCTGACCGGAGCCGGAGGGAATGATAAAGTTAAAGAGCGTCTGTACCAACAGCATCAGCTGAGCAGAAATTGCCTGGGGCGCATTTTCCAGAAGATTGGACAGATGATAAATAAAGGTATCCATAATCATGGCATCCTGCATCACCACAACAATACCCTTGGCAACACCGGTCAGGATTGCCCCCCACAGAGCCACTTTTGCGCTGTCAATAAATTCGGCGCACCATTTATTGGGAGACCACCGCTTGATGGTTGCCGCAACGATCGACATAATGAGGAACAGTCCGCAAAGCTGAGAGTATCCCCAGCTCCACTTCATCAGGCCGAACATCAAAATAACCATGGTCACCAGCACATCCAGAAGCACCAGCCCGTCACTCATCGTGAAGGTATAGCTTTCCAGATCTTCTGCAGTGAAGGTGCTGATCGATTCCTCTCCATAGACGACCGAGCGCAGAGGATTTTCTTTGATCTTTTTTGCGTATCGAAGCACATAGACAATGGAAATCGTCTGGAATACGATAAAGCAAATCACGCGGAGCCCCAAGCCCGAATACAGCTCGACGCCGGAAATGGCCTGTGCAACTGCAATAGAATAGGGGTTGAGCGTAGCACCCATAAACCCGACAAATTCGCCCAGCGCCACAACGGCAAAGCCCAGCATTGCGTCATATCCCATTGCCACGGTCAATCCAATGATCAATGGATAGAATCCATAAAACTCACTGAGCATACCAAATACAGAGCCGCCGATACCAAAAAGGATCATAAAAATCGGAATGATCAGCAGTCCCTTATTGCCCAGCTTTTTCAGAAGCGTTCCAATACTGGAATGAAAGGCTCCTGTTTTGACCAAAACACCGAAGGTGCCGCAGCAAAACAAAATCACAAAGATAATATCCGCCGCCGAAACACAGCCCCGGTAGAACGCGCCAAAAAGGCCCAGAAAACCGGTGGGTACCACCTCGGACTTATCGACCTCGTGATACGTACCGTTAATGACAACATCCCGCATCGTTCCGTTGACATCCATCTTCTGATATTCATAAGTACCAGAAGGGACTATCCACGAAAAAATGGCCGCCAGAAGCACAATTGCAGCAACAATAATCAGCGTATCCGGCATGGTAAATTTCTTTTTCTTCTTCATCTTATCCATTGCTCAATTCCTCCGAACAGATTTATCCCGTTTTTTGTGCAACGTTTTTCCCACGCTTACCTACCCATTGCATTGACGACCGGTGCCTCGCTGGTGAGCCAGACGCTCACCGTTTTATCTATGCGAATTCCATGCCAATTACCGGTTCCGCGAAAAATATTAGAATTCTTCACAAATCATCCCGCCATTTTTCAACATTTTCGCCGATATAGTGCCTTGTCTGTCTCCGTTTCCCTCCCTTCCGGGAACCCCTTTTGCCCGATTCCTTTGGATCATCCTAAAAAAAGTCCGTTTTTCAGAACTCCTGTTCCTATTTTTAGAACAACGTTCAAAAAACCGAACTTTCTTTTTCCCTTCCCTTGCTCCGGCGGCCCTTGCATTTGCCGTGAAACACCGTTGTGGACAGCCCCGCTGCTCTATGGCTGCGGTACAATTGCCGCCCCTTTCTCCCCTGTTTTTCCTTGGATAACCAGCCCCGTTTCTCCTTGGATCTCATTGTCAAATATCCCGCCTGCCTTTGCAAGACGGCCCTCTGTCTATGGAAAATTCTCCTTTATCCGTGGCATTCCTCGATGATATATGGTATAATGACTATAAATTACGGTTCTCTTCTGCGAGAACAACGACAAAATGCCGAAAGGAGGGGGATCGATTGGATCTTGTACTCACGCAAAAGCAGGAGCAGATTCTCTCCCCTCAGATGATCCAGACGCTCCGTGTGCTGCAAATGGGGGCCCAGGAGCTGTTGGATTATATTGAAAATGCGGCTCAGGAAAACCCTGTGCTGGATTTGACGGACACGCCGCGCAGCGAGGAAGAGTCTGCGCTGCGGCAGGAGGCGGAGTGGCTGGACCGCGAAGAGCGGCGGCTCCGCGTTCAGCAGGAGCGCACCGCCGACAGTGACGATGAATTCCCCCGGGACTGTGCCGCTGCGGAAGAACCGCAGGAAACGCTGCTACAGGCCCTCACGGAACAATTGGAGCCGCTGCATCTGGCACCGCCGCTCCATCAGGCCGCCGTTGTCCTCATTGAGAGTCTGAACAGCGACGGTCGTCTGGATGAGCCCCTGAGCGATATTGCCGCCGCCACCGGTCTGCCGCTGTGCCTGCTGCAGCAAGCCCTGACGCTGCTGCAGCAGTTGGAGCCGGCGGGGATCGCAGCCCGTGATTTGGGGGAATCTCTTTGCATCCAGCTCCGGCGTGTCCACCACCCTCTGCAGCCCATCGCTTTGGCCATCGCCCGCGGATGTCTGGAAGATGTTGCCAAATTCCACTATGGTCTGATTGCCAAAAAGCTCCGCTGCTCCGTCACGCAGGTCAAGGAGGCCTGCGATCTGATCCGCACGCTGAATCCCCGTCCGGCGGCCGCCTATGCCCCAGTGCAAAAGCCCGTCTATCTGATCCCGGATCTGACGGTGCTCCCCGGTCCCAACGGCCCGGAGCTGCAGCTCAATGACCGCTTTTTCCCCACGCTCCACATCAGCCCCTACTATTCCCGGATGCTGCAGGAGGCCCCGGAGAGCAAGGAAGTGCAGGCCTATCTGGCCGACAAGATCCGGCAGGCCAAGCAGCTCCTGCAGGCGGTGGAACAGCGCCGCAGCACGCTTCTGCGCTGTGCACAGTATCTCCTCCGTGTTCAGGGCGACTTCTTTGAAAAAGGCCCCGGCCATCTGGTGCCCCTGACTTTGAGCGACGCCGCACAGGCACTGGAGCTCCACGAGTCCACCATCAGCCGGGCCATGCAGAATAAATACCTGCAATGCAGCTACGGGGTCTTCCCCCTGTCCTCTTTCTTCTCCCATTCTGCCAGCCATACGGCCGCGCAGGACACTTCCGCCGACAGCGCCAAGGCACTGTTGAAAACGCTCATCCATGGAGAGGATCGGAAAAAACCCCTCTCTGATCAGCAGCTTTGCGACACCATGGCTGTCCGGGGCTGCGCCATCTCCCGCCGAACGGTGGCCAAATACCGGGAGGAGCTGGGGATCCCCAGTACCGCTGGACGCCGCGTCGATCATTAATCTCTTCTCCGGATGCAAAAGGGCCCCGGAAGGCAATGCCTTCCGGGGCCCTTCTTTGTCGCTTCTCTCCTTACCGGCCGATCCGCTTCTGTCCTTTCTCCGATAGCAAACGGTACCGATCACACCGGCACCGGCCACCAGAGCTGCCGTGGCCCACAGGACCAAGTGTCGATGGTCACCGGTGGGCGGCGTCTCAGGCTTCGGTATGATGCCGGGCAGCTGGAAAAGCTGCCCGCCTCCTTGCGGATGATCAGGCAAGTGGTGCCGCAGGGGGTTCTTACAGATCGTTTTTGCACAGATCGGCAAAGCTCTCCCGGCGGACGGCCACATAGCTCTCGCCGCCGCGCAGCATGACAATGGGCGCACGGGGCAGCCGGTTGTAGTTGCAGGCCATGGCGTAGTTATATGCACCGGTGGTGCACACCGCCACCAGATCACCGCGACCAATGCTGCTGGGCAGCTGCACCCCCTCCTGCACGATGTCGCCACTCTCGCAGCAGCGTCCCACCACGGAGCAGGTGAAGTCGGCCGGCTCGTTCATCTTGTTGGCCGCCAGACAGGTGTAGGCGGAGCGATAGAGGGCATAGCGGGGGTTATCCGTCATCCCGCCGTCTACGGAAACATAGCTCTTGTAGCCCGGGATCTTCTTCACCGTTCCGCAGGTGTAGAGCGTCATGCCGGCGGCACCGACAATGCTGCGCCCCGGCTCCATATGGATCTCCGGCATCTCGATGTCCAGACGGGCGCAGGCCTCCTTGATGGCCGCGGCCACCTGTCCCACCTTGGTAGGGACATCCAGATAGGGGTCCGACTCCACGTAGCGCACACCATATCCGCCGCCCAGATCCAGCTGGGGCGCCATATAGCCATGCTTTCTCTTCATGTCCGCAATAAACTCCAGCATCACCACCGCCGCTCGCTCAAAAATGTCCTCACCAAAGACCTGTGAGCCCACATGGCAGTGGAAGCCCATCAGCTCCACATGGGGCTGTGCCAGGGTAAAGACGGTGATCTCCTCGGCCTGCCCCGTCTCAATGGCGGAGCCGAACTTGGAGTCCACCTTGCCTGTGGACACGGCCTCGTAGGTGTGCGGATCGATCCCCGGTGTCAGCCGCAGCAGCACCTTCTGGCGGATGCCTCGGCGGGCTGCCTGCGCTTCGATGGCCTTGATCTCCTCCACATTGTCGGCCACGAAGTAGCCGATGTGGTTCTCCATGCCGTAGATGATGTCCTCATCGGTTTTATTGTTGCTGTGGAAGTAGGCACGGCTCAGGTCATAGCCGGCCTGCAATGCCGTGTAGATCTCACCGGAGGACACCACGTCAATGCCCATATCCTCCTCCCGCATGATCTCATAGATGCGTTTGAAGGAGTTGGCCTTGCTGGCATACAGCGGCCGAGCCTTGTCGCCGAAATGCTCCCGGAACGCCGATTGATAAAGACGGCAGTTTTCGCGGATCTTATCTTCATCCATCAGGTATAGGGGCGTCCCGTACTGCTTGGCCAGTGCTGTCGTATCCTGTCCGGCAAATAGCAAATGTCCATTCTGTCCCACCGTGATGTTATCACAAATCATATGTCCTAACCTCTTTCCCGGTTTGCTATCGCGTTATCCCTTCTTTTCCACCAGCATCGGACACGGTCAGCGAAGTCTTGGCTGCTCCATGGCTGGTTTCAATTTTCTGAGAAAATCAAATCATCCGTACGAGTCTTGGATTTTCAAATATCCAGACGGATATGGTCGGAGCACAGAAGCGATGGCTGCTGCCATCTCTCCGTACCAGATCCGGTTTGCATTAAAGGGCAAACAAGTGCCAACGCTTTTTTACATAATGACGATCACTGTGCCGTCATTGATCAGCTGCAGCAGCTGGATCATTACGTCCTGAGGAACGGAGACACAGCCGGCTGTGGGGCGGCCGGTGGAGCAGTGCAGGAAAATCGCAGATCCGCTGCCGGGAACACGCTGCGTATTATAGTCGATATTGCAGGCGTAGGCATAGGCCACGGTTTCCTCTACCAGATGCTCGGCGCTCTTCCACTCCTCATCTGCCTCACTCTTGCGCACCATGGTGTTATAGTACTTGCTCTCCCCATCATCGACCCAGTATTCGTCCTCGGTGAGCTTGGTGTATCCTTCAACACCCTCGGGGGCATCCTCACAGCCAAAGGGCTGGCTCAGCGTATAGACACCGGCGGGGGTGCATCCGTCCCCTTCCTGCTTGTGCATCGTAACGCCATTCTTTCCTACCCATGCCTGGTTGGTGGAGAGAACTTCCTTCCAGAAGCCGCCTTCATTGACCATGAAGGTCAGGTCGGCCGTGCTCTTATGGCTCTTGACAAGAATGATCGAGGTTGCGTCTTTCGCCGCTGCAATATCAACTTTCGGGGCGTCGGAGGGCTTATTGTTCTGTGCCGGAGCATTGGTACAGCCAGCCAGCAGCAACACCAGAATTGCTGCCGCTGAAATGATTGCGGTAACTCTTTTTTTCATGATCATACATCCTTCCCTATTTTCCGAAACCGTTGTTTGGATCGATTCGGCGTGTCTTCGTTACGCCAAGGAGAACACGTCCACAATTTCTGCCCGGTCGGGCATCGATGCTCGGCTCACCGCCAGCCGCATCCATCCGAATACTTTCTCTGTAGGATTTACTCGTACAAATTGATCTGCCTGCGGTGAAACTTCTTTCACCTCGACGGAAATACTCTTTCAGGAGGGCCGAGTGGGCATGGTCAACCAACACCGTACACCACTCGGCTCCTTGCCGCTGCTGTTTATGTCAGGTCTTTACTGCTTCTCGACGGCAACCGCTTTCTTTTTGCCCTCAATGATCTTATCCAGCCAATCCTTGCCATCAGCAAAGCGGGAGACAATAAACGTGACCACATAGTCACCGGCTGCGTTGATCATGGTTGCGGGAGGATCTACCAGATTGCCGATGGCCACCAGAATGGGGAACGCCATCTCGATCTGCTGCGGGAAGAAAATGGAGCAGATGATATACTCGCCAATATAGCCGCCGCCGGGAACGCCGGACATACCCACCGAAGACAGCACGGCCACCAGAACGACGGGCAGCAGCTGGTTCCACTCCAGATTCTGTCCGAATACCCCCAAGACAAAGGCGATCTTCAAAACGCAGGAGAAGCAGGAACCATCCATGTGCATGGTGGCACCCAGAGGAATCACCATCTCTGCCACATCCTTGGAAACGCCGGTGTCCGCCGCCTCCGCCAGGTTGGTCGGGATGGTCGCTGCAGAAGAGCAGGTACCCAGCGACACAATGGCCGGTTTCCCCACATGCTTGAGCATGGTCTTGATGCCGTGTTTACCACCGCCAAACCATGCGAACAGAGGGAAGGCCGTAAAGATGTACACAAAGCAAAGCGGATAGTACACCATCATTGCACGGCCATAGGACTCGGTAATGGCAGAGCCATAGGTGGCCATCAGATCACCGAAGATGGCGAAGAAGGCAATGGGGGCATAGTACGTAATGATGCTCACAAACTTCATCATCACATCGGTCAGCGCACTCAATCCCTTGGCAATGATCCCGTCAGGACCGCCGGCCAGATTGGTTGCAAATCCGAACAGCACCGAGAACACGATCAGAGGCAGCATGGCCTTGCGGCTCAGCAGACCCACGAAATCACTGGAGGTAAAGAAGTTGACGATCATATCCGTCATGGATGCGTGCTCGCCCATTGCCTCCGACTCGATGTTGGACCATGCGGACAAAACGGGCGGGAAAATCTTCATCAGCACAAACATAATGACTGCGGCGATCGCACCGGTAATCACGAATGTACCGACGGTCGTACCCATGATCTTACCGGCACGCTTCCGGCTCTTTGTACACGCCACAGAACTGGAAATGGAGGCAAATACCATGGGAACCACGACACAGAACATCATGTTGATAAAGACCGTGCCCAAAAACTTAATGCTCTTGGCCGCTTCAGGTGCCAGCCAGCCAAAGATGCAGCCCAGCACCATGGATCCCAGCATGATCGCCAGGAACGCATAGTTTTTCATTACAGATTTCTTTTCCATTGCTCAATTCCTCCTAACAAATGTATCGCTATTTTTTATGTAAAGCTTTTCCACGCTCACCTATATCGTGCATTGAGGACCAGTTCCTCGTCGGTGACCTCCCCCTTAGCGACCACATTGGTCGGGCCGGTAAGGTACAGGTTCTCGATGGTGTCTCCCTGCCGGTCAATGGAGATCACCAGCTGCCCGCCGGTCATATTCACCCGGACGTTGCGGCCGCTGACTTTCCCCTGCAGGGCCAGCACTGTGACCAGCGATCCGGTCCCGGTGCCGCAGGCATAGGTAAAGTCCTCCACACCCCGCTCATAGGTGCATTCCAGCACTTCATCCTCGCCCGTGATCTCATAGAAATTGACGTTGGCTCCCTTGGGGAAGTCCGGATGATACCGCAGCGCACGCCCCAACGTGCGAAGCTCCTGACGGGGATATGCTGCCAGTCCGGAAATCGGAACTACCGCATGGGGGATACCGGGATCACCCAGTTCTACGTAGGCACAGGGATACACCTTCCCGTCCACGTTTACCGGAGCATCCAGTTTAATGAGTGTGGGGTCGTTCAGGCGAACCCGATAGAGCCTCGAATCTATGCGCTCTCCGATGACGACACCGGCCGTGGTCTCCACCCGCTGCACTTCGCCGGCCAGACCGTTTTCATAACCGTAGCGGCAAATGCAGCGTGCTCCGTTGCCGCACATCTCGCCCATACTGCCGTCCGAATTATAGAACGCCATGCGGTAATCCGCATCTCCCTGAGCCTTTTCCACAAACATCATGCCGTCGGCCCCGATGGACAAATGCCGCTCACAAAGCGTTTTGGCGATGGTGCTGTACTCTGCCGGCGGAATGTCTCCTGCCATGTTATTGACAACAACAAAGTCATTACCGGCCCCGTTCATTTTCCAAAAATCCATTGTGTTGTTGACTCCTTCCTTTCACGGTGCCCTTGGGCCAGCCGCTCACTGTCTTATATATGCGAATTTCATGCCAATTACCAGTTTTGTGAAAAATATTAGAATTCCATACAAATCAGTCCGTAATTTTTCAACAATTTAACCGATTTAGCGTCCGGTATGTCTCCGTTCCTCTCTTGTGGAAAACCCTTTTGCCCGGTTTTCTTTGGAACGCCTTAAAAAAGTTCGGTTTTCCGAACTCCTATTCCTATTTTTGGAACAGCGTTCAAAAAACCGAACTTTCTTTTTCTCTTCAATTGATCCGGTGCTCCTTGAGTTTGCCATAAAACACCGTTTTAGACAGCCCCAGCTGCTCCATGGCCGCGGTGCGATTGCCGCCGCATTGGGCCAGCGTCCGGCGCAGGATCCGTTTTTCTTCCGCCTTCAGCTGCTCTTTCAGCGTCATGGGGACCGGCTCCTGCTCCAGCCGGATGTGCTCATCATAGATGATATCCGACTCGGAGAGGACCACCGCCCGCTCCAATACGTTTTCCAGTTCACGGATATTCCCCGGCCAGTCATAGGCCAGCAGGCGGCTGAAGGCCTCTCCTGAGAGACATTTATCCGGCATACCGTACTTCTCGCGGATGGTGTCCATGAGGTGATTGATGAGGAAATACACATCCTCCTGACACTCCCGCAGCGGCGGCAGCTCCACCGTAAAGGCGCTGAGCCGATAGTAGAGATCCTGTCGGAAGAGCCCCTCGCTGACCTCCTGACGCAGGTTGCGGTTGGTCGCCGCCAGAATCCGCACGTTGACGGGGATGGTCTTGGTGGAGCCCACCCGGCAGAGCGTTTTATTCTGAATAATGCTCAGGAGCTTGGCCTGAATATTCAGCGGCACTTCACCGATCTCATCAAGAAAAATCGTGCCGCCGTCCGCCTCCTCAAAGAAGCCGGCCTTACCCTTGGGGTTGGCCCCGGTAAAGGCTCCGCCCACATAGCCGAACATCTCGCTTTCAAACAGCGTGGGTGCGATGGTGGAGCAGTCCACCGTGATCAGCGGCCCCCGCCGCGGCTGTACGTCGGCAATGCTGCGGGCCAGAAACGATTTTCCCGTGCCGCTCTCGCCGGTAATCAGGATGTTGCAGTCCAGCTGGGAGAGGCGGTAAGCATAGCGCTTCACCTCCGCCATCACGGTGGAGCTGCCGAACAGGGAGGTAAAGGCGCCCCCCTCCATCAGCATATCCTGCTCGGCCTCCTTGTACTTCCGCTCGGCGGCGGTGATGGCCGTATTGCGCTCAAGAATGGTGGTCTTGATGTCCTCAAAGCGGCGGAATTTCACAATGGCACCATTGCCGTTTTCCGCATCGGGCACCGGTAGGATGCTGGCCATGAGGGCATAGCCGTTGATCTCGTACTCCTGATCCTCGAAGCGGTCCGCCTCTCCGGTCAGCACCATTTGCAGATGACGCTCGAACAGCTCTCCCTCAAAAAACTCTCGGAAGTAGTAGCCCACCACCTGTATTTCGCTATCCGGCCCCTTAGCGCCGAAGGAGCCGCCACGCAGCAGATTGCCCACGCCCTCTTTCCGGGCCGAATAGCCTTTTTCCTGCCAGAATTTTACATGTCCGGTGGCGTGATCCAACACCACTAACTGGCAGATGGACATAAAATAGCTGATGGCGTAGCGCTCGCCATCTACGGTGACTGACGCCTCATTTCCGTCCATAGCCACCCGAATGATCCTCCCCTGCCAATTCACGTCCAGCTGCAGCGTAGAAGCGTCCCGCCGCCGCAGCGCTTTATAGACAGGGCGAGGTGCCGTATCATCTTGAAAAACGCCCACAGCCGCCACCAGATCCCCCGGCTGGATCTTCTTGTCGTGGATTCCCAGTACGGCCAGATCCTCCTGCTGCAAGCCGCCGTCATCGCCGCCCATGGCCGTGGTGGCCAGCATGACCAGATCCCCCGGCTCCAACCGTCCGGCACTGTGGGACTTCTGGCTGTGGTTAAAAAGGCCGAAGCGCTCCTTGGCCTGATGATTGATATGGGTCACGATCCCCTCATGATCCAACGTAAAAATAGCGTGGGAAGAACTGTCCAACACACTTTCGAGAATATCCACAGCGCTTTCCGCCCCTTTCTCCCTTGTTTTTCCATTACCGATCAATCCCGTTTCTACTTGGACCTTCATTGTATAATATCCCGCCTGCCTTTGCAAGACTGCCCCCTCTGTCCATGGAAAATTCTCCTTGATCCGTGGCATGCCTCGATGACATGAGGGATCCCGGTGCCGCCGGGCGACACGTCCCTCATTGATCTCTTCGCCGGGTGCAAAAGGGCCCCGGAGGGTATTGCCTTCCGGGGCCCTTCTTTGTTGCCTATCTACTCACCGGCCGATCAGCTTCTTTTCTTTCTCTGATAGCAAACAACGCCGATCACACCGACACCGGCTGCCAGAGCGGCCGTGGCCCACAGACCCACGTGACTATGGTCACCGGTGGGCGGCGTCTCCGGTTTCGGTGTGACGCCAGGCAGCTTTTCCACTACGACCTGCTGGGCAGCACCGCACACCGTGCAGCTTCTCTCCTGCAGGCCTTCCTTATCCTCCGTGGGCTGCACGGTCACCGTCCAGTCGCCGAAGGTATGGGCCGCCTTGTCCTTCACCAGATCGCCGTGCTCGCAGGTCGCTG
>JAHHSI010000006.1 GCA_020025275.1 Oscillospiraceae bacterium | reverse complement strand
GTTTTTCATGCACAACCAGTGCGGTCAGCATGCTCATCCGCACCCGGCGTATTCAGGGTAACGAGTGGCTTGCAAGTGTACCTCACAACTTATCTATAAAGAAAAGGTCTAACCGATTTTTGTAAGTCGGTTAGACCTTTTTTGTTTTATGTAAATTAAATGATTTTCAGAGCGAGGTTCAGAAAGAAAAGTACTCGTTGGAAGCTAATCTGATACTAAATCTATAATTTTGTTTTTTAAACTTACAATATCGGAAATATGTCTAATTTCATCAAGAACTGCAATTGATTCAAGAGTACAAGTTACAGAATTAAACAGATATACATTAAATGTATCAATCACGAGGACCGTTTGGTTATATGTATTCTCTGGATACGCTATTTTGTTTTCTCTCAAAATTATGTAATCAGTCATGCAATACTGCAACAATTGAGTCAAAAGATCTCTTTCGGCTTCGATATTGAGCTTTATTTCTACTGGTAAATATTTTCTTTTAATTTTAATTACATTATCTGCAAAAAAACGTTGTGATCCGTTTTTAATACATGGACATTCCCTAAAAAATGTTTTGTTATCCCCTAAATACTTTAGAAAATAGTCTACAAAGTATGTGCGAAATTGTACTTCCAGAAAAAATGATCTGCGATATTTTGAAGAAATTTCTATCCAATTATCGGGGGTGATTTTGGAAAGAGGTAGTATTGTCGATACGCTTTCTTTGAAATATTTGGGTACAGGATTCTTGCGTACAATTATTTGCTTTAATTGGTCAAATTCTTTTCCAAATACAGGAGTGATGGCGCTTTGCCTTGATATCATAATAAAATCATGAAATTCTGATATATCTATCGGGGTCGAAAAGCAATATAAATTGATAATCTTTGCATAAATTTTAGCCTTCCAATGTAAATCCTGTTGGTAATTCTCAAAAAAATCATCATGGAAGGGGATGCCTTCCACCATACCAATCGCAAAAATTTTACCGCCATATTGATTATATAACTCTTTTCCATGATGAAGTGCTTTCGATAATTTATTATAAGCACTTTCAGAATAGAACTGTTTTGTATTTCTTAACTCTGTAAAAAGTCTTGATATTGTGGAATTTGACGTTTTGCTATGCATAAAAAACACAATATCTCCTGCTTTACACCATTTTGGAACTGTCCATTCTACATAGCCCGATGTATTGGCTTCGTATAAAACATCTTCAATGTTAAAGCATCCATGTTCATCAAGAAACCATTCTACTTCTTCCAGGGTTTTAGGACAAGCAATATTATTAATGTGTGCTTGCACTTCATTCATCTTGATCTTCCCCCAACAAGTCACCTAACTCTTTTGAAAGTACTTTTGCATGGATCTGCGTATCATCAAACTCCGGATCGTGCTGCCGCCAGTTGTCGTACTGCTCCTGGGTGATCTCGCCGGCCACCTGCATGGCTTCCGGTTTTGGGAGAAGCACACGCAGGTGGTCCACTTTTCTTCAGGTCCACTCGCCTGCCCGCCGTCCGCAGCGGGCAGGTACCCCTTTCTCAGTGGCCGATCTTACAACAGATGACACAGACTACTTCTTTTCCTCAAGGTATTTTCTTGTATCCTTGAGGAAGCTCCACACGATCAGCACCATCACAGCGCCGATGGGGAAGGCGGCCACAATACTCACCGATTGCAGGTTGTTCATGGAGCTTTCGGCAAAAATAAGTGCAATGGGCAGCAGGATGAGCAGAATACACCACATCAGCTGAATGAGCTTGTGCGGCTGCTCATTTTCTCCCAATTTATGGTAGCTGTAGCAGGACGCCGTCAGCGCAATGGAGTCAAAGGAGGTGGCGTAGAAGGCGATCATGGTGATCAGGACCAGTGCCAGAACAAACGGTGCCAGCGGCATCGTCTCGATGATCGACGTGATCAGCGCATAGGTATCGCCGGAGGCCTGATAGTCTGCCAACAGCTGCGTAGCGCCGGACATCTCCAGACCCATGGAGTAGTTGCCCAAAATGATAAAGCTCAAAATCGTGGAGCCCACGCCAAACACATATCCCCCCAGGATCGTCTGGCGAATGGTCCGTCCTCTGGAAATATTGCCGATGAAGAAGGGCGCTGCCACGCACCACACCATCCAGTAGGCCCAGTAATAGATCGTCCAGTTCTGTGGGAAGTTACTGGTGCGGCCCGGGTCGGTATAGGTAGCCAACTCAAAGAAGTTCTGTGCCATCCGGCCCAGCGAAGAAAAGCCGCTTTCGATAATGTATCTGGTCTGCCCGCAGAACAGCAGCACATAGGCCAGCAGTCCGAAGAACAGATAGATACAGGCTTTGGCCAAAAAGCTGATGCCTTTGAATCCATGCAGCAGCGAATACGTATAGATGGCACAGGTGATCACTAAAATAATGATGGTAACGACCGTGCGGTTCAACTCCACATGGAACAAGGAGTTGATGATCATGGACATCAGCGGCGTGGCGACGCTGAATGTGGTGGCCGTGCCTGCGATCAGCGCAAAAACGGCCAGCAGATCAATGATGCGGCCCGCCCAGCCATCCGTGTGCTTTCCCAGTACAGGTCGGCACGCCTCGGAAAACTTCTGCCGGTCCCGCTTCCGCACATGAAGCATAAAGCCAAAGGCGGAGGCCAGCACCAGATAAAAGCCCCAGGGGATCAGGCTCCAATGAAAGACCGGAAACACCCCTGCCCAGTCCTGAACAGACCCCAGTTCCGCAAGGTGGGGATCACCGGCATACATAAACCACTCCGAAAACGAGTAGAACAGAATATCTGCAGCCAGTCCGCAGGTGAACATCATGGCTCCCCACGCAAAGAAGGAGTACTTCGGTTTCTCGTTTGGCTTACCGAGGACAATATTGCCATATTTCGAGCAGGCGATAAAAATGGAAACCAAAAAAATACCCAGACCGATCATCAAGTAATAGGTTCCGAAGGTATCGCCAAAGAAAAAGCGGATTTTGCCGAGAATTTCGTTGGAGTGCTCCGGCGCAACCAAAAAGAGTGCGCACAGTGCCACGATGATCCCCAGCGGCAGCAGCGTGATGAGCCAATCGACCCGCTTGCGGTCGACCGATGCTTGTTGGTTATTTTTCATAATCCTTCCCCCCTCGATTGCCTGCCGGGCCGGAATACGGCCTCATGCAGTGCACATCGATTCTGTCAAATTTCTTTGATTGCCTGATCGGCATAGTGGCAGCGATACTGCCGATTCCCCACAGCAAACGTGAACCCGGCCGCAGCGTTGTTGCCATCCTTGTAGGCCGCAATGTGGACCATCTCCTTTTCGCTGCAGGAGAGCTGCCGGGCGACGGCCTTCATAATGGCGGAGCGGGTGTCGTCCCAATAGGTCGGGTCAAACTCCCGCAGTTCATCCAAGGTGTCAAACTCAAAAATCTGGCCCTCGGGATACTTACGCATCTTCATCTTCAGCTCCGGCAGATGGCGGATATAAATTGTCTCCCACAGCAGATCGGCCGTGGCCGGATCGTCATAGACGTCATCGAGGATCTCTACAAACTTTTTGCTGAACTTTTCACTCCAAAAGGTATGTCCCAGCATATACCAGCTGTTTTCTCCGCCTACCTGCGCCCCGGTTATATAGCCGTCCTCGTCCGTTTCAAGACACCACTCCTGGGTTTCTCCGTCGGCATACACGGCGGCATAATAGGACTCCTCCACCTGCGACTCAAAGGGGTTCTGGGCAAAATAATTGTCTGAAGAGCAGATGTAGGTATTGCGCAGCCGGTCCTTCACCGCATAAATGCTGGCATTGTTGTTCCGGGAGAGATAGCTGTCGTTCTCCACCAGTGTGACGCCGAACTTCTCTTTCAAATACGCAAACTTATCTTTTTGATACCCCACGACAACCACAATGTCCCGGATGCCCACTTCCTGCAGCTGTCGGATCTGCCGCTCGATGAGTACTTCTCCCTTGACCGTGATCAGCGATTTCGGTTTTTCGTAGGACAGCGGCGCGAAGCGGCTGGACGTCCCTGCGGCCATGATGACCGCATTATCTACCTGATACATTTGCTTATCTCCTATTTTTTCATTTCCTGCACCGCATAGCGGTAGTAGTCCTTGGCAAACCGGTACTGTTTCAGGCTGTATTCCCCGAACTCAACGCCCAGCTGCTGCTTATATTCACACCAATTGCTCCACAAAAGACCGCAGGCGGCAATATATGCATAGATTTTGATCCGTGTCTCTCCAGGGCAGTCCCCATCGAAGTACAGATCGATCAGCGCATCGACCTGCGGCTTGTCGTAGAGGGCATAGATGCAGAACATCGCAATATCCACGTGGGGATCCTGCATCCCGGCATACTCCCAATCGATCAGGCGGATGTCCTCGTTGCCTGCGGCATCTTTCGTAAAGAGGAAATTATCCGGAACGGCATCAATGTGGGTCAGCACTTTTTTCTCAATGTGCTGCTGAATATACGGCCGCAGCGAAAAGATCTTTTCCTTTGTCTTGGCATAGTCCCGATATACCGATGGCGTCCCGTCCCACAAAGACTCATAAAATTCGATCTGGCCGAAAATATCAAACGAGTGGTCCACTTTCAGTTCCATCTCGTGAAAACGCCGGAGCACGGCCATACACTTGGCCACATCCTCCCGATCAAACGGATCACAGACCCGGGAATCCGGCAGATATTTGGTGATCTTATAGCCGTTTTCCGGATTGATGTAGACGATGTCATCACAAAGTCCCTGATCCTGAATGGCGTGATACACGTCTGCCTCCTCGGCCCGGTTGATCATCTGGTCCGTGCCCTCCCCCGGAATCCGCATGATGTACGGCTGATCCTCACAGGTAAAGAGGAACGAGCGGTTGGTCATGCCCTTTTTCAGGGCGGTGATATGGGTGATCTGATCGGTCGGGACCTGCAGCGCCTCCGCAATGGTATGGATCGCCTTGGACTGCAAATGCTCCGAGGCGCCGTCCAGTTCCCTCAGCTGCTCATAGGTATTGACCTCCACCACTTGGGCCGCCGGAACGACTTTTGCCGCCACCATCATTTTCCCGTTCTGGTACAGGGCTTCTTCCCAAAAGGTATCATCATAGGCCGGGTCTGCGCACAGCGCTAGAACTCTTTCCCGAAGCACGGCGGCGTCCTCACGGAGAAGATAGCTGATACCGACCATGGCGTTGCCGCCCTCTCCGGATGCCACCTGCACCAACTCCATTTTCCGATTGACGCGGACTTCGCTGTCCTGATCCTGTGCGTCACTGACCATGTACCAGGAGTAGAGCTCTTGCCGGCTGAACGGATTCTCCTCGCACCAGAGATCACACGGTACCACATAGGCATTGTCCAAATGCGCCAGGGCGTGTTTCAGCGAGTGCAGATTATTCTTTTGGGCATACTCGGCGTTGACGATCAGTTCCACCCCGTAGTCATCCATGAGGTACTCAAACTGTTCCTTCATAAAGCCGACGACCACATAGATCTCCGTGATCCCCACGGCGTGCAGCTGCTTGATCTGGCGCTCGATCAGGGTCTCTCCGTTGATCTTCAGCAGCGCCTTCGGGATCTCCATGTTGATGGGAACCATGCGCATACCGAATCCGGCGGCCAGCAAAATCGCCCGCTGCGGCGCTTTATGCTGCAACTCCTGTCGGGCGCGTTCGGTCAATTGAACATCCTCATCTATGTACCCCTGCTCCAACAGGGATTTCACGGAACGATTGACCACTCCCAGCGAGTGCCCTGACGCATCCGCCAGCATCCGCTGCGTGCGAAATGGGTGCTGACACAGCACCCTCAAAAGATCGCTCTCTTGTCTGTTCATATATACACCTTCTTTTAACTTTCGTGAACAACAGTCATTGTAGCACATTCTTTTTTCTTTTGCAAGCCATCTTTTCCGGAGATTTTCCTCCAAAAATGAACTTTTTCCCTTCACAAAGGAACACTTCGCCTCTGAATGGGCGGCACTGCCCTCCGCCGCCTTGCGTCCCCAGACAGCAAAACCGGCCGCAGCAAGCCATCGACGGCTTGCTGCGGCCGGTCACCGCTTTTCCCTTTGCCGGCAGATCCGTCAAAGCACCTGCCGAACGCCATGTCACGCATGGCCGCCCCTCACAGAGCCGTCGCCCCGCTCTGGCATCGAACACGTGCTTTGTTCAATGTGACTGCGTCCGTGCCTCGTTTTCCGGGCGGCACATTACCGCTTTTCCCAGCGCCGACGCAGTACCGGCAAACTCACGAACAGCAGCAGCGCCACCGCCCCTGTCACTAAAACGCTCCACTGCCAGGAGTCCCATGTCGCCGGACCATGGGCAGCCGGAGGTTCACCCTCATCCCATCCGGCATAGAGGGTCATATTTCCCTGCACCACGTCTTTCTCGAAGTCCCACGGTTCTGTCCGGTTCACATCACGGTACCAACCGGTAAACCAATACCCCTCTCGTACCGGGTCCTGTGGTTTCGTGATCTTCTCGCCATAGAGAACCGACTGACTGTCGATTTGGCTGCCGCCATTGGTCTCAAAATGCACTATGCAGTCTGTGGTAACCACCACTGTCAAATCCTGTGCCGCCGAGGTATAGCTGCCATTTCCGTCCTTTCTGGACACCAGATAGTTCTGGTTTTTCACCTGTGCAGCCCCCTGCTCTCCCAGCACCCGGAGCTGGAAGCTTCCGATCATCCGCTCCCGCGGCCATTCCTCACCGCCGGCCAGCGAGAGATGGTTGAAGTACAGCGCACGGCCCCCGGCAGGAAGAGCCAAGTCCTCCGTCGTGATCCCGTCACTCAGCAGAATGCTGCCGGGCACTACCTCAAAGAACGTATCGTCGTACCCAAGTTCATCCTGCATGGCGTACATCTCATTGCCGTCGGCGCTGTCTGTGCGCCGCAGCATCAGTGTCACTGTCAGCACGTCCCCCGGTTTTACCTGCACCTCATGGACACCGTTGGCCGTCAGGTCAAAGGTGTATTTCCGGCTCTCCTCCGCCGCAGCTGCGTGTGTCGGCAGCACGATAAAAAGCAGGCACAGCGCCAGTAGTCCTGTCCAAAATCGTTTCATATGGTTTACTCCTTTTTCATGTCAGTATCAACGGTACTCCTCCAGTTGTTCAGGGTCTCACCGCCGCCGTCCGGCTCTCCACCAACGGCAGCGGTGAATCTCCGAAGGGCGCAGGCCCTCTCCTGCCGCAGTGGCAGGAGAGGTGCTTGCGCAGCACGGGCTTACCCGTTCATGAGCTGATGAACGATGGCCGCTGCATCCTCCACATTCAGATTCTTGGAGCCATTGGTATCGGCTTTCAAGAACTTGTCCATGGACACTTTCGTGAAATCATCGTACGCGGCGTTATACATATTGTAAGTCATCTGCGCGTCATTGATGTCCACCGCTTGGGTGCCGTTGATGTCCAGATCATAGCGGAGCCGGACTTCGTCCGCTGCCGCCATCTGAATATGTTCCTTCACTGCCGATGCGTCCAGGACCTCCCGGCTGATCACCAGCCAGCAATAGGCCTGATACTTCTCCGAATAGAACATAGGCACCCCATCATAGGCAAAGGTCTTTCCCGCCTCGGGTGTGCCGGCAACGCTCACCAAGAACATGGTCTTTCCGTCCAGCTTGACATACTCGTTGACGGCCACCTGCATGTCGATCTTCTTGTCCACGGTGATGGTCACATCTCCCGTCACATCCTTGGCAGCAATGGTGTAGGTTCCGTTTTTTTCTGAAACGTCCACAGTCCGACCGCCTGCCTGCGCCGTAACCGTATACGTATAGCCCTCCGTTTTCCGGACGGTAAAGGCATACTTGGTGTTCTTCAGCGCCGTGGGCGCACCAGTGACATCTCCGGCGCCGCTGCCCTCAAAACGGACGGTAAACTGGTTTTCCGGAATGACGGTCTTGTCCACCGTGATCACCACATCCCCCGTCACATCCACACCGGGGATCGTGCAGGTATCTCCCTGCACCCGGAACCCTGTATAGGCCTTGCCATTCACCGTGACGTGCAGCGCATAGCGGAAGTTGGCATCGTGGCGGATCGTAAAGACATAATCGCTTCCATAGGCAGCCGTGGGGGCAGCCGTCGTGTCGTCAGCCCCTGTTCCCTTGACGGTAACTGCATAGGTCTTGGCCGCCTTATCTGAGACAATAACTACCGCTCCGGTAACATGGGATACGGTAAAGGTTCCGTCACCGTTGTCCTTGACCTCCACCGGCACTCCGCCCATGGTGGACCCGGCAAAGGTGTAATCATAGTGCTGATCCTTGGCTGCAAAAACATAGTCCGCATTGGGCACGGCGGACGCCGCTCCGGTGAACTCCTCCGGCAGCGCCACAGGATAGCCGTCTACCACGACAGCAGCTACGGTGTTGCCCTTTTCACTCTCCGGAGCATCCTGCGCCGATGCGTTCCGGCCATCGTCCAGCTTCGCTCCGGTAAGCGTGACCTCGGTACGGCCCACCGTCTTTGCCTCAAACGCCAGTGTGAGCACCTGTCCCAGTGGCCGATCCGTGCCGTAGGCAGCCAGATGCACCGTACCGCCGCTGTCCTTGACCTCAAAGCCCTCCAGCTTGGACGCATCCTTTTCAAAGGTCAGGGCTGCGGGATCATAGGTCACTGTCACGTCCGCAGCATTAAATTTGGTATAGCCCTGTGCCGTAACATTCAGTGCCACCTGTACAGCACCGCCCACATTTGCCGACTGTTGTTCCGGTGTCAGCGATACGGTATACGTGTTTTTCGGTGCCGGCGTTACGGTGACACTCAGGCTGCCGTCCTTGACTTCGCCGCCCTTGATTTGCCGGAACGAGGTGTCGGCCAACGACTCCTTGTAGACACGGAAGGCGGAGGTGACATCCTCCGTAACATCTTTCTTGGCCTTAAACTTCAGGGTATAGAGCTCCCCGGCCTGAATGGTCTGCCCCTTGGACAGGGTGTCCACGAAGCTGACCGCATAGTACGACTGTCCCTTGTGCCGAAAACCATCATCGATCAGCGCTTGGCTGTGGGTCGTGTGGCTGTTGGCACCTCCGTTGATTCCCTTGACCAGCTCAAAAAGATCCGCATCGAAATAGATGTGGTATTCAAAGTTTGTAATTTTTTCCAGCGTCTCATCCAGTGTCAGCGTAACATCGACGTCTTCCCCGGAGTGCAGTGTGGATTGGCTGACCCCGGGCGTCACCACGGCTGCAAAGGCCGTGGCCGTCAGGCCCAGCACCATGATGAAGGAAAGAAGCAGTGCGCTTATTCTTCGTTTCATACGTAACTCCCTCCTCATTGATTACTTGTCCATCGGAAATGCGGAGATAGCGCCATTCGCCAGTGCATAGATCAGGCTGACGTCGAAGGAGTTGACCTTCCCGTCGCCGTTGACATCGGCCAGCTTCCGCTCGTCCGCAGCAGCCTTCTTTTCGCCCTTGGCAATGGCATACACAATGGCGGCATCGTCCCCATTGACCACGCCATTGCCGTCCAGATCGCCCAACAGGATCTCCGGCGGCACCTCTTCATCGCTCTGCCAGTGTAAAATAGGGTAGGCCGCCCCACGCTTGTAGGCTGTTCCGGCACCATTAAGGGCCGTCACAAAGGCCGCCGTTCTCATCTGGACATCGGTTTTCGCCACGCCACCATAGGCGTCTGCGGCCACCGTGTTCAGATAGAAGCAGTTCTGCAAAACCACATGCGGCCGGTTCTTGTCGCCTTCAGCATGGCCGAGGATACCACCCACATGGGCATTCCGGCCGGAGCAGATCACTTCGCCGGTATTATAGCAGCCGGAAACCACAATATCATCGTTGCCGACACCCCGTGATAAACCAATAATGCCGCCCACTGCGGCCTCTCCCGTTCCGGCATCTGCCATCGACACCCGTCCGGTGTTGTAGCAATTTCTGATTTTACCATCATAGTCCGAAGTCTGGCCCACGATACCGCCGACACTTCCAAAGGCATCGCTGTCATAGTAGGTGCACAAAATTTCGCCGGTATTATAGCAGCCCTCCATATCGAGCATATACCCCTGCCCCACGATACCGGCCGTCGAACCGCCTTCGCCGCAAATCTTTCCGTGGTTGGAGCAGTTGATCACCCTTGTTTCCGCCGTAGCAAAACTCAGAACGCCAGTGGTTCCATAGGTATATCCTTGGACATTGGCGTAGTTATGGCAGTTCTCAATGGTCGCGGATCGCATGGTGGCGCAGATGCCGGAGACGAATCTGGCATCGGATTCAACGCTCCCCCGCACCGTGAAATTCTTGAGCACGGCCCCATTTGAACACTCTCCAAAGAGAGCACGGCTGTAATTCTCTCCGCTGGCTATATTGGGGACCGTTTCGGAAATGTAGAGATTATTGATTGTGTGTCCCTGTCCGTCAAACGTTCCTTTATAGGCTTTGAACTTCATTCGGTTTCCGATAGGCTCCCACGATCCCACCGTGGGGCTGCACACCGGGGTCAGGTCGATGTCCGTCATCAGCCGTGCGTTGATTGTTTCATTCCCCTTGTTGACCGAACGGGCAAACCACAGAAACTCCTCGGCGGTGGAAATTTCAAAATATCCATCCTCTGAATTGACCGGCGGTCT
Organism: Oscillospiraceae bacterium; assembly: GCA_020025275.1. GTDB lineage: Bacteria > Bacillota > Clostridia > Oscillospirales > Oscillospiraceae > Vescimonas. Next base: position 90,324 of record JAHHSI010000006.1, on the reverse strand, counting down.
TCCCGGATCGACCACCTTGACCTTGCAGACCGCCGTTTTGTCCCCGTCCTGCGTTTTTACGGTAATATCCGCCGTACCCTGCTCCTTGGCTTTGACCAGTCCTGTCTTAGACACTTCCGCAATCCCGGAGGCGCTGGAGCGCCAGCTGACGATCTTGTTATCTGCATTCGCAGGCTCTACGGCCGCCTCCAACTGAATCGAATCTCCTACGTTCAATTCCACGGAATCAGGTGTCACGGTCACATTCGTTACCGGCACCTTGCCGCCGAACTCTCCGTACTCAAAGCCAAAGGTGTTGAAATAGTTGTAGTCGCTCCCGGATTCCAGGGCGATCCCCAAGCCATTTTCGATCAGGAAAGCCGCCGGAACGGTGACGTTGGTGCCGCCGTCGTCAGCCTCCTCCACAGTGAAGGTATAGTCACTGCCCTCGCTGTAGTCCCAGCTGACATCACCGCTCTCCGGATCAAAGAGCGCGCACATACTCTGCAGCTCTTCCACGGCTCCGGCGGGATAATGGATAGTCACAGCCGTGGTATCCTTAGGGATCTTGACCTTGTAATAAGGGAACTCACCGGGTGCAGAAAAATGATTGATAAAGCAAGTGCCACTGGTAAAGTCGGTCAACACGGCCTCGGAAAGATCACTCTTCATGCTGTCAAATAAGCAGCCTGCATACGGCGAGCCCAGCACCGTCACCTTGGCCGTGGCGCAGGCCAATCGAGCATCCGGCGTACCGGCCTTCGGATCAAGTCCCATTAGATAGTAAGTGCCCGCTTTTTCCGGAAGGGTCAGGTGATAGACGCCATTCTCCCCACTCACCGTCTGGAGCTGGTGATAGTTTTCATCATATAGGGCCACTTTCAGCGTGGAGATGGGCAGAAATTCCTCCGCACCGCCATTTTCCACGGCTCTGGTGTCGTATTTCAGCGTGCGGAACTCGATATCCTCGCCGCATTTTCCCTCGTAGCTGTCCTCGTTGAAGCAGGCAAAGGCGCCGCCATCGCTCCAGAAGTTCCAGTCCGAGAACATAGCCACATCGATGGTATCATCGTCTGAGAGCAGGATATAGTCGGCCGTAGATCCCCACCCCTTCTTCATCAGGGGAAAGACGTGGTTTCGATAGTACATCAGGTTTTCATCGTGCCCCCAAAACTGCTGACAGTAGAGGGAGGTGGGGGTTCCTGTGATGTTCAGCGCCTTCAGATTGCCCACATAGGCCTGCTCGCCACGCATATTTTGAACCACTGTTTCCTGCTCATACTCCAGTACACCGGAGGTCCCCTTGCCGCACTGATCCCAGGGCAGACCCATGTAATAGTGCTCCAACAAATAGAGATAGAGATGCAGCAGCGTAGGACGGCGAATAAGATTTTTATCGGTGTAAGGCCCTCTGCCGCCATCAGTTCCATAGCGGTTGAATTCCTGCAGGCCATAGTTCGACAAATCAAAATAGGGAACGGTCACCTTTGTGTGGGCCAAGATCGGCTGATCCTCGCTGTTTCCTATGATTGGAAGACCGTCACTGTTGATGGTGACCCACACACTCACCTGCGACGCGGGTGTCTCGTCATACCCATACTGCAGATCGCTGCCGTCATCTTTGATCCTCTCCTGCGCTGGTGCCGCGGCAGCGGTCCCGCTGCTGCTCTGATCGACGGCAAACGTCGGGATGCAGAGCGAACACACCAGCAGCAGTGCCATCAAAAACGACAAAAGTCTGCTATGCTTTGTTTTTCTCATCTTTTCTCCTCCTTGTTTGTATTTGATATGGTCACGCCGTCCACCAGCGAGCCACCCCCGCTGATATAAAAAAGGCCGGCAAGACCGCGCGCACCTCCATGCGCCGTCCTGCCGAACCTCGGTTCTTCCGTCAGTTCAACGAAATACGATATGCTATTCCAGTTTAATGCTCTTTTGGATCTGTTCGGCTCGGATCGGCCGATTCTCCTTGATGATCACCCGCAATTCGCCGTAGTCGATGGAGCGGATCAGCTCCATCAGCTTGGTTTCCTGCGGGGACAGCTCCACCACTTTGTTCATGCGCTCAACACCTCACTCCCTCCACACCACAAAAAAACGGCCGCAGCAACACCTCTGTGTTGACGCAGCCGTTTATCCACGCACTAAGGACGTCCACCCCCTACGCGGGAAGTGCACATCCATCCATCGATCCAAGCAGGTCTCCTGACTTATGCCTCCGCAGCACCTGCACAGCCTTCTCAGAGCAGCGCTCCAATGACCGACTTTCGTCCCGTGCAAGGCCTCCGCAATTACAGTGGCGGTACCGTCTGGGAATCACACCCAATTCACTATTCTCCGCCGGCACGCTCCCCCTGCCGGCAGCACTTGAACCCTATCATATTTTGATTACATCATACTCCACCTGCGAAAATTTGTCAATGATAACCGAAAGATATACAAAAAATCATTTTTTCGACTTATTTTGCCCCGTTTTAAACCACACTTCTTCTTTTAGCAATTGTCTCTCCCTGCCGCACCGGCCGCCGCCCTGTAATCAACAAATCGCCATTCGTGTACTGATGCACGATATAACAATTTTTCTTGGTTGACAAAGGACAGCTTATCCACTAAGATAAGGCTACCACATTCACATTTCACTTTTTGTCGGAGATATTCATTCAGGAGAAGAAATGGAACAAAAAGAACCGATACTTTACGTACATATGCTGGGTCGGTTTGGACTGACCTACAAGGATCAGCCCATCGCCTTCAACACACCCCCGGCCACCAAGCCGCTCAGGCTTTTGCAGATCCTGCTGTATGCCACCGCCGCCAACGGCGGCATCTCCCGCACCCAGCTCTTGGAAGCTCTCTACGAGCAGGAAGATTTATGTGATCTTGCCAACAATCTGCGCGTCACAATCTACCGGCTGAAGAAAATCCTGGTACAGGCCGGACTGCCGGAGTGCGAATTTATTCAGGTGGATCATGGCACATACCGATGGAACAGCGATCTTCCGCTCCGAATCGATGCCTTGGATTTTGAGGAACGGGTGCGTTCTGCGCAGAACAGCGCCGATCCTGCGGCACAGGCCGCCCTCTACGAGGAGGCCTGCGCCCTGTACACAGGCGTGTTCCTCCCCGCGCTGTCGGAGGATGACTGGGTCATCGTCACCAGCATGAAGTATAAAAAGCTATATGAGCACGCTTTTTTGCACGCGTGCCGCTTCCTGAAACACGAACACGCCTATGGAAAGATTTTGGATCTGGCCTCGGACGCCATCCAGATCTACCCCTTCGAGGAATGGCAGAGCATCAAAATCGGTGCCCTTATGGCACTGGACCGCTACAAAGAGGCACAGCAATACTACGAGGAAACCGCTAAGCTGTTCTTCCGTGAGCTCGGCGTCAGCCCATCACAGAAAATGCAGGATCTCTTCAACGAGATGAGCGTCAAGATGCGCAAAACCTGCCAAAAAACGCAGGAAATTCAGGATTTTCTGGCCCCTGCGGAGTATGAGACCGGCGCTTTTTTCTGCAACCTGACCAGTTTTCGAGATAACTGCCGCCTCATCCAGCGATTGCAGGAGAGAACCAAACTGACCGCACAGATCATGATCTGCTCACTGAGCGACGGCAGCGGACGCCCTCTGGAGAATCCGGAAAAGCGGGAGGTCCTGTCTGAGCATCTTCACAAGGCCATTCGTGGCAGCCTGCGCCGTGGGGACTGCTTCACCAAATACAGCCCCAGCCATTTTCTCATTCTACTGATCGGGGCCAGTCAAGATAACTGCGCCTTGATCCATAAACGCATCGTCAAGCGCTTCGCACAAGAGCACAAATCCTGGAAAAAATATGTCCAATACAGTGTCTTCTCTCTCGAAGCCGCCGAGCCTGACATACAAGAGCTTTCTTTAAAGAAAAAACCTGAGTGATCCTCCGGATCACTCAGGTTTTTCATTCACAGGCGGCGAACTTCCGGCTTAGCCGATCTGATCACAGCGGATCGTCAGACGGTTCTTCCCGCCATAGGTGCAGGTAAACAATGTCAGATCAAAGTCACCACGGATCATCTCCTCCACGGAGGTTGCGGAAAGCACGTCGATGAGCGCTACCCGGTAGTGGGTACTCACGCCGTGGACGTCCCGAAAGTAGAGCCGATCGCCCTGCTCCAAATGGGCCAGCTGTCCAAAGCCGTTGGTGTAATTATGGCCCATCAGCACCAAGTTCCGACTGTTGACGGAGCCGTAGTAACGACAGGGGGCCACGGCCAGATTCTCCGGGCTCCCATCGGCCAAAATCGGTAACTCCACCTGCAAGTCCGGAAGCACCAGATAACCGATCACCTCCATGCCGTCAACGGTAACGGTGTCCATCCGATCCTCGTAGGGGTTCTCCGGATATGCGGCCTCCTCCGGTGTTTCCTGCTCGATCCGGCTCACCAGCTTGGTCATCAGCTCTGCGGCGGAGCGGTCCGCTGCGGCCGATTGCTGCTGATTATAGAGGAAAAGGCCCAGTGCCGCCACGACCAGCAGCGACCCCAGTCCGATCAGGAGATTTGCGCATTTACTTCTCATATCGTTCCTTCTTTTCATGCAAACGTGCCATCAGGCCGGCGGAAATCAGGCACAAGCCCGCCACCGCCATCACCGGCACCGGCAGCTTCGCCTGTCCGGTCTGCGGCAGGACCGGATCCAGAGGCTTCTCTGACGGCTCTTCCGGCACGACGGGCGGCAATGCAGTGATGGGGCCGACCTTGGGTGTAGCATCTACCTCATAGACATACACGCCGTTTTTCTCCAGAGGAACCGTCACCAGGAACGGCTCCAAAGCTCGGTATCCCTCTGCGGCCTGCTGCTGTGTCACAAGGTACAGTCCCAGCCGGCCGGCCGCTACGTCATAGCGCACAATGCCGTCCTGAAGGGGGCGGGTGTCACCGATCACCTGTTCCTTTTCGGCATAGTCCCGGAGTCTTTTGGCCAGCTCCGGAGAGTGCAGATCCTCCAAATTTTCCTCGCAGGCGGCAAATGCACCCGTCAGGGCAAACCGATGGTCTCCGTCGACGCTGACGATCTCGCCCACCTGATAAAAGGTCAAGGAACCGGAGGACAGTCTGACGCCGTCATCTTCTACGGTCACGGTGATGGAACCGGAGCGGTCCGGTTCCGGCACATCAAGCGCCCATACGTTTACGCTTGTCATGCACAGCAGCAGCACCGTCCATAGTAATGTTATCATTCGTTTGCGCACAGCAATTACCTCCTTACTTCTTCTTGCGTCTCACGGCCAAAATTACCAAAGCGGCCAGCAGCAGCGGAACTGCTGCGACCAAAGCCACAAACGTGGAGTCCATCAGCACGGCATCTGCCGCAACATGGGCGGTGGACTGGTCAATCTGATCGATCCGATGTCCCCGGACCAGCAGCCGGTGGGAGTTGATCCCATAGGGAGTGCACGTGACCAGTGTGCAGAGATCTTTCCCCTCCTCCGGCAAAAGCGGTTTGATGTTTTCCGGCTCCACGATCATGATCTGATCCACCTGATAGATCAGCACCTCATCCAGAATACGGATCTGGAAAATATCCCCCTCCGCCATGCGGTCCAAATGGGTCAGCAGCGTGGCACTGGGCAGTCCTCTGTGGCCGGAGAGCACCGAATGGGTCCCCTCGCCGCCCACCGGAAGGCTGGACCACTCCACGTGTCCTGCTGCAATCTGCAGCACTGACTGATCCGTCCCGTGGTAAATGGGCAATTTCACCGAAATCGACGGGATCTCTACGTAGCCCATCAGGCCTGTACCGCCTATATTCAGCAGCTGCTCGTAGGCAGTCTTTTGTTCCTCGCTGCTGGTAAAGGCATTCTCGCGCTGCCGAAGCGCCTGGTTGTACGCCTCCGCAGCGTTCCAGACCTCCTGATAGCGGTCCGCATCCATGGCCCCCACCTGCGCTTGATAGTCGGAAATGACTCGGGTCTGGTGCCGTGTGTTCCAGAAATCACTGACCATCGGGTACAGGAGCAAAGACAGGCCAATCAAAAATATGAGAATCAGCAGCAGAGATGAGATTTTCTTTTTCATTGGCTTCTCCTTACGCCTGCACCTTGGGGAGAAACTTCTCCCCAAGGTGGCAAAATTTCAAATCATGTACTGTGCATCAAGCCTCGCTGCTTTTGCGCTTTTTCAGCACCAGCAGCACGCCGGACACCAAGATCAGGGCACCGCCTGCCACATAGAACACCGTGGTACCCATGCCGCCCGTACCGGGCAGCTTGTGGCCGGGATGGTTGATCACGTCTGTCGCCAGCTGACCGAGGGTGACATCACCGCTCAAGTGGTTGTCGCCGCCGGCGATGGTCCCGCTCAGGGCGGTCAGCTTCGGGTCAGCCGAGCTGACCTCGTGTACGGCCGAAATGGTAAAGAAGAGCGGCTCCATGGTATTGTAGCCGGCCGGAGTTGTCGTTTCCTCCAGCTTGTATTCTCCGTCATCCAAGCCGGTCCAGGTAAAGGTGCTGCCGCCGGTGACCTCAGCCCCTACCGGGACATACACGCCCTGGTTGTTTTTCTTGGACAGAGTAAAGCCGGCACCCTCCAAAGGCTGGTTCTGCTCATTCTTCTTGTTGATGATCACACGATAGGTAAAGACCGTCACTTTGTCCACCGGCGTCTGTGCAGTGCTGCTCTCGCCGCCCTGATTGGGGTTGTTGGAATACTCCAGATAGACCGTGTTGGGGTTGCCGGCAGCGCCCACAACCGCCTGATCGTTCAGTGTAGCGGTATACTGCACCGTGATCACTGCACGATCGCCGGCATTGAACTTCTTTACGTCATTGCAGGAAATGGTCAGGGTGTGCTCGGCGTCGTTGTAGTCGATGGTGAAGTGTTCCGTAACCTTGGCGCCGTTGAAAAAGACCTCGGCGTTGCGGTCATAGGTAAGGCCCTTGGACAGCTTATCGTGAAAGACGATCTTGTAGGTGCTGTAGGCAGAGACATTGTCAGCCAGTGTGGCTGTCAGCTGGAAGGGGACATGATCGTTGACATCATAGTCAGCAGAATCCTGCCAGACATCGTTCTTCTCCGCCAGAGAGTCATTGGTGTCCTGCACCTTCTTTTCAACACGGGAGACATCCGACTTGGGCTTCATGGTCACATCGCCCACCACCTGCAAAATATAGGCGGTGAAGGCATCGTCCTGCAGGTTCGAGCCGTCCCGATCCTTGATCAGGTAGTAACCGGCCTCCAGACCGCTGATGGTGTAGGCGCCGCCGGCATGGGTGCCGGTCTTGGCCTGCGTGGAGTCCAGATGGGCCGCCACTTCATTGGCAAACGCTTTGGCATTGTCATCGGTCAGTCCCTTGGCCCGATCGGCAGCATTTCCCAGCGTGGCATGGCTGGCGCTGAGAACGCCGGAGCCCCACTGGATATCAGAGAGGACCTTACTGCCGTCCTGATTTTCATTCAGCTTACCTGCGAAGATCTGATAGGCTTCGTAGGTGTGCTTCTCGGTGGTGTTGTTGATGGTGATGGAATAAGCGCCACCCTCGGCAGCCGCTGCTTCCACCGCAAACAGGCTGATCCCCAGTGACAAGGTCATCACAAGGACCAACAGAGTGCTTAACATGCGTTTCATAAGTAACCTCTCTTCCAATCGTTGTTCCATATTGGTTTATTTCTCCGTGGCGGCGTGTTTTCTACGTCTGCCGCAGACATATGCGCTGCCAAGCGCACCACCCATCAGCGTGAGGCCTCCCACGGTAAAGAGCGCCGTTCCGCGGCCGCCGGTCTCCGGCAGGCTTTCAACCGTCGTTTGATTGGTGACGGTCACGGTACTGCCATGCGTCACGGCATGGTTCTCTTTCCCGGAGTCGGAGCGATACTCCACACGGAAGGGCGTTCCATTGACATAGCCCAGCGCGTCCGGCAAAATGGGGTTCCCCGTTTCATCCAGCTCAAAGACATAGTAGGTGGTGTCGAGCCGCAGGTCCACAAAGGTGCCCTTGACATCGGCGCCGGTGCTGCCCTCCATAAAATTCAGCACCACCGTCTGCAGCGGCTGGCCGGTCCCCTGTGCATTGTCAAAAAGACCAAAGCGATACCGTCCGGGGATGGCGTTGATCTCCGTACCGTCCGCTCCACGGAATTGCTTTTGTATATAGGCCTCGCCCTTGCTGTTGGGGGCCTTGAAGGTGTGCGTCGTAGATGCGTAGTGGACGTGTACTCCCTCCGGATACGGAGGATACTTGTCGTTGACCTTGCCGGCAATAATGAAATAGTGCGGCTCCGGGTCCAGCAGGTAGCCATCCGGCGCCCCGATTTCCGTGACACGATAGACGACGTTGTAGTGCATCTGCTGATTTTCCCGCTGGTCGGTTCCGAACGTCAGAAGGCCGTCCGATCCGGTGACCCCCGTCCACACGTTGCCGTTCGCCGTAAAGACACCGTTTTTCATGGTGCCCTCTTCCATTCGGAATTCGGCCCCGGCCAAATGGCTGGTGATGTCGTTTTTATCATACTTGAGGATCTGCACACTGGGAGACTTCACTCCGCCGGCCGTGCCGCCGATCTTGTAGTGGAAATCCTTGATCTGCACGCTGTCACCGCTCTGACTGGAATAGCCCATCCAGTAGGCCTTATTGGACAGGGTGACGATGGTATCCGGAACGGCGTGGACATGAGCCGTATACGTGATGGTCAGCGGCTGTCCGTCCGGCAGGATCACGCTGAGAGTCTGTCCGTCCAGCGATGCCCGGAACTCCACCGGCTGCTTGGTCTTGGTGTTCACAACAGCAATGCTCTCCACGTCCATGCCCAGTGTCTCGCTCATCTCGTCCACCAGCGTCACCGTGTCCTCGCCACGGATCAGATCCTCCCCGGAAGGATTCACATCAATCGAGAAATGAATGGTGTTCCCTGCCGTCTGGGCAGATTTATCAATATTGCTGACGGACACCCGGACGCCGCTGGAGGATGTATCCAACGGTTCTCCGTCGGTGGTTTGGAGAAAGACCTGATTCATAAACTCCTTCTCCATGCCACCCTGCAGAACATCCGGATCGGTCACACGGCAGACAATCTGGAAGTCCACCGCATAGTCGTCGCGGACATGCCCCGCCACCAGATGATCCACTTCCCACAGCACCTGACGGCCGTTGGTATAGTAGTAGCTGGTGGACGGCCCCAGATTTTCATCCATTTCCGCCGTTATGACATGCTCGGTCCACTCCGGCCCCAAAACCGTCTGATAATCGGCGATGCGATACATCTGGACATTCTGGTTCCGTGTCTTTCCGCCCAGCCACTTCATGCGGGCGAACGCGGCCTCCGTCCCCTGCGGAATTTCATCCACCACACGGTAGCGGCCGGCCATATCGCCGCCGTAGTTCACTTTGACCGTCCAGGCAATGTAATGGCCTGGCGCCGGCAGCCCCTCGGCAGGAATATGTCCGCCTTTTCCCGCCTGCAGCTCCGTGATCTTCTCTCCGTCGAACTCCACAAATTCGCTGAACTCTTTCAGAATGTTCTGGCCGCCATAGAGGACCTTGGTGGCCATATTCCCCGGGATCAGGGCGTCTTTGTTCTCGCCGGTGTCCAGATAATTGGTATAGTTTTTGTGCGTGCGGACACCCGTAGGCAGATCCGCCGGCTCACTCCGCAGGATCAGGAACACCGAGTTCTCCTCCCCGATCGGCACGGATTTCTTCATCGTGACAAAGACATCGCTGTAGGTATTCTCCCGATGGAAGCCTCTGTTGTCTTCATAGGTAACTTCGCAATACTCATCGGCGGGAATTTCCGTGAAATAGTTTTTGTCGATCAGAGACTGCAGATCACCGTAGTCGGTAAACTGTTCGCCGTCCGGGAGCTTTCCTTGATAGATGCCCACAAACGAGTCGTCATGGAAAAACATATCGCCACGTTCGTGGTGTGGCCATTCTTTCTTGACAAAATCCCTGATGATCGTGCCCGCGTGCAGTTCCGTACCGTCGATCTTGATGCCCCAGTAAATGGCGCCCTTAGACCACAGGCCGGCGGTCGCCTTTGGTTTTTCATAAAACCAGGGGTACTTCCGTGCCTCAAAGGCGTGGCCGCCCTGCATTGTCACCTCAACTCTGGAACCGAATTCGCCGACCTGAAATGTCTCGCCATCTCTTCCAACCGGGCCGTTGAAACCGGCCGTATTGCTGACGATCACCTTGCTGATGTCGCCCACATTCACCGGCATTACATAGTATTTGAACCGGTAGGCGTGGGAGTTTCCGGGAAATCCGATCTGCGCAAGCTGCAGCTGAAAGGAGCGCAGCCCGTCGATCTTCAGCCAGCGGCTCTCCACCGGAGTGCCCAGCGGATCGCTGCCCGCCTGCTTGGTGTCGTAGGCCGTCACCTGAAGATACCCGGCATACTGTGCATATTGGCTGTTCAGCACGTCCTTGACGGTGGCCTGCGTAACGACCCAGTCCCCCAGATCGTTGATGGTAATGGAATAGGGATAGCTGCCTGCCGGGACCGTAAAACTCTGGGGCTTGTTGGGATCGGCAACGATGCTTCCGCCGGTGGCGTCATACACGTGCTCCTGCGGCAGATCCACAGTGATCGCCGCATCCAGCGGCTGCTCCACCGCCTTCTTGACCCAGTGCTGATAGCCGATGTTCACATCCTGATTGTAGGCCTGCAGGAAGTTCTTATCCGGCAGGGACGCATTGCTGGACGTGGCCTCTACCCGGTTATTGACGGACAGCGATTCCGTGTTCATGGCGCCGAAGGCCTTGGCATCCACGATCAGGTCATACTGGAAGCTATAGGCCGTCCCCGGATTCATGTCTCCCACGGACAGCGTAAAGCTTTTTTTGTCCGGTGCGTAGACCAGCTTCGGGAACTCCTGCCCCTCTTTGTTTACCTCCAGCGCCGTTCCTCCCGGTCTCTTGGCGGGGTACAGCTTAAAAGAGCTCTCGTCGTAGTGGATGTACGCTCTCGCCCGTTCATCCGTGCGGGCCAGACTATCGGTCACCTGCACCATATCCAGCACATGGTTATTGCTGTTCGGTGCTTCAAACCACACCGTATAGGGGATGCGGTAGCTGCCGTCCTGCGGGTTCCGCTGCGGAGCAGCATTGCTTTTTTTCATCCCAAGATCTACCTTCGGACGGAAATCCACGGCAGATGTATTTTTCTTGAAGTGTTTGCTGTAAACGCCGGCTTCGTTGCGCAGCACCCGGTCATGGACGACCTCCACCTTGTGATCCAGCATCTTGACACGGTAGGTCAAGGTACGCTCCTCGTTGGCGTCCATATTGCCAATCACCCAGACAAGGCTGCCCGGTTCGCTGACGGACGGATCATCGGCCGGAGGAATGGGCGTCTGTTCCGTAGGCAAGGCCCCTTTATATACCATGCCATGGGTCTGGCCTTCCAGAATCGTCTCCTTCGGGATCCCGCTTTCGGTCAGTACCGCAGGCGTCGTGGAGAGATTCACATATTCTACGTGGTCGCCATTCATAATAAAGTGGTCCACCACCGTGACGTCCGGGCTGCCATCCACGCCGGCTCTGACGGTCAGCGTGTATTCCAGACAGTGAACACCCCCCTCCACGATCAGGTGCTTGGACATGGTCTTGAGCACTTCCAGCTTGCCGTACTTGGCAATGGCGTTGGTATCAAAGGTGGGCTGGATCGTCACCGGTCCGAAGGTAAGGTCCAAACCGCTGCCGTCTGGCGGGATCTTGGAGAGATTGATGTCGCTTTCGACATAGAAGTCACCGACCAGATAGCCGTCACTGGAGTTCTGCAGTCTGCGCAGCCAGTTCTCATGAAAAGTCATCGTCAGGACATCCCCAACAACCGTGATATTGCCTACCGTTTCATTATCGCTTTTGATGTCGCCCTGCGCCACCGGATCTCGCATGATCTCCGGCACGGTAAAGCGCAGCTGGCAGCCTCTGGCAATCAGACGGGAGATCCGGATGTGGGCGTAATCGATCTCCAGACGCAGCTTCGCATCGCCCGGAACGGGAACATCCGGCTGCAGATCCTGCCACTGACCGCCGCCCTTTTTCTCCTTATACCGCAGCTTGGCTTCGACAACGTACTTCTCCACATCGATGGGTGTTTTCTCCTCCGTGTCGCTGTCGTCCGCCGGAGCCTCTGCTTTCCCCGCATTCTCGGTTGTCCGGGGCTCCTCCGCAGGCGTCTCTTCGACCGAAACGGCAGCGTCTGCGTCCGTCTCCTCCGCCTCGTTGGCCGGCCGACGGCATTCGTCGGTGTGGGTATGCTCCGGGATCTGGCAGATCAATTTCCATTCTCCGGTGGGAAGATCCTCCGGCTGCTCCGCACGCTGCGTTGTCTCGTCCTCCGGAGCTTCTTCCGCCACGGTTTCTGCCGCCGCTTCGGTCCCCTGCATCAGGGGGCCGTCCTCCGGCTTCGGCGCCTCACCCACCCACACGTAGCACTCCTGGGTGTGCTGATGTTCTTCCAGCGTACACTTTTTATCCAGAGCAATGGCCGGCAAAACAAGCGCTGCAACCGTCGAAATACCGACGACACAGGCGAGCACCGCTACCATTACCTTCCATCTATATTGGCCTTGTTTCTTGTCTGCTTTTCGCATGAAGAATACTCCTTTCTATCGGATCATGCCGAGCTGTGTCAGCGGCCAGATACGGCTCACCACTTTCCCGACGATCTGTTCCTGACCCACACAGCCAACGGCTGTGTTGCGCGAGTCGATGGAGGTCTCCCGGTGGTCGCCCATCACAAAGAATTTGCTGTCCGGCACCTGATACGGAAAGTCGATGTTCGTATCACCATAGGCCGCAGCGGTCAGATAGGGCTCTTCCAAACGGATGCCGTTGACCAGCACGGCCCCGGTTTCATCCATATCGATCCAATCCCCGGCCCGGCCGATCACCCGCTTGACCAGCACCTTATTGTTATAGTAAAACGCAATAACGTCGCCGGGCTCAATGTCTGTATTTTTGACGGCCACCACCACATCTCCGTTCTCCATGGTCGGCGCCATGGAGGTACCGTAAATGCGCAGCACCGGCAGGAACAGCGTGGCCAGCAGCACCGCTGCCGCCGCAACCGTGACAAGGAGATAGACGGCCCGTTTCGCCGCAGAGCGATGATGGCTCCTGCTCTCGATCCTCTTGATCTCCTCTTCCAGCGCCTGCGTGGATGGGATCGCGGGAAGTTCCTGTTTTTTCATATCCTTGCCCATACCCGGCTTACAGCGACAGCAGCTTTTTCAGGCCCTCGGTTTCCTGCAGCACCTGCTGTATCTTCTGGTTGGTCTGTTCCCAATGGGCAGCTGCCTGCGTCTGTGCCTCCCGCACCATGCCCTCGCATTTTTCCCGGGTGGCACGCTCCATGGCGGCACAGAGCTTGTCCTGCTGCTCGCTGCGCAGCTTGATATTGTCGATATACTGCTGACAGGCCGCCTGTGCCGCCGAAAAGACCCCGTTCAAGCCGATTGCAGCCTCTGCGAGAGAGCCAAATTCCGAAATGGCGATCTCACGGCTGGCCAGCTGCTGCTGCGCTGCTTTCAGCTCCTGCTGCAAGCGCTCGATTTCGTGGTTCTGCTGCAGCAGGATCTTCAGCAAATCGGCACGGTTCAATTTTTTCAGATCTGTATTTTCCATAGTTCCTATCACCTTTACTGTCGGATCGTATTGTATCTCAGGAATGTTTTGGGGTAAACTTCCCAGTGTATAAGCTTACTCACATTATACAGGTCCACCCATTACACGAGCCATTACACGAGAAGGAAATATTTGCTTTTTTTAAATTTTTTCTCTTCACCAGACACATCGCTTTTTTCTCTCTGTGGACGACAAAAAAGCGGAGGATGTCCGTCATTGACATCCTCCGCAAGGGTATTTCTCGATTTATTTCGAGTCGTCCGGCTCATCCAATACAGGTATGTTCCTCATCCGACCGCTTTGCCTCGGCGCTGCCTCGGCGCCGCGTCTCTTCACCCACCATGGTGTAGCCCAAAAAGTACGCCATCGTTTTCACCAGTTCATTGCCGATTTCCGAATTTTCGGGGTTGTCGACACCCATGATGCCCAAGGTCCGGTTGTCCCGCACGATGGGATGCAGGATCCGCTCCGTCCCCTCTTCCTCCGACATCTCCTCAATGGCGCCGTCAAAACTCTCCTGCAGCGACGTACGCCCCTCGGCGCACCATTCCCACGCCAGATCCCACATGGCCGGGCCGCTGTGCTGCTTGAGGATATAGGCCCGGTCACACTTACAGAACTCCACCATGATTTTCAGCACCTGATGCACAGCCTTTTCCGTGTCCGTCTGGCTGACGAGGACCCGGCAGGACTCCACAATGGCCCGCTCAAACTGCAATCTTGTCTGGATCGACTGACTGAGCACCTCTTTTTCTGTAATATCCACGGCGATCTCCACCCGAGCCAGCTTTCGCTTCCACGGGATCAGCTTGTCTTTGAGCATAAAGTGCTTATTCAGGAACGGATTGTCCCGCTCCCAGTGCAGGAACGTCTCACGGCTCAGCTGCCCATTGGTGCAGAAGTCGCAGGGCTTGTCTTTCCCCTGCAGCACCTTGTAGCACTTGCAGCCCTTGTAGTCGTACACGCCGGTGGCTCGGCGTCCGGCCTCATTCAGATAGTACAGCTCATAGGTCTCCGTGTCGCTGACATAGATGATCTCATCCATACTCTCTGTAATATTACTGATCTCTTCACTGCAGAGTTCCTCCAGCAGCTCCTTGCTCTCCTCGTCCTCCATGGCCCGGATGTGGGCTTCTTTTCCCTCTCTGTCCCGGTAGGCCTCAGAGTCGGCACAGATGTAGGTCCGCTCAAACATAGGGACCGTGCAGGGTTTTGCGAAGAAGTAGCCCTGCAGCGTGTCGGCATGGAGTCCCTGCAGTGCGATCAGCTCCTCCAGCGTCTCCACGCCTTCGCAGCAGACACGGATCTTCGCGCTGTGGGCCAGATCGATCATATTGCGCAGGAGATGAAAATTGTAGGTGTTATACTGTACGTGCTCAACAAAGCACTTGTCGATTTTCACCTCGTCGATCTCGATGCTCTTCAAATAGCCGAGACTGGAATACCCCGTTCCGAAATCGTCAATGGAAATGCAGATACCACGCTGCTTCCAGCTGTAGAAGATCTTGTTGAAATGACGGTAATTCTGCAGCTGGATATTCTCCGTCAGTTCCAGCGTCAGGGCCTCTCCCGGCAGCTGCACCTCATCCAGCGTCTCGATCAGCACATCCGTGATGCAGTTTTTCCGCAGCTGCACATAGGAGACATTGATGCTCATGTGCAGCTGCGGGATGTGCTCCCTCCATTTTTTGCACTGGGCAATGGCCTTTTTCAGCACCCACTGCCCCACCGGACAGATGAGCCCCGACTGCTCCAACAGTGGGATAAACTCCTCCGGACTGATCCTGCCCCGGGTCGGAGAGTCATACCGCAGCAGCGCCTCCACGCCGTAGATGCTGAAATCCTGTCCGCTGATCTGCGGCTGATATTCCACGCTGAAGCCCTGGTATCCGCTTTGAACACAGGCCCGAATCTCGCTGACCAGCTCTGCCTGCTCCAAATTCCGCTGGTAGTCTGCGGCAGAGAAGAATACCATCTGGTCCCGTCCCTCCCGCTTGGCCTGATCCAGTGCATTCTCTGCGTAGAGATACACCATGCCGCTGTCTGTAGGCTCACGATGTTGGTAGCTGACAACGCCGGAGGAGACGGTGCAGGTCCCCTCCAAAGCCTTCTTGACGGCATCGTAAAACTGCACCACGTCTGCCTGCTGCTTCTCGATGAAGTTCACCGCAAAGCGGTCCCCTTCCAGTCGGTACAGCTCCATGGGATCGGCGGCACACTCGTCCAAAATATCGGCCACTTTTTTTAATACCGCATCGCAGAAGTCCCTTCCACGGGCAATGTTGAGCTTTTTAAAATTGTCCAGATCCAGCAGCATCAGATAACCATCCGACGTCTGCAAGTGCTGCTTCATGTCCTCCAACAGCTTTTCCGTGCCACACAGGCCGGTCAGACTGTCGATCATGCCGCCGGTGACCATCTCCGAGATACGGCCTACCACCAGCAAAGATGACAGATCCTCCGTATTCCGCAGGGCGCCCTTGACACGAACCCAGACCTTGTTTCCGGCACGATCCAAAAGGCGATAGGCAATGTTGAACGAGTCGATTTCCCTGTCAACCAGCAGCTTCCGATAGTGGTTCATGATTTCCCGATCCTTAGGATAGACGATCTCGTTCCAGTCACGGAAATCATTTCCGTCCTCTCCCGCCGGCGGAATCGGATATTTTTCCCGGATCTTGTCTGCCAAAAAGACACGCTCGGAAGTCATGTCGTACATATAGATGTAGTCTTCCGTACCATCATCAAAAAATTCCAGAGCCGCAATGTACTGATGCAGCTTTTCATGAATCTTCTGATGCTTTTGTTTTCTCCTGTCCTTACTTTTTCCTCGCACGCATCTGTCCTCCGACAAGTATTTACCATGCTCCCATACCGTGGCCGTACACCGCCCTCAGACAGGGCCGGTCCAGTACAGGAACGCTTCTTTAGTTGAGTTCATCAAATTCTTTCTTTTCCGAACGAGTATAGCGCTTATATCCGTTTTTCTTTTGCCGCTTCACCTGATAGAGCGCAATATCGGATTTTTCATAGAGTTCAGAAAAGGTGTGGCCGTCCTCCGGGGCGCACGCAACGCCGATAGATGCCGACAGTGTGACCGCCCGTCCATCTTCCGTGTAGGTCTGATGGAGCATGGCGCAGAGCTCCCGGATCAGCGTCTGCGTATACTGGTCGCTGCTCATGTTGCGCAGCAGAAGGACAAATTCGTCGCCACCCATCCGTCCGATGATGTCGCTGGAACGAAAGCGCTTTTGCAGCATCTGCGCCACGTCCACCAGTACCTGGTCGCCATAGCGGTGACCGAAGGTGTCGTTGATCAGCTTGTAGTTGTCCAAATCGAACAGCACAAACACCTGTTTCTCCCCAGACAGATAGCCGTACGCCAGCGCCTCTTCGATCTTCTTCCGTGTGGTGAGTGCATTGTACAACCCCGTCAGTCCATCTCGCTCGGCCTGCTGCTGCAGCGCAAGTTCCTTGCGCTTCTTGTCATCAATATCGTGGATGAGCAGTACAACGGTGGCCATATTGGCCGGGTGGTGGTATTCCGTGCACGACACCCATTTCGTGGTCCCCAGCCGTTCCATCCTAAACTGAGTTTCCACCACGTCCACTCCGTGGCGGGATTTCTGGCACAGGGCCTGTATACACAAGTTGCGTTCCACCGTCTGGCGATCCTCCGCCGCAATACAGGCGCATACCTTTTGCTGCAAAAACGCATCAAAGGGCATCTGTATCTCTTCGCCGTTGATCTCCACCAACTGCCCGGACGTAAGATCCACCTTGGCATACAGCAGCGCCTGTGCGATCAGGGCATCCTGCAGCTCCAGCTTTTGCAGCGACTGCTGCTCCATCCGCTTCAGCTCCGTAATATCCTCCAGAAACCCCACTGTACCGGCGATCTTGTTGTCCTCATAGACATTATATAAGGAGATCCGCCACCACTGCGCCTCCTGCTGGGTGTTGATCTGAATATCCGCCTGTGCCGACGGGTGGTTCGTAATGTTCTCGAAAATCTGCAGAAACAAGGGGACACTTTGTACGGCAATGATCTTCTTCTCCACAAATCTCTGCGGAGTCATGACCTCTGAGATCCCCTGAAAAAGCGGATTGGGAAAATCCGTTTTCAGCCGCAGCTCCCGCCGCTGCTGATCGTATTCAAAAATCGGCTGTTTGGAATATTCCAGTGCAATGTGCAGGATCTCGATGTTGTTGCTTACCTCCTGATGCGCCCGGCTGATCTCTCGGTTCGTCCTCTTGAAATACCAGACAACGCAAAGAATCCAGATCAGATAACACGCACTGAGGAAAAACGTATATTTCGTATCCATATGGAACATAGTGCTCAGCGTCTCCGCCACCGAGGTATCTTCCATGGTGTAGACGATCTGCCAGTTGCGGGTGCCGATGGGCATATAGCTGCCGTAGCGTTTTTCGCCCCCCTCCGTATAGGAGAAGTCCCCCCCTTTTCGGTTTGAAAAATCTGCCTTTATGTCCGAAATCTCTTTATCCAGACCGGAAATCGCCTGCAGATCATCCCAGAAGTTCCGATGAACGCCCACATCGGTCTCCAACTGAAATAAACCGATATAGCTGCCGTTGGAGTCCACGATATACAGGTTGCCCTCCGATTTCATATACTTTTTCCGAATGGCCTGATTCAGCTCATCCTGCTCCACCACACCCAGCACAGCGCCCTCCACCTGATGTTCCTCAGACCAGATGGGGCAGGCAAAAATCTGCACATATTTTCCCGGCATTGCTTTGGAAGGACGCACGTCGGAAAACGACACATGGCCCTGCATAGCCGACTCGAAATATTCTTCATGGGCGACATACAGTTCCTTGCCTGTGTGGGCGAACCCATGGCCCTCCCGATCTACCACTGAAGTGAATGTAAAGAGATCCATGCGATTGGCCGTCTCCAGAATCTCCCGCACCTGCGGTTCCCAAATGGAGTCATATTCGGCGATCAGCTCACCCGTCTGGCTCAGATCAAAGACCATATCGCTGATGTAATCCTTGGTGCTCTCCAGTCGGATCTTCGCCTGCTCACGCACGTTTTCTTTGAATCGGTCTCGTTCCAGCTGTTCAATGGACCGCCAGTAGTTCATAATAGACAAGACCATTCCAATGATCGATAAGATCAGCAATGCCAGAGCCGTCGCATTCCGTTTCAGAACCTTTCTGATTTTTTGCTCCTTCATGTTTCTCACCTTTTCCCGACAGTCATTTATATGTCCTTGGCTCATCTCGTAATTTTGAATCAGTATACCTTGCCCTCCAACATATGTCAATTCCTTTCTCCCGCAGCAGGGGACAGCCGCCCCGCTGTCCCCTTTTCGTCCGGAAGACCTCTCAGCCCAGCCCACCTCTACAGCAGAGATTTCCGCCGACGGCAGGCCGCACTTCTCCGCACGCCCTCTCGTTTTGGCACATCCCCATTTTCTCGCCGCAGCAGAGCCGCCATCGGCCAGCCAAAGCAGAGCTCTCCCTTTTTAATATCGTCAAAATAGACGATAAAGAAGCAAAATAGTTGACAAGAACACAAAAAACATGTATATTGGACCTAAATTGAATACCATATTTGAGTGTCGTTGATGTTGTTCAGACATCGCGAAGAATAGCGAATCCGGTGCAAATCCGGAACGGTACCGCCACTGTATGCGCGGAGGCCTTGTACAAGACGAAAGTCGGCCATTGGGAAAATTCCCCGAGAAGGCTGTATGATGGCTGAGGAGGCGCGAGTCAGGAGACCTGCTTAAATATACGGACAGCGAATCTTCGTGTACGGATTCGTGTCTTTTTCATGCAGAAATTCGGCTGCAGCATTCCCCGCGGGAGTGCTGCAGCTTTTTTACGGACCGAAACGGTGCCTGTTGCAGCCGGCCGCATTTCTCCGCTCTCAGCCTGCCCATCTCCGCCACTCACGCAAGAGCGCCCCCGGGGCTTCTCTTGCTCTTCTCTGGTTTTAAGACGATCTCACCCCCGCGCCAATCGCCTTGAAATAGAAACTACATGAGTTGGAGGACGCAAAATGAAACGAATCACAAAGATTTTCTCTCTTGTCCTTGCCCTGCTGATGCTGCTGAGCATGGCTGCCTGCGGCAAAAAGGACACGGACAAACCGAAGGAGCCCGACGAGAAGAAGCCGGTCCTGCTGGTCGTCAGCTTCGGCACCAGCTACAATGAGAGCCGGCAGCAGACCATTGGCGCCGTAGAATCGGCCCTGCAGAAGGCTTACCCCGATTACGAGGTGCGCAGAGCCTTCACCAGCCAAATCATCATCGACAAGCTGAAAGAGCGTGACGGCGAGGAAACCGACAACGTCACCGAGGCCATGAAGCGTCTGGTGGCTGACGGCGTGAAGGACGTGGTGGTGCAGCCCACCCATGTCATGCCCGGCTTCGAGTACGACGACATGGTGAAGGAAGTCTCCGCCTACGAGCAGTTCTTCAACACACTGAAGATCGGCAAGCCTCTCCTGACGAGCGAGGAGGACTTCAAGACGCTGGCTGACGTACTGGCCAAGGAGACCGCCGATTACAACACCGACGGCACCGCCGTGGTGTGGATGGGTCACGGCACGGAGCACAAGGCCAACACCACCTATGCCACCATGCAGAAGGCGTTCACCGACGCCGGCTACAGCAACTACTTTGTCGGCACCGTAGAAGCCACGCCCACACTGGAGGACCTGATCGGCCTTGTCAAGGAGTCCGGCGCTAAGAAAGTCGTTCTCCTGCCGCTGATGATCGTTGCCGGCGACCACGCCAACAACGACATGGCCGGCGATGAGGAGGACTCCTGGAAGACCCAGTTTGAAAAGGCCGGCTTTGAGGTCACCCCGGTGCTCCACGGTCTGGGGCAGTATCCGGGCGTTCAGGAGATGATCGTCAAGCACGCCGATGAGACTATGCACGCCGTAGGCCCCATCAGCGCCGATCAGATCGCCAACGGCCAGTACAACATTCAGGTGGAGTCCAGCTCCTCCATGTTCAACATCACAGACTGCGTCCTGACGGTAGAAAATGGCAAGATGACCGCCCGGATGACCATGAGCGGCCACGGCTATGGCAAGCTGTTTATGGGCACGGCGGAAGAGGCCGCCAAGGCCTCCGAGGACGCTTTCTGCATGGACGTGCAGAGCACCTCCGATGCCGACGACTTCAATGTTTTTGAAGTTCCGGTGACCGCTTTGAATACCGAGATCAACTGCGCCGCATGGAGCATCAACAAGGAGCAGTGGTACGACCGTGTTCTGGTCTTTTCCTCGGCTGACATCCCCGCCGAGAGTCTGCACCTGAAGTAAGCCATGAAACGAGCTCTGGTCTTTTTCCTGTCCCTCATCAGCTTTTGCGTGCTGGTCACCTCCTGCGGGAAGGGCCAGCTGGCGGACGGATCATATCGGATGGAAGTAACGCTGAGCGGCGGCTCCGGCCGTGCCAGTATCGAGTCCCCGGCCCACGTGGTGATCGCGGACGGCAAGGCGACGGCAACCGTCGTCTGGAGCAGCCCCTATTATGAATATATGCAGCTGGGTGAGCAGCGCTACGAGCCTGTCCGAGCCGAGGGTACCTCTGCCTTTGAGATCCCGGTGGTTCTGGATCAGGACATGGAGGTCAGTGCCTGCACGGTGGCCATGAGCGAACCGCACGTGATCCGCTACACCCTGCATTTCGACAGTGCCAGCGCCAAAGGAGAGTGACCATGACAAAGACGGTACGCATCGTCATCGCCGCCATGGCTCTCCTTTCGCTCCTGTGCGGCTGCGGCCCTGCGGCACCGGAAGCGGGTCTTGGAAACGGTTGGCAGCCGGTGGACCATCTGGCACTGGAGTATGCCACCGAATTTGGTGTGGACTACTACGAGGGCGGGTACAAGCTGATCACCCTCGCCGACGGAAGTCGGTTTCTCGTGATCCCCGAGGGGCAGGAGTGCCCCAAGGGGATCGCCCGGGACATCATTCCTCTGTATCAGCCCATTGAGAACATCTATCTGGCCGCCTCGGCCGCCATGTGTCTTTTCGACGCCATGGACCGATTGGACGCAATCTCCCTCTCCGGCACACGTCAGGACGCCTGGCACATCCCCAACGCCGTGCAGGCAATGCAGGACGGCCGGATCGTCTATGCCGGCAAATACAGTGAGCCGGATTACGAGATGATCATGGACTACGGATGTCCGCTGGCCATCGAGTCGACCATGATCGGCCACGCCTCAGAGGTAAAAGAGAAGCTGGAAGAACTGGGTATTGCCGTGTTGGTGGATCAATCCAGTATGGAGTCCCACCCTCTGGGCCGGACCGAGTGGATCAAGCTCTATGCGGCGCTGCTCAACGAGGAAGCGACGGCCGAAGCCCTGTTCCGCCAACAGACGGACTACCTCAACGAAGTCCTCTCCTCAGAGGACACGGGAAAAACCGTTGCCTTCTTTTACATCAGCTCCTCCGGTCTTGTGGTGGCCCGAAAAAGCGGCGACTATGTCAGCAAGATGATCGAACTGGCCGGCGGACACTATGTCTTTGACCATCTGGGCGACCCCGAGACCTCCACCTCAACCGTTACCATCGAGATGGAGACCTTTTTCGCAACAGCCAAGGAGGCCGACTACATCATCTATAACAGCACCATCGGCGGCGAGATTGAGAGTCTGGAGGAGCTACTGGAGAAGAACGTCCTGCTCAAAGAGTTCAACGCCGTCCAGAACGGAAACGTATGGTGCACAAATCAAAATATGTATCAGGAGACCACCAAGCTGGGAGAAATGGTGCAAAGCTTTCATACGATTTTTTCCGGCGAGGCAGACCAACTGGAGGAACTGCCCTACCTCTACCGTCTCCGCTGATCTGACTGCCGCTCCCTCCGAGCGGCAGTCAGGTCGTTTTCCGTCGGCTCTTTTGGGCGCTCATCCTATGCAGAAAGGCAGTTTTTATGAAACGATGGCAGCAGACAAATGATACCGAAGCCCCTGCGGAATTGCCGCTGGGCAACCCCCGGCGCTTTGCTTTGATCATGGTCCTGATGGCGGGTTTTCTGATGCTCGGCATCTTTATGAACGTAAATATCGGTTCCGTCTCCATCTCCGCTGGCCATGTCTTTTCCATGATCTGGGACGGGTTACGCTACGGCGTTGCCAACCTGTTGACCGGGGGAAAATACGCCCAGCCGCTGGACGAACTGATCCACGCCTCCACCCAAAGCCAAATCCTCTTCAGCATCCGGATTCCCCGGATGCTGCTGGCGGCGATCCTGGGCGGTGCCCTATCTGTATCGGGGTTCCTGCTGCAGGTGTTTTTCCGCAACCCCATCGCCGGTCCCTTCGTGTTGGGCATCTCCTCAGGTGCCAAAATGGTGGTGGGGATAACGCTGATTTTCATCACCAGATATGTGGGCACCATCGGCTCCGGAACGCTGATCGTGGCGGCCTTCATCGGTTCGCTGCTCATCACGTCCTTGGTGCTTCTCTTCTCCCAGCGGGTCCACAATATGTCTATGCTGCTGGTCATCGGGATCATGGTGGGCTACATCTGCAATGCCATTACGGATTTTTGTGTCACCTTCGCCGACGACCACGACATCGTGAACCTGACCAACTGGTCCATGGGGACTTTTTCCGGCGCTACTTGGGACAATGTGACCTTGGCGGCCGCTTTCTGTCTGCCCGGGCTGGTGGCCTCATGGCTTTTGTCCAAACCCATCGGAGCCTATGCTTTGGGGGAGGGCTATGCCCAGAGCATGGGCATCAACATCCGCCCCTTCCGGCTCTTGCTGATCCTGCTCTCCAGTCTCCTGTCCGCCTGCGTGACAGCTCTGGCCGGCCCCATCTCCTTCGTAGGGATCGCCGTCCCCCATATCACCCGCACCTTGCTGAAAACGTCCCGTCCCTCCTACGTGATCCCGGCAAGCTTTTTGTGCGGCGCTGTCTTTTCCGTCTTTTGTGATCTGATCGCACGGACCGCACTGGCTCCCACGGAACTCTCCATCGGTACCATCACCTCCGCGTTCGGAGCCCCCATTGTCATCTATATGATGGTCAAACGCCGCAGGATGCAGGAGGACTGACATGAAAAGCTATTTCACCACCGAACACCTCTCCGTTGGATACCACGGGAAGGTTCTCATCGACGACATCAACATCAGCATCGAAAAAGGGAAGATCCTCACGCTGATCGGCCCCAACGGCGCCGGAAAATCCACCATTTTAAAGACCATCACCCGTCACCTCAGCCGCATCAGCGGCGGCGTTTTCATCGGCCATGAGGAGATCGAAAGCTGGACGCCCAAGCACATGGCCACCGAAGTGGCCGTAGTCCTGACCGACCGGATTCATCCGGAGCTGATGACCTGCGCGGAGGTGGTGGCCATGGGCCGCTACCCCTATACCGGTATGATGGGCAAAATGACGCCGGCGGACAAGCAGGTGATCCGATCCTCCTTAGAGAGGGTCCATGCTCTTTCTCTGGCCGACCGGGACTTTACCACTCTGTCAGACGGCCAAAAACAGCGGATCATGTTGGCACGTGCCCTCTGTCAGGAGCCGGAAATCATCGTGCTGGATGAGCCAACGGCGTATCTGGACATCCGCTACAAGGTGGAGCTGCTGGACATCCTGCGCACCATGGCGCAGGAGCAGCAGATCACCGTGATCTTGTCGCTGCATGAGATCGATCTGGCCGCTAAAGTATCCGATGATCTGATCTGCGTGAAGGGCGACCATATTTCCGCCTTTGGTCCCCCGGACGAAATTTTGCAAAGCGGCAGCATCGAGCAGCTGTACGAAATGGAAAACGGCTCGTATAACCTTCTCTTCGGCAGTGTGGAGCTGGTCAGACCCGCCGGTGCCCCGCAGGTCTTTGTGGTCGCCGGCAGCGGCTGCGGCATCCCCTGCTATCGGGCGCTGCAAAAGCGAGACATTCCCTTTGCTACCGGGATTCTCTTTCAAAACGACGTGGACGAACAGGTCGCCGCAAAACTCAGCAGCCACGTGGTGACGGCCCCCGCCTTTGAGCCGATCCCGGAATCGTCTTGGCAGACCGCTCTCACGCTGGTGCGGCAGTGCCGCGCCGTCATCGATGCCGGAACACCCATCGGCACCTTCAACCAAAAAAACGCAGATCTGCTGCAGGCTGCCCGGCAGCAGCAGATCCCCGTTCTCCCCGCCAGTGCACTTTTGCACGGAGAACACCTCCCGGATATTCTGGCAAAATAAAAAAACGCTGTACCGACCTCGCCCCTCAGTCGGTACAGCGTTTTCTTGACTTTATGAAGGCTCCTTGACGATCACGATGGAGAAATAGCCCCCTGCTTCTTTCACCTCGGAAAACTCCGGCCAGATGCGCTCCGTTGCCATGCCGCAGTTCTCCACCATGGAGGCCCGATCCAGCAGACCGGACTCCCGCAGCTGCTCTTGCAGCCGTCGTACACTGCTTCCGGCTTTCATAAAGACCTTGTTCCCCTTGACGGCCAGCGCATCGTCAAAATCGCCGCTGGCGGGCACGATCACCAGCCGCTGCGTTTTTTCACACAACGACTCCCCCAGTGCCGCCGCCGCGGCACAAAAAGAGGGGACTCCGGGCACCAGTTCCGCCGCATAGCCGCGGGCCACCACCTTTTTATGGACATAGATGTAGGTTGAATAGATGCTGGGATCGCCCAAGGTGATGAAGGCAACCGTCTTTCCCTCCTGCAGCAAGGCACAGATCCGATCGGCGATCTCCTCGTGGTGCCGATCCCACAAAGTGCTGTCCCGCAGCATGGGCATCGGGCAGTACAGCAGCTCCTTCCCCTCCACATACTGCTTCACAATTTGCAGCGCCGTTTTCTCGCCGGTCCCCTTGTCCGGCACGGCAACGACGTCGGCCTGCGCTAATAGCCGCACCGCTTTGAGCGTCAGCAGCTCCGGATCGCCGGGGCCTACCCCCAGCCCGTACAGTGTTCCCTTCCCCATGTCACCGCTCCTCTCGTAGATGTTGTGCCGATGATCGGTTTTTCTCCGTATCGTCCGCCGGATCCCCCCGCGTCATCGCACCAAATAATCTCTTGCATCTGACCAGTATCTTACCAGATTTTCCGGATAACGAAAAGAGACCCACGCGAAATTTTCACCGTTCCCTGCAGGCGGCGTCCCTGGACCTCCGGGGAAAAGAGTTGACAGAAAGATTGTTTGATACTACAATATATAGGCATATTCAAGTGTTTTGTCCTCTGTTCAGGAGGCAAAAAGAATAGTGAATCGGGTGAGAATCCCGAACGGAACCGCCGCTGTATGTGTGAAACTCTGTTCGTTGATGAAAATCAGTCACTGGGAGACCGGGAAGGCTGAACAGAGGTCCGGAGATCATCGTTTCGGATACACGAGTCAGAAGACCTGCTTGAATCATTTCCCTCCTGCCTTACGAGAAAAGTCCGGAGTTTTGTTGCAGAAAATCGGCTGCGACAGCGCTTGCGCTGTCGCAGCTTTTTTGTTTATAGGAGAACAAGCCATGGAAACGATGATCCCCCGCATCCTCATTGCCGGAACCAACAGTGGCTGCGGAAAAACCACCGTCACCTGTGCCATTTTGCAGGCGCTGATCAATCGAAAGCTGAACGTGGGCGCATTCAAGTGCGGTCCGGATTATATCGACCCCATGTTTCACAGCCGCATCATCGGGGCCAAAAGCGCCAATTTGGACCTCTTTTTCTTTGACGAAAACACCCTGCGCTATCTGCTGACCAAAAATGCCGCCGGGTGCGACGTCAGCATCATCGAGGGCGTCATGGGCTATTATGACGGCATGGGTCTGACCTCCACGAGGGCCAGTTCCTATGAGGTAGCCACGTCCGTAGATAGTCCGGTCGTTCTGGTGGTGGATGCCAAGGGCGCCTCTTTGTCGCTTCTCGCCACGCTGCAAGGCTTTCTCACCCTCTACCCCGATCATCAGATCTGCGGCGTCATCCTCAATCGCTGCACCGCCATGACTTACCCGATTCTGGCACAGGAAATCGTCCGCCATTTCCACGGGCAGCTTCGGCCGCTGGGCTACCTGCCCGCCATGCCCGCCTGCGCACTGGAGAGCCGTCATCTGGGGCTTGTCACAGCGGCTGAGGTGACGGATCTGCGTGAAAAAATGCAGCAGCTGGCCGCCATGGCCGAAAGCACCATTGCCTTGGATGACCTGCTGTCCCTGAGTCAAAGCGCCCCGCCGGTCCGCTGCACACCGGTCTTTCTTCCGCAACAGCCGGAAGCGGTCCGCATTGCCGTGGCTCGGGACCCCGCCTTTTGCTTTTACTATGAGGACAGCCTACAGGCACTGGAGGAAATGGGCGCCGTTCTGGTTCCCTTCAGCCCCCTGCAGGATCCCGCTCTCCCGGAAAATATACAGGGGCTCTATCTCGGCGGCGGCTATCCGGAGCTGTACGCCCAACAGCTCAGTGAAAACCATACCATGCGTGCTTCCATCAACACGGCTCTGCACGCAGGCCTGCCCTGTATTGCCGAGTGCGGCGGCTTTATGTATCTGGGGGCCGCCATCGGTGATGCCCCTATGGTAGGGTTTCTTCCGGGCCGCAGTTTTGACACCGGCAAGCTGGCCCGCTTCGGCTATGTCACGCTGACAGCTAAGGAGGATAGTCTCCTGTGCCCTGCAGGTGCCTCCATTGCCGGCCACGAGTTCCACCACTGGGACTGTACCGAAACCGGCGGCTCCTTCACCGCACGGAAAGCCTCCGGCAAAGCCTGGGACTGCGTTGTGTCCACCAAGACACTTTATGCCGGCTTTCCTCACTTCCATTTTTATGCCAATCCCCAGTTTGCCGTTCATTTCTACAACGCCTGCCGAAAGGAATTGAAGCATCATGCTTGAACAAATCAAACCCATGGATATTGAAAAACGCAGCTTTCAGATCATCACGGAGCTGTTGGGTGATCGCACTCTGGACCCTGAAAACGAACTGGTCATCAAACGGGCCATCCACACCACCGCTGATTTCGACTACGCCGATCACTTGGTCTTTTCTCCCCACGCCGTGCAGAAGGGGATCGCAGCGCTCAAAGACGGCTGCGACATCGTGACGGATACCCAGATGGCCAAGGCCGGCATCAACAAAACCATTCTGGGGAAACTGGGCGGCGAGGTCCACTGCTTCATGTCCGATCCTGACGTGGCCGAGGAGGCCAAGGCGCGCGGCATCACCCGGGCCATCGTATCCATGGAGCGCGCCGCCCGTCTGCCTAAATCGTGCATCTTTGCCATCGGCAACGCCCCCACGGCGCTGGTATCTCTCCATGAGCAGATCGAGGCCGGCCGCCTGCGCCCGGCCCTCATCATCGGGGTTCCCGTGGGCTTTGTGAACGTGGTGGAGAGCAAGGAGCTTATCCTCACCTCCCATGTCCCCCACATCGTGGCCCGCGGTCGGAAGGGCGGCAGCAATGTGGCGGCCGCCATCTGCAACGCCTTGCTCTATCAGATCATGCGGTGAAGCCATGGATGAATTCATTGTCAAAAATGGAAAGCGCCTGCGTATGGGCTATACCACCGGTTCCTGTGCCGCCGCAGCAGCCAAGGCCGCCGCATGGATGCTGCTGACCGGGAAACGGCAGGAGCAGATCGCTCTGCTCACTCCCAAGGGGATCTCACTGCAGCTGCCGGTCTTGGAAATCCGTATGGACGAGACGCAAGTCGCCTGCGCCATCGAGAAAGACGGGGGCGATGACCCGGACGTGACCAAGGGGACGCTGATCTTTGCCACCGTGACCAAAACCGACCACCCCGGCATCTGCATCGACGGTGGACAAGGCATCGGCCGTGTCACCAAACGTGGCTTGGATCAGCCCATGGGCAATGCAGCCATCAACTCCGTCCCTCGGCAGATGATTCGGGAGAACGTGGAGGAGATCTGCCGCCTGACCGACTACCACGGTGGTCTGTCCGTTATCATTTCTGCGCCCGAAGGCGAGCGTCTGGCTCGCAAAACGTTCAATCCCCGGTTGGGGATCACAGGTGGCATCTCTATTCTGGGAACCACCGGGATCGTGGAGCCCATGAGTGAAAAAGCGCTGATCGATACCATACGGGTGGAGCTGCGGCAGAGAAAAGAAAGCGGCGCAGACTACGTTCTTCTGACTCCCGGCAACTATGGGGCGGATTTCACCCGTTTGCGCATGGGCATCGACGGCGGCACGGCGGTGCAGGTTTCCAATTTTATCGGTGACGGACTGGACCTCTGCAATGATCTGGGCTTCAAAGGAGCCCTCCTGATCGGCCACATCGGAAAGCTGGTGAAGATTGCCGGCGGTATGCTCAACACCCATTCCAAATACGGTGACTGCCGCATGGAGATCTTGGCCGCCCACGCCGGTGCCGCCGGGGTCCCTGCGGACAAGATCCGGGAACTCCTCACCTGCGTCACCTGTGATGACGCACTGCGTATTCTGGCGGAGGCCGGGCTTTATGAGGAGACGCTGCTGCGTGTCACCCAGTGCGTGGGCCGCCATCTGCAGCATCGGGGCGGCGATCAGCTGCAAACCGGTGCGATCCTCTTTTCAAAGGAATACGGCATCGTGGGCAAAACACCGGACGCCGACGAGCTTTTGAACAATATCTTGGAGGGATAATTTTATGGTACACTTCGTAGGCGCCGGCAGCGGCGCAGTTGACCTGATCACCGTGCGTGGTGCCAAGCTCTTGCAGGAGGCCGACGTGGTCATCTACGCCGGTTCTCTGGTCAACCCGGATCTCCTGCACTATACCTCTCCCGCCTGCGCCATCCACGACAGTGCAAAAATGACGTTGGAGCAGGTGATGGATGTGATCCAGCGTGCCGAGGCAGCCGGAAAAACCACCGTGCGCCTGCACACCGGTGACTCCAGCATTTACGGCGCCGTGCGGGAACAATTTGACGCACTGGACGCACGGGGCATCGCCTATGACGTGTGTCCCGGTGTCAGCTCCTTCTGCGGCGCTGCGGCAGCTTTAAAGACGGAATATACTCTCCCTGACGTGAGCCAGACCGTGATCATCACCCGCACGGCCGGCCGTACGCCCGTGCCGCAAGGACAGGACATCCCCTCTCTGGCCGCCCATCAGGCGACCATGGTCCTCTTTCTCAGCACCTCGCTGACGGCGCAGCTGCAAGAAGAGCTGCTGTCCGGCGGCTATCCCGGCTCCACACCGGTGGCAGTGGTCTATAAGGCCACTTGGCCTGACGAGAAGATCTTCCGCTGCACGGTGGATACACTGCATACCACCGTGACGGAAAACCATCTCACAAAAACATCGTTGATCATTGTGGGCAACTGCATGGGCGACGACTATGCCCGCTCTCTCCTCTACCATCCCGGCTTCAGCACGGAATTTCGGGAGGCAACACAATGACCGTGGGTCTTTTCGCCTACAGTCGACAGGGCTGTGCCACCGCAGAAGCCGTGCGGACCTTTTTTTCCGGCGATGAAGTATGCGCCTACGCACCTGCCCGGCTTGCCGGGTCCGGATTCACTCCCATCCCGCAGCCGTCCGGCGCTTTTTACGGTGACGCTTTTGCCCGATGGGATGCCCTGCTCTTTGTCGGCTCCTGCGGCATCGCCGTCCGGGCCATCGCCCCCCATGTCCGTGACAAAAAAACGGATCCTGCGGTATTGGTCATAGACGAGCAGGGGACCTACGTGATCCCTCTGCTCTCGGGTCATATCGGTGGCGCCAATGCGCTGGCCGCCAGCTTGGCCGCCCATATGGGCGCCACGGCCGTAGTGACGACAGCCACCGACATCCATCAAAAATTTTCCGTGGACGCTTGGGCCGCCCGCAACGGCTTTTCCCTCAGCAGTATGGCTGCCGCCAAGGCCGTATCCGCAGCCATTTTGGAGCGGGATGTCCCTATGATGAGTGATTTTCCGGTGCGTTCTGCCTATCCCGCCGGTGTCGTAGCGGGAACGTCAGGAGACATCGGCATCTGTCTCACCGTGGAAGAAAAGGAACCCTTCACCGAAACACTGCGTCTCGTGCCCCGCATCCTGCACATCGGCATCGGCTGCCGCCGCGGAACCACCGCCGCCGCCATCGCCGAGGCCGTGGAGGCGGTGTTCGAGCAGCATCATCTGGATCGCCGCGCCGTTAAATGTGCGGCATCCATCGATTTAAAGCAAGAAGAGGCAGGCCTTTTACAGTTTTGTCAGGAACAGTCGTGGCCCCTCACCTTTTACTCGGCCGAGGAGCTGTCCCGCCTGCCGGGGGAATTTACGCCCTCGCCTTTTGTCAGCCGTGTGACCGGAGTGGATAACGTGTGTGAGCGTGCCGCCTTGATGGGGGCAGATCGATTCCTTGTGCGAAAGTCCGCCCGCAACGGGGTCACCGTTGCCTTGGCGGCAGAAGATTTGGAGGTACAATTTGGGTAAGTTGATCGTTGTGGGCATCGGCCCCGGAAATTATGAAAACATGACCGTGCGGGCCGACCGGGCACTGGCCGGCTGCGATGTGATCGTAGGCTACCATGTGTATGTGGATCTGGTGCGGGAACAGTACCCCGGCAAGGAGTTTCTGACTACCCCCATGACCAAAGAGACGCTGCGCTGCCAGATGGCGTTGGACGAAGCCCGCAGTGGGAAAACGGTGGCCATGGTCTGCTCCGGTGACAGCGGCATCTATGGCATGGCCGCCCTGCTCTACGAGCTCCGTGGCGAAAGCCGGGAACCGGAAATCGAAGTGGTTCCCGGTCTGACGGCGGCCTGCAGCGGCGGTGCGCTGTTGGGGGCTCCGCTGACCCACGATTTCGCCGTGATCAGCCTCAGCGACCGTCTGACCAGCTGGGAGAAAATCGAGGCCCGTCTGGAGGGGGCCGCCAAGGCGGATCTCTCCTTGGTGCTCTATAATCCCGCCAGCCGCGGCCGGCCCGATCATCTGCGCCACGCCTGTGATATTCTGCTGCGGACGCTGCCGGAGGACCGCCCCTGCGGCGTGGCCCGCCAGATCGGCCGCGAGGGGGAAAGCTATCAGCTGACCACCCTCGGCCAGCTGCGGACGCTGCCGGTGGATATGTTCAGCACCGTCTTTATCGGCAACGCTATGACCCGGACGATCGGCGACCGTCTGGTAACGCCCCGAGGATACCGGGATGTATAAAATTTGTGTCTTTGCAGGAACCACGGAGGGCCGGGAGCTGATCGAGTTTCTGATCACCCAGCCGGTGGATGTCACTGCCTGTGTCGCCACGGAATACGGCGAGACCCTTCTCCCGGCATCCGAGCATCTGACTGTCTCCGCCGCCCGCTTGACGCAGGAGGAAATGGCGGCCTTGTTCCGCACCCGGCAGTTCCATCTTGTGGTGGACGCCACACACCCCTACGCCCCTCTGGTGACGGAAAATATCGCCTCCGCCTGTGCCAAGACCGGCACGGAATACCTGCGGCTGCTGCGGACGGAGACCGGCTCGCCCCAGGATGCCGTGTTCGTGGCCGATATTGCAGCGGCCGTGGACTACCTCAACACCACGGACGGGAACATCCTTCTAACCACCGGCAGCAAGGAGCTGGCATCCTATGCGGGGATCAGCGGCTTTGCCCAGCGGGTCTACGCCCGTGTGCTCCCGATGGAGGAATCACTGCGCCTGTGTCAGGCGGCCCAGCTGCCGCCGTCCCACATCCTCGCCATGCAAGGGCCCTTTTCTCAGGAGATGAACACCGCTATGCTGCGCTCGGTGGCAGCCCGCTACATGGTCACCAAGGAATCGGGCACCGCCGGCGGCTTTACGCAAAAAATCGCCGCAGCCCGCACCGTCGGTGCGCAGCTGGTGGTCATCGGCAAGCCGCCGCAGCGGCAGGGCCTGTCCGACAGTGAGCTCATCGCCTTGCTGTGTGAGCGTTTCGGCTTTCGACGAAAGCCGACGGTCACCATTGCTGGGATCGGCCCGGGCCGGCGGGAAACCATGACCGGCGATGTCCTTCACGCCATACACCAGGCGGATTGTCTGCTGGGAGCGGCCCGGATGCTGCAGGCGGCGGAGCCGTCCTCCCACACGGTGGAGGCCATTGCGCCCGAGGCGATTTCCGCCTACATCCACCAACATCCCCAGTACCAAAAATTTACCATCCTGATGTCCGGTGACGTGGGCTTTTTCAGCGGAACCAAAAAGCTGCTGCCCTTGCTGTCCGACTGCGAGGTCACCATCCTGCCGGGGATCAGCTCGCTGGTCTATCTGTGTGCCCAGCTGGGCACCTCTTACGAGGACGTTGTTCCGGTGAGCCTCCACGGGCGGACCCATGACTTGGCAGCCGATGTCCGCCGCCACAGGCGCATCTTCACTCTGACCGGCGGCGAGAATGGCATGGGTACACTGTGCCGCCGGCTGACCGAGGCCGGGCTTGGCGCAGTCACCGTAAGCGTCGGCGAACAGCTCAGCTATCCGGAAGAAACCATTACCGTAGGCACCGCCGAGGAGCTGTCCCAGCGCACTTTCCGGCCGTTGAGCGTGGCTTTGATCGAGAACCCCTGCGCCCGCTGCATCGTCACCCATGGTCTGCCGGATGAGGTCTTTGAGCGAAATGCCGACCAAGACCGGGTCGTCCCCATGACCAAGAGCGAGGTCCGTGCCGTCTGCCTTTCCAAGCTGCAGCTGTGTGCGGACAGCATCTGCTGGGACGTCGGCGCAGGCACCGGCTCCGTGGCCATCGAGATGGCCCTGCAAGCATATGACGGTCAAGTCTACGCTGTTGAAAAACGGCCGGATGCTTTGGCGCTTCTGGCCGCTAACTGCCGTCACTTCGGCACCGACCACCTCACCGTGGTCCCCGGTACGGCCCCCCGCGCCTGTGAGGAACTGCCCGCACCCTCCCATGCCTTCATCGGCGGCAGTTCCGGCAGTATGAAAGAGATCCTCTCCCTGCTGCTGCGAAAAAATCCCCACGTACGCATTGTAGCCACGGCTGTCACACTGGAATCCGCCGCCGAGCTGACCGACTGTGTGCACACCCTGCCCTTTACGGAAACCGAGGTGGTTTCTCTGAATGTGGCCCGGGATCGAAAGGCCGGCCGGTATCATCTGATGACCGGACAGAACCCCATTTATATCTTTACTTTGCAGGCAGGAGGTCCCACCATATGATCTGGTCTTTGGGCGCTCTCTGCCTCGGCTTTGGTATCGATCTTCTTCTGGGTGATCCCCACAGTCTCCCCCATCCTGTTGTGTTCATCGGCAAGCTGATCGACGCACTGGAAACGCTCCTGCGCCGTCTGTTTCCGAAATCGGCTGCCGGTGAGCAGCTGGCCGGCGGCGTGCTGTGGATTCTGGTCACGGTCGTTTCCACGGCGCTCCCCGCCGTCATCCTCTGGCTCTGCCACGAGATCAGCCCCTGGCTGCGCCTGGCGGCGGAGAGTCTTATGTGCTGGCAGATCATCGCCACCAAGTCGCTGCGCAGTGAGAGTATGAAGGTCTATGACGCCCTGAATACCGGCGATCTGGAACAGGCCCGTGCGGCCGTCTCCATGATCGTGGGCCGGGACACGGCGCAGCTGGACGCTCCCGCCATCACCCGTGCCGCCGTGGAGACCGTGGCAGAAAACACCTCCGACGGCGTTGTGGCTCCGCTGTTCTTTCTTACTCTGGGCGGCGCCCCCCTTGGTTTTTTCTATAAGGCCGTCAATACCATGGACTCCATGCTGGGCTATGTAGAGCCCCCGTACCGAAACATCGGGCGCATCCCGGCCAAAATGGACGACGTGATGAATTACCTCCCGGCCCGGCTCTCGGCTCTTTTGATGCTGGGCGCCGGATGGCTGCTGCGACTTCCGGTCAAACACGGCTGGCACATCTTTTGGCGTGACCGCTATAACCACGCAAGTCCCAACTCCGCTCAGACCGAGTCTGTCTGTGCGGGACTTCTGGGTCTGCAGCTGGCCGGGGACGCTTTTTACCACGGCATCCTGCACAAGAAAAAAACCATTGGCGATGCTTTGCGGGATATTGAACCGGCAGACATCCCCCGTTCCTGCCGTCTGCTGTACGGCACGGCACTTCTGGCACTCCTGCTCTTTGCAGGCATCAAACTGATCCTTTTGGCGGTACGATAATATGCTCTATCATTCCCGGAACCCACACGGCGGCGATATCTATACAGGCCGCGTACAACTGGATTTTTCTGCCAATACCAACCCCCTCGGTACACCGCCGGGCGTTGTGCAGGCCGTGCAGGAGAGCCTCTGCCGGCTGCACCGCTACCCCGACCCGTACTGTCGGACCTTGGTGCAGCAGATCGCGGCCTTTGAAGCCGTCTCCCCCGACTATGTCCTCTGCGGCAACGGTGCCGCGGAGCTGATCTATTCCTTTTGTGAGGCCGTCCGGCCAAAACGCGCCGTGGAGATCGCCCCCACCTTTTCTGAATATACACTGGGGCTGCAGCGCGTGGGCTGCGTGCCGCAGCGGTATTTTTTACGACAGGAGACCGAGTTCACAATCGGTCCAGATTTTCTCCCCTTTTTACGTGCACAAAAACCGGACGTGATCTTTCTTTGCAACCCCAACAACCCCACCGGAAAGTTGATGGATGAGGCCGTGCTGCGTCAAGTGCTGGCCTTTTGCCGGGAGTCCGGCTGCCGACTGTTTGCCGATGAGTGTTTTCTGGATCTGACCGACCACGGGAAAAGTCTGAAAGAGTTTCTGCAGGATACGCCGGAACTGCTGATCCTGAAGGCCTTTACCAAAAGCTACGGCATGGCCGGGCTCCGACTGGGCTACTGCCTCAGTGCCGATCCGCAGCTGCTGGCCGGAATGTCCGCCGCCGTCCCGCCATGGAACGTCTCCACCCCGGCGCAGGCGGCCGGCATCGCCGCCCTGCACGAGACACAGTTTTTGCAGGATACCCGGACGCTGATCCGCACTCAGCGGGCATGGCTGCAAACACGTCTAATACAGCTCGGCTTCTGGGTGTGTCCGTCGCAGGCCAATTTTCTTTTGTTTCAGGGGCCGCCGCAGCTGCATACTCAGATGGCACAGCGGGGGATCTCCCTTCGGAACTGTGACAATTACCACGGACTGGGCCCCGGCTGGTATCGGATCGCTGTCCGGCTTCCCGAGGAAAATAACGCATTGATTTCTGCACTGCAGCAGTTGGCGGAGGATGAGAAATTATGGCAAAAAACATTATGATTCAGGGCACGATGTCCAATGCAGGCAAAAGTCTCCTGTGTGCGGGGCTGTGCCGCATTTTCAAACAAGACGGCTATCGGGTCGCTCCGTTCAAAAGCCAGAATATGGCCCTGAACTCCTTCATCACGGCGGACGGCGGCGAGATGGGCCGGGCACAGGTGGTGCAGGCCGAGGCCGCCGGCATTGCGCCAGATGTCCGCATGAACCCCATTTTGCTCAAGCCCACCACCGATGTGGGCAGTCAGGTGATTGTAAACGGCGTGGTGCAGGGCAATATGCGGGCCATGGAGTACTACCGGAAGAAGCAGGCCTACATTCCCGCCATTTTGGAGGCATATCACTCTCTGGCCGCCGAGAACGACATCATCGTCATAGAAGGGGCCGGCTCCCCTGCCGAGATCAATCTCAAGCAGGAGGACATCGTGAACATGGGCATGGCCAAAATGGTAGACGCCCCCGTCCTGTTGGTGGGGGATATTGACCGCGGCGGCGTCTTTGCCCAGCTCTATGGCACCATCGCCCTGCTGGAGGACGAGGAAAAGCAGCGCATCCGCGGCACCATCGTCAATAAGTTCCGGGGCGACCGCGCCATTTTGGAGCCGGGGCTTCGGCTGCTGGAGGAACTCTGCGGCGTACCGGTGGCCGGCGTCATCCCCTACACCTATGTGGACATCGACGACGAGGACAGTCTCTCCGAGCGCTTCTCCCGCAAGACCGGCCGGAAGCTGCTGGATCTGGCGGTCATCCGACTGCCACGGATCTCCAACTTTACCGATTTCAGCCCCTTCGAGCGCTATGACAACGTCTCCCTGCGGTACGTGGACAGTGTTGGTGATCTGGAAAAACCGGACATGATCCTGCTGCCCGGCACGAAGAGCACCATCGCCGATCTGCAGTGGCTGCGCCAAAACGGATTGGAGGCAGCCATTCTGAAAGCAGCTGACGCCGGAACGCTGGTATTCGGCATCTGCGGGGGCTATCAGATGTTGGGCCGGACCATCACGGACCCGGACGGCGTGGAGGCGGCCGGCACCACCGAAATCGCCGGTCTGTCGCTGCTGCCCGTGGACACCGTGTTCCGGGGTGAGAAGGTACAGACCCAGACCAAGGGCGTCTTTGCCAACATCTCCGGACCGCTGTCCTCCTTAAACGGCCTGTCCTATGCCGGATACGAGATCCATATGGGGCGCAGCGAGGAATCCCTCCCCCCTGTCATTCGTCACAATACGGTGTACGGCAGCTATATCCACGGCATCTTCGACGCCCCCGAGGTTGCCGACACCATTCTACAGGCGATCTGCCGGCAGAAGGGCATCGACTTCTCCGCCATCGCCACCTTCGACGTGCAGGCGTACCGGGAACAGCAGTACGACCGTTTGGCCGATGCGGTGCGCCGCGGACTGGATATGGAGCTGGTCTATCGCATTTTGAACCGGGAGGCCTAAAGCGCCCGGCCGCAATGATCACCCCTAAAACCGCCGCCGGACCGATTCTCAGCCGGCCCTGCGGCAGCTATGGCACTTCTCCGTGCTCTCTCCGCATCCGTGGAAACCATGCACCAGTCCCGGCCTTTCAGTTGGAAATGCGTTCGCTTCCCGTATCATAGCGCACAGCAGCCCCAAAGTCATGATGACTTTGGGGCTGCTGTTTTTTTGAATCCGTCATCGCCCGGGGCCGCACATCTCAGACTCTTCGTCCGATCACCCGCCGGAGCACTTCCGCCGCGTCCGCTATCAGGGCAGTGTCCAGCGGTCGGCCTCGCTCTGCAGGCCAACCAGTCTCTGGTACAGCCCCTCCTTTTGCATCAGCGTCTGATGGGTTCCGCATTCCGCCACGGTTCCGTCTGATAAAACCACAATCCGATCGGCGGAGACGACGGTCCGCATCCGATGCGCAATGAGCAGCACGGTTTTTCCCTGAATCAAGCGCGAGATCGCCTGATGCATCTTCGTCTCGTTGTCCACATCCAGTGATGCTGTCGCCTCATCCAGCAGGATCACCGGCGCATCCTTCAGCAATGCCCGCGCAATGGACAGACGCTGACATTCACCGCCGGAGAGCGTGGCTCCGTTTTCCCCGATGACCGTCTGGTATCCCTGCGGCAGCCTGCCAATAAACTCGTGGCACTGCGCCGCTTTGGCCGCGGCCACCACCTCCTCGTCCGTGGCGTCTTTCCGGCCGATCCGGATGTTTTCCATCACGGTCTGGTTAAAAAGCACCACATCCTGAAAGACGATGGAGAAGCATGGCATCAGTGCCGAGGAATGAACGGTGGCAATGTCGATCCCCCCCAGCAGGATTCGTCCGCGATCCGGGACATAGAATTTGGCCGCCAACTGAGCCGCCGTGCTCTTTCCGCTGCCGGAGGGCCCCACCAGTGCCGTGACTTCTCCCTGTTTTGCTGTAAAGGATACATCCTTTAGTACCGGCTTGCCCTTTTCATACGCGAAGTCCACCCTTTCAAAAGTCACGTCATAGCTGTCGGGGTGGAATTCTTTGACTCCCGTTTCCTCCGGATTGTCTACAATCTCCCGCCACCGTTTCACGGAAAGCTGTACCGAAAACAGCTCCGCCATATTGGCCATGGCGTCTGAGAGCGGATCATAGATTCGGGATGCGGCAAGCAGGAACAAGAGGTACGTAAACAGCGTCGCCCGCCCCTGTACCACAAGGCTCTGCCCCACAAAAATCACCGACACCAGCCCCAGCCGCAAAAACATTTGCGCGCTCATCAACAGGCTGGCGGTGGCCAGTTCCGAGGTAACATGCGCCTTTTCTGCCGCATCTATGCTGGCATCCAGACGTTTCAGATACGCCTCTTCCTGTTGGCAGGCTCGGATCTCCTGCACGGTTTCCAGACATTCCTGCACAGCGTCGGCCATTTCAAGGCGGGCCGCCTGATGTTTCTTGCTCCACTTTTGCTGCCATGTACGGGAAAACAGCACCATGGCAAACGAGACCGGGACCACCCACAAAAGTGCCAGTCCCATCTGCCAGTTGAGCACCAACAACCCCGTACAGACCAGTCCGGCAGAGAGAACCGCACCGAAAAATTGGGGCACCGCATGGGAAAATGCGTGTTCCAGACTGGCACAATCCCCCATCATAGTGCTTGTTACATCGGCCAGATCTCGCTGATGAAAGAAGGTCAGTGGGAGCGTGCGCAGCTTTTCAGCCAGACGGACCCGGCGCCGACTGCTCTCCTGATAGGTCCCCACATACGCCGCCGTATACTGCCAATAGTGAAAGGCAAAGAGGACCGCCAGAATGACAAGACCGATCCCCGTGTATACCGCCGCACTTGTCTCCTCCGTCGCTTCACCCAGCAGGGGAGCCGCCATCTGGTGCAGCACCGCCGCCAGTAAGCTGACCGGCAGCAGCAGGCTGATATTTTTCAACACGGCAAAGACGATCCCCCTGCACAGATCTTTTGCCCCCTGCTCACTCAGGCCATATGCCTTTTTGAACTGATTACGCATCCGCCTGTCCTCCTTGACCCACGTCCCATGCAGCGGCCTGTTGCCCCTCCTGCCACATCCGCCAGTAGACACCGTGCCGGTTCAGCAGTTCTGCATGGGTTCCCCGCTCCACAATCCGTCCCGCGGCAAAGACCAGAATCTGATCAGCATTACGGATCGTGGAGAGCCGGTGGGCGATCATCAAGACCGTTTTGTGCGCCATCAGCTGGGTAAGCACCTTCTGAATCTTAGCTTCATTTTCCGCGTCTGCAAAAGCTGTGGCTTCATCCAGCAGCACAAGGGGGGCATCTTTCAAAATCGCCCGTGCCAAGGCAATCCTCTGCTTTTCACCGCCGGATAGGTCGCTGCCGCCGTGGCCCACCATGGTGTCCAACCCCTGGGGCAAGCGGGCGAGAAGCTCTCCGCACTGCGCCGCCTCTGCGGCCCGCTGCACGTCCTCCCGTGTCGCCTCAGGGCGGGCCGCTTTCAGATTGTGGAGCAGCGTATCCTTATATAGGCGGGTATTCTGAAATACGAAGGCGACCTGCTCCATGATGCCGTGCATCTCCATCTCCCGGACATCCACTCCGCCGATAGACACGGAGCCCTCCTGCACATCATAAAAGCGCGGGATCAGCCGGGCAACCGTGCTCTTCCCGCTGCCGGAAGCGCCCACCAGCGCCGTAGTCTGTCCGGCCGGCACCTCAAAACTCACGTGATCCAGCGCCTTTTCCCGGCTGCCCGGATAGGAGAAGGAGACATCCGCAAAGCGAACCGATGCGTCCGCAGGCCGGCGGGGCGCAACGGGGTGCGGCATCTCCTTTTCCGCCAAAATCTCCTCCAGACGATTGACGGCGCTTTGGGCCGCCATCAGCTGTTCTCCAGCGCACATGATCCGCTGCATCATGGCTGCACAGGCCGGATAAAAGAGACAGTAAAATAGAAAATCCAACAGCAGCGTTTCATAGTCCGCCTGCGCACTGACGCCGCTCAGAAGCAGCATCCCCGCCGGGATCAGCAGCACGAAGGTGCTGTGCAGTGTCACCGTAAAGCCGGTCAGTGGCAGCCGGCACCGCAGTGCATACCCCGTGGCAAAAGTCTCGTAAGCATCGATGGACGCGCGAAAATTGCGAAACGAGTCGATGGTCTGCTGAAAGACCTTGACCACCGGGATTCCGCGCACGTACTCCACCCCCTCTTTGTTCATGGTTTCCAATGCCGTCATATACTTGTCCATAAACTGTGCATTCTCCCCTCCCATGATCCGGTGCAGGAAGAGAACACTGAGCCCCATGGGCAGCAGACAGCAGAGCCCCAGCCGCCAATCAAACACGAACAGCACGACAATCACCGCCACGGGCATCACCGCCGCTCCCGCCAGATCCGGCAGCTGGTGGGCGAGGAATTCCTCGGTCAGGCCGGCATTGTCGTCAATGATTTTGCGCAGCCGCCCAGTGGCATTTTCGCAGAAATACCCCATCGGCAGCTTCATGAGATGGTGGATCGCGGTTTTTCGCATACAGGAGGCCGTACGGAAGGCCGCCAGATGCGCACAAATCAGTGCCAGAAAATACAGCACAATGCTGACCACCGCAAAAATCACGGCCGCCCAGGCGTACCGCCCGCTGGCCGCGGCAAGCGTTATGCTGCCGGCAGACGCCGCATGGATCAAGTCCCGCAGCACAAGCCAGATGCAAACGAACGGCAGCAGCGAGAAAACCGTACTGATCCCGGACAAAATACAGCCGAGAACCGTCAGTATATGGTATTTCCCGGCATACGCAAACATGTTTCTCAGCGCTCTTTCCTTCTTTGGCTCCATAGCCTCTCCCCTCTCTTTTTCAAAAATGGATGGCAGTTCCATTTGAATGACCTGCCATCCGTTTTTCTGTACACGAAAGACACCTGCCATGAGGCAGCCATCCTCGTTTCCCTCGGACGAGGGATTTACTTGACTGGCTTGATTTGTCGGATGTCAAAGAACATCGGCGTACTGGTAAAGGTATAGTCGGCAATCTTGTCCGTAGCAAAGACGATCATATCCTTGACATACAGCAGCGGCACATCCAGCACCCGGTCGTTGTCATAGTTCAGCAGATAGGAAAAAATTTCCTGCACGCGCGCTTCCTCATCGGTTGTCTGGAATTCTTCAATATAGGCCGTAAACTGGTCTGCGTCAGGCAATCCTGCCAGGCTGGGCGCATGGGCAGAGCGGTTGAGCATAGGTGCAAAATAGTTGTGCGGTGAGGTGTAGGGCTGCTCCGTGTTCCAAATCGTAATGTCGTAATGACCGGAGGCCCCCTCCTTCCACCACGTCATCATATCCTGTCCCACGGTGGTCACGTCGATTCCCACGTCGGCCAGCTGGCTGCGGATCATGATGGCCAGATCCTGATTCATGGCGTTGCCGGAATCGTAGGTAAAGGTCAGGTGCAGGGGTTCGCCGTCCTTTTCACGGATCCCCGTGCTCTCGTTTTTGTGCCAACCGGCCTGCTCCAACAGTGCTTCTGCCCTTGCCCGGTCGAAGGTGCGCACAACGTTCAGTTCTCCGTCCGTATAGGGTGTCCCCGCCGGGAACAACTTTTGGGCCGCCTCCTCGTTGCCCAGCGTCAGGCCTGCGGACAAGGCCTCCTTGTCAATGGCATAGGCAACAGCCTCCCGGACCTTCTGATCTGCCAGCTTGGCGCCGGAGGCGTTGAGCACAAGGTTCCGCGTATTGGAATCATAGGGGGACACGATCCCCTTGATGTTGGGCAGCGAGGTGGCCTGTGCATAGTCATCCCACGTCAGCAGTGCGCTGCCGTAGATCATGTCAATCTCCCCGTTCTGCAGTGCCTGCAGGCGGGCAGAGGACTCCGGGATGTACTTGACGATCACTTCGTCATAGTAGGGTTTCTCTCCCCAGTACGTATCGTTGCGGACAAAACGGACGTAGTCGCCTTCCACGATCTGGTCGTAGATATACGGGCCGGTGCCCACAACCCCGCGCATGGACATATAACGGTTTTCATCCTCTTCCGGCAGAATCACCTGCGGCGACTCCAGAATCATCACCTCGGGATAGCAGAAGTCGTACAGATAGGCAAAGTATGCGTTGGGATAGTGGAAGATGACGGTATAGTCATCCACAACTTCCACGCTCTCCAGATTGCAGACGGCCCGAATGGCCCCGAAGTTTGGATTGCCTTTGGCAAAATCAAAGCACTCCTTCACGGCCTGGGCAGAAAACACCGTCCCGTCGTGGTATTGCACGCCTTTCTTCAAGTAGAAGGTCAGATCTTTTCCGTCGTTGGAAAACTCCCATCGTTCGGCCAGGCACGGAACCACTTTGCCGTCTTCATAGTTGACCAGTCCCTCATAGCAGAGTTTCGTGGCCACATTGTTCTGGACATCCATATTCAGCGGGTAGAGTGTATTGAGTTCCGCGCTGACGGCCATCGTCAGCACTTTGGGGCCATCGCCCTGTCCATCCGCCGGCTCGGGTGCTCCGTTGCTGCCGCAGGCGGCCAATGCAAAAATCATCACTGCACAAAGCAGCAGGTTTACTGTTTTTTTCCACTTCATACTACGATCTCCTTTGTTTTGATTTGATGTATGCCTTCAAGGACCAGACGGCCCTGCTGCATCTGAAAGATGCGGTCGGACACCTGCTCAGCGCTGCGCCGATCATGGGTGATCCATAGAACGCCGCAGTTGGTTTCCTGTCTGCACCGCTCCAGCAGTTGGAGCACCGCCTCTGCGGAAACCAGATCCAGTCCGCTGGTGACCTCGTCCAGCACCAGATACCGGGGCCGCACCGACAGGGCCTTGATCAGCGCAAAGCGGCGCTGTTCTCCGCCGGACAGCTGCCTGACCGGCACATCCAGCAGCTTCTCCGACAGCCCCGCCTGCGCCATAAGAGACAGCAGGCACTCCCGTCGCTGTGGGGCCGATGCTCCGGTCAGGTTGACCAGCGCTTCCTCGATGTTTGTATAAATGCTGCGGCAGGGGTTCATGGTGCCGGACGCATCCTGAAAGACGCCCTGCAAGAAACGACGCTGCTGCTTCCATCCGCGAAAGTGCAGTGCCGTCAGTTCAACGCCGTCCATCCGGATCGAACCGCGGTCCGGAACCTCAAGGCCCAGCAGCAGTTTTGCCAGTGTGCTCTTCCCCGAACCGCTCTCGCCGATGATGGAAATGAATTCGCCGGGCTGCCAGTCCATCCGGATGTCCTGCACTCCCCTATGCATCTGCCCTCGCTGATCCTTGTAGGATTTCCAAAGATGTCGGATCACAACGCCTTCCACTGCCACGTTCCCTCCTCCGTTTGCTTCTCTGCCTGTGCGAATTGCTTGGTCCACTGGTGCTCCGGGAAACGGAGTACGTCCTCCGTGGCCCCCGTCTGGATCACCCGGCCCTGTGCCAGAACAACGAGCGTGTCACACAACCCCCGCAGCGCCTGGATGTCATGGGACACCAGCAGAATTCCGGACGATGGTTTCTGCTCCTGCAACAGGTGCACAAGCACCCGTCGGTTCTCTTCGTCCAGCGCAGAGGTCGGTTCATCCGCAACAATGTAGGCCGGCTCCATGAGAAGCAGCAGTGCCGCCGCAATACGTTGGAGCATACCACCGGACAGCTGGGCCGGATAGCTCTTCAGAACCCGCTGGGCATCCGACAGCTGCAGCCGGTCAAAGGTCCGGCAGATCTGCACTCTGGCCCTCTCCCCGTAAAGCCCCGTCTTTATACGCAGTGTTTCCAGTATCTGGTCCTCGATCCGCAGCCGGGGGTCAAAGGCGGTCATGGGATTTTGCGGAATAAAACCGATGGTCGCGCCGTTGTACTGCCGCCGCCTGCGCGGGGGCAGGGTGTCCAATCGGACATCATCGAGGAAGATCCCGCCCCCGATGATCCGGCATGGCGGCGCTAAAATCCCCATAAGTGCACGTAGTATGGTGGTTTTCCCCGCGCCGC
Source organism: Oscillospiraceae bacterium (assembly GCA_020025275.1). Classification (GTDB taxonomy): domain Bacteria; phylum Bacillota; class Clostridia; order Oscillospirales; family Oscillospiraceae; genus Vescimonas. The sequence goes on along the minus strand of JAHHSI010000006.1, from coordinate 46,211 downwards.
TGGGGCCAGTCAGCCCCACGGCCTCGCCTTTTTTTACCGTCAGATTGACCCCATGCAGCAAGGTTTCCTCTTTCGCCGTGACAGTCAGATTCTCCATGGCAAGCCTCATGCACGCACCACCTTTTCCAACCGCCGGCCCAGAATATGGAAGGCCAGTGCACATAGGACGATGGCCGCCACCGGATAGCTGGCAAGGCCGGGATGGATAATGATGAACCGATGCAGATCTGCCACCATCACCCCCCAGTCGATGACGTCCTCGCCCAGTCCCAACCCGATAAATGAAAAACTGACCATGGTCAGCACCATATCCGCAGCCGACAAAAGAAGATAGTGCAGAACATCCCACAGGAGATTGGGTACGATGTCCACGAATAGGATGTGGACTTTTCCGGCGCCGGAGGTGATGGCCGAGAGCACATACGCCTTGCCCAGTTCCACCTCCGTCCGGGTTTTGACCAGCTTCACCACCCGCAGGAAGTTGGATAAAACGATGGCAATGAGCATAGTGGAAACGCCGTTTCCCATGACGGAGATAAAGATGAGCAGATAGGCGATGGGCGGCACCGCCGTGACGGCATTGATGAGACTTTCCAGTGCCAGCTTTCCCTTGCCTCGGCTGCTTCCGATGGGCAGTCCCAGCGCAATGCCCACAGCGGCAATGAGTGCCGAGCCCAGCAGGATAATGCCCAGCGTGGTCCGTCCCCCGTAGAGGAGCCGCGAAAAGACGCAGCGCCCCAGATGGTCCGTTCCCAAGGGGTATTCCGCACTGCACGGCAAGAACCGGCGGACGGCGTCCACCTGTTCCGGGTCATGGGGTGCTACGAGAAAGCCGAAGGTGAAAAAGGCCAGCACCGCCACCGGAAGCCAGAGCTCCAGCCGTTGTTTCATTCGCTGCATGACTTTTCCCCCCTCACCATTTTTGCCGCAGCAGCTTCTGCGCGACTTCTGCCGCCGCATCCAACAGCACCAACGCCCCTGCCAGAACAAGAACGACGGCGTGAATGACCGGCGCATCTCTTGCAAGAACGCTGTCAATCATCAGATAGCCCAAACCTGACAGAGAAAAGACCCGCTCTACAATGGCCGCATTGGCCAGCGACATCCCCAGCATCTGGGCAAAGCTGGGCATCAGGTCAATCAGAGCATGGGGCAGTGCGTGGAACAGCAGAATTCTGCTTTCGCCGAGACCGCGGCATTGGGCGTAGACACAGTGATCCTGCGTCCTCTGATCCCGCAGGGAGTCGGCCAGCATCTGCCCGTAAAAGCAGATCCCGGACACACATAAGCACAGTGCTGGCGGCACATAGCGGCCGGCACCGACGTTGCTGACCACAGAAATGGCTCCGATTTTCATGGCAAAGAAATCAAGAAATGCCGTGGCCAGATAAAAAGCGGGCACCGACACCCCCAAGATGGCACAAAGGCGCAGGAGCTTGGCCAGCCAACCGCTTGCACTCATGGCTCCCAAACAGCCGAAGAGCAGCACACCCCCCATGGTTATGACCGCCGAGATGGTGACCACCCGCAGCGTGGTGGGCAGGGTGTTCTTCAGTTCCACCGCCACGGAGCGCCCCGTGGCCAGTGAGGTCCCCCAATCCAGACGCACCGCCTTTCCCAGCCAACGCAGATACTGCCGATGCAGCGGCTGATCGAGTCCCAGCTTCTCTCTGGCCGCATCGATTTGTTCTTGTGTCACCATGGCCGAGTTCCGTTTGACGTATGCCTCCGCCGGATCGATGGGAGACAAGCGCATCAGCAGAAACGAAAACAGCGTGACCAGCAGCAATGTCCCCAGCGCCGCCAGCAGCTTTCCCCCTATATATGAAATAACCTCTCTCCTGCCCATGGTTTTTCCCCTCTTCCTGATCCCTCGTGAGATCGTCCGCCTGAAAAAACAGGGCTGCGCTTTAACGGCACAGCCCTAAAGTTCATAAGTTAGCATATACTAACTTATAGGGATATTTCTACCCCTTACAGACGCGTATCTATCCATTCTGACTTTTTTGATACTCCCGCGGCGAACAGCCGTAGGCCTTGCGGAAGGCATCGGAGAATTTTGCCGGGTTATCGTAGCCGACCAGCGCAGCGATTTCCCCGATATTCCTGCCTCCGGCCGCCAACAGCTGTGCGGAAAGCTGCAAGCGGCATTTTTTCAAATAGGCATATATGGAGTCCCCGTACACGCCCTTGAAGCACCTTTTCATCACTGTGGGTGAGAGTGAGGATCGGCTTGCCAGTGCCTCGATGGTGTAGTGCTCCGCTATGTGATCGAGCATAAAATCATGGATCTCGTTGACCTCTTCAATCTGCCATCTGGAAAAATATGGGCGATCCAGTTCCCTTTCACTGGGCTGCAAATCTGTCAGCATCAGCAGCAGTTCTAAAATTTTGACCTTGCTGTAGCCCCGTCGCAGCTGCTCACGCACCGTGTACAGTTCCGAGAAGATATGCTCAATGGTACTGCTGGCCCGCAGGATATAGTAGTTCCGGTCGGCAAGCAGGGCGGTGATATGCTCCAGATCGATGGACAAGTACGCCAGCAGCTGCATGGTCCACGGATCGATCCGCTCGGTATCGATAGTGACGCTGATGCCGTGATAGTGCCCCAGCGGAAAGCAGGAGGCCTTTTTCTCCGCAGGATAGGCGGAAATGGAAAAATCACCAGGTTCCATATAGCAGCAGTCCTGTTTGCGGAAACGGCATTCATACCGGCCCAGCCGGCAGTGGTTGATTTCTATGATCGGTCGTTTCCCCTTAGCCGGTGCCTCACAATAGCGCATATGGATGTCGTTGTAGGCCAGTTCGATCCCCGGAAAGACCGGATAGATGGTCACCTCCCCCACACCGCTTTTGTTCTTCAGCGAAAAAATGCTGCAGTCCTCACGGGACTCCTTCCGCTGAATGGCCGGACCGTATAGGGAGATGCTCCCCCATTTGGAAATACCCTGCTTACTTTTCTGTAACTCTGCAAACAGCTCCTTCGGAACGAGCAGATCATCCATAGAAACCTCTCCTCCAGGCCGCCGGCCATTCTCCGCCTGCGACCTTATTTTCTGCTGAACCGGAAATCACACTTGGCGCCGCCCTCGGCCAGCGTCATGGTGCGTTCCAGCTGCAGCCCCATCACCTCGGCAAAGAGAAAGTCCAACCGGCACAGGTAGCAGGCCAGCTCCGGACATCCCTCCGCCGTGCAGAGCTTACAGATACCACACTCCAAGTAATCATATCCCAGATCATAGGCCCCGTTGCCCGGCAGACAATCGACGACCCAGTCGTTTCCATACCGCCGCTGATGAGTGGTCTTGGCCCACGCCATCTGTTTGCGGACACGTTTGGGGGCCAGATACTGCTCAGCATTCCCCATAGCCAGCCGGAACAATCGGCTGCTGCGAAGCCCTGTTTCCATGATTTGATAACTTTCCTCGGGTGAACACCCGGACTTACGCACCATAGCAATGAACCATGCGCCCAGTGCGTAGGCGCTGGCCAGTGGATTTCCGGGGCCGATCTCCCCGCTGCGCCGCAAGATCCGGTGGTACTCCGTTAAAATCTCCTTTTGTACTGTGCAACACAGCTTCTCCCCGGTCACGTGGCGGAGATACACGCCCATGATGCGCAGCGTCCCATTTTTCTTCATTGCTGCTCCTTTCCATCACAATCATCCATGCCGAAGACTCCGGCAGATCTCCTCTGCAACTCTGTACATTCACTGGAGGGAAAACATCTGTTCAGTCCAGCAGCGCCAAGATCACACCGTCCACCAGTGCCGTGATGAAAAAAAGGGGGACGGCCCGCAAAAACGAGTGCCAGTGCTTTTCCGGATTCCGGTACAGCTCCGATGCCTCCTTCGTGCCGGTAAAGCGCACCCGCCTGCTGTGTCGCCACCACACAAGATCGATCACCAAAAAATCAAAGAGGTTGAAGCTCTGCCCCAGCCACAGCACACAGACAAAGTGCCGCATAAATCCCATTCCTCCGGCCACATAGCCCAGTGGAAGCAGCACCACGGAAAACATCACCAGATTGGCGAGAAACCGCCCCCCGCCAGATGCAGGCCTGGGGCAGCCTGCAAAGCGCGGATCGGCAAGCATCTTCGCCTGTATCTCCTCAGGATAGGCAGCGATTCCCCGAAAATTCTTTTCATCCGTGCCTGTGCCCAACCAGCAAATCCCCCAAAAGGCCAAGCACAGCCCCACCGTTTCCAATATAAGTATCATCGACAATACCTCCCATCCCGCAGGGAGCGACCGCTTTTGCCGGTGCGTCCCTCCGCCCGCTTCCACAGGGCGTGCTTTCAATATGTCCTCGCTTACTCGATTGAATCATGCCGCATCGGTACCAGGAACAACCACGTTCGTCCGTAGTCTATGTCCCGCATAACAAGCGGGGATACCGCACGGCTCCCGCTCCCCTTGCAGAAGTTAGTCTAAACTAACCAAAAGTATACCACACTTTCCCAGCCTTAACAATCCGTCGTGGGCCCTCTTTTTCACCCTGCGCCGAGGCAGACGTCCATGACGCATCATTTTTTCTGTGGTATACTCTAACACAATACATCGGGAACTCTTCACGATTTTCATCGTCAAGATGCACATTCACCAGTTCTTTTTATGCATACTTCCCACAAACTTAATTTTTTCGACAAAAAAACTGGCAAAAATATACGATTGGCACAGCCAGTTTTGTCTCAAATTGCGACAGAAACCCGCTCTTCCGCCCATTCTTTCTCAATATGAGATGAACTCCCCCCATACTTATCTCATTTTGAGACAAATCACACTAAAAAAACAGGGAAAATGCCGTTTTTTTGTTGGCACGACATTTGCAGTATATAAAAAGCGTAGGAGCAAGCGCTCCCCCGAAATCATCCGACAGGAGAAAAGGAGATTCACTATGGCGACAACGAAAGAAAAGAAAAAGAGGAAGCTCGCCTTCCCCGAAACCGGTCTTTTGCTGCTGATGATCATCGTCTTTGCCGCTCTTTTGACCTATATCATGCCGGCCGGCCAGTTCGACCGAATGATCGATCCGGAAAGCGGACGGGAAATGGTGGTGGCCGGCACGTATCATCATGTAGAGTCCAATCCCACCACCCTGATGCAGCTGCTCTCCTCCGTCTACCGCGGCCTTTTAAAGGCGGCCGAAGTCATCTCGCTGCTGTTCATCACCGGCGGCGCCTTCGGGATCGTCTCCAAAACCGGTGCCATCGCCGCAGGCCTTGGCAAGCTGATGAACAAGCTCAAGGGCCGTGAGACGCTGATGGTGGCGATTTTGATGACAGCCTTCGCCTTCTGCGGCGGTACCTTCGCCTTTGCCGAGGAGGCGCTGCCCTTTGTGATTTTGGTGGTCACACTGGCGCTGAAGATGGGCTATGACTCCATCGTGGGCGTTTCCATTGTGGTGGTGGGTATCTACTGCGGCTATACCGCCGGACCGCTGAACACCTTCAACACCGGCATCGCACAGGGCATTGCCGAGCTGCCCACCTTCAGCGGCATCGGTATGCGCATCTTCCTGATGGCCGGTGCCATTGTGATCGGCGTTGCTGTGACCGTAGCCCACGGCAAAAAGTATCAGAAGCTGGGAATCGACAACAGCAAGCTGCTGGAGAGCTTCGGCGCACAGGAAGAGCGTCCTATGACCAAGCAGGACGTGGTGATCCTGCTGATCCTCGCCGCCAGTATCTGCACCCTGATCTTCGGTGTCATCGTCCACAAGTGGTACTTCAATGAGATCACCGCCCTGTTCTTCGCCATGGGCCTGCTGTGCGGCCTTGTGTACCACCGGGGCAATTTCAACCAGATCATCCGGGATTTCGTCGATGGCGGCTGCGAAATGGCCACCGCCTGCATCTTCATCGGTATGTCCCGGGCCATCCTCGTCATTATGGAGGACGGCATGATCATGGACACCCTGGTCTACTACATCTCCCTCCCCCTCTCCCACCTGAGCAACGTGTTTGCCTCCTGGGCCATGTTCCTCTCTCAGGGAATCATCAACTTCTTCATTCCCTCCTCCACCGGTCAGGCCGTGGTGGTCATGCCCATTCTGGCCCCTGTGGGTGATCTGGTGGGCGTGTCCCGTCAGACCACCGTGCTGGCATACCAGTGCGGTGACGGCTTCTGGAACATGATCACTCCCACGTTCTCCGTGCTGATGGCCGCATTGGGTCTGGCCAAGGTCTCCTTCACCGACTGGTTCAAATTTGCTTGGAAGGTCGTTCTGGGCTGGACCGTCTGGACCTTCATCGTTCTGACCATCGCAACCCTCATCCACTATTGATTTATCCTGCCTGCCAAAAGCAGACAGCCCCCCATTTTGAAAGGAGTAACCATTATGAAAAAGACAGTTGCAATTGTTGGCGGCGGCAACGGCGCACAGGCCATGGCCGGCTATTTCGGTATGCACGAGGACTATGAAGTCCGCATTTTCGACTATTTTGATAAGACGATCGACGCCCTCAACGCCAAGGGTGCGATCGAACTGGTGGGCGCCGTGGAGGGCGTGGGCAAGCTGGCCTTTGCCACCACGGACCTGCAAAAAGCTCTGGACGGCGCCGATCTCATCATGGTCGTAGCCCCTGCGATCTACCACGCCAAGATTGCCAAGGATATGGCCCCCTTTGTGAAGAAGGACACCGTCATCTTCCTGAGTCCCTCCTCTGTTTTCGGCGCATTCGCCTTCAAAAAGACATTGGAAGACTGCGGCAACCACGAGGAAGTGGTCATCGGCGAGAGCAACTCCCTGCTCTTCGCTGCCCGCCTCATTGAAAACGGCAAGGTCAACATCGGCGGCAAAAAGGATGTGCTGATGGTGGCCGCCTTCCCTTCCGACAAGGGACAGGCCATGTATGACATCATCGAACCGGTCATGGAGGGCATCAAGGCCTATGACTCCGTGCTGGCCACTTCCTTTGACAATACCAACTGCATGGTTCATCCTCTGCCCACCATGCTCAACTGCAACTGGTCCGAATCCGGTGCCAAGTACAAGTACTACCACGAGGGCATCGGCCCCATCTGCGGCAAGGTCATCGAGGACATTGACCGTGAGCGTGTGGAGATCGGCAAAAAGCTGGGCCTGACGCTGGGTGAGGATCTCTACGACATCTACATGGAGTACGAGGACCAATACGGCGCCACCGGCCCGGACGTGTCCACGGTGCTCAAATCGGTCCAGGCCTATGACAACATCTACGCCTCCAACGACGTCCGCAGCCGCTATATCTACGAGGACATCCCCACCGGCATGGTCCCCTTTGTGGCCGTGGGCAAACTGTTGGGAATGCCCGTACACAAGATGCAGATGGTCATCGACCTGTGCGAGGGGATGCTGGACGAGGACTTCACCAACTGTGAGTCCGCCCGGAGCCTTGAAAAGCTGGGTCTGGCCGGCATGACGGCCGAGCAGATCGTGGCCTATGCCCGTACCGGCAAAAAATAAACTTGCTCTCCTTTTTATCCCTTGTGGATGCTTCGAACCGAAACGTCTCCGCTCTGCCGTCCGGCGGGCGGAGGCGTTTCCCTGTCCGCTCTGTGGCAGACAGGCGGCACAAGAATTCTTTTGCCACTCCGGCGGCATCTATGATACAATACAAATAAGAGCAGGCTCTTTTCCCTGTGCCTTTTCCGATGTGCTGAACGAATGACAGGAGATCGTGGACTATGTCAAAGCTAACCAATATCCGACCCTATATCGAAAAACTATGTAATATCATGGCCAGTGTGCTGGAAATGGACGTGATCGTCGCCGACACAGATCTCTGTATTCTCGGTGACTGGGAGCACGGCGGCTGCGTCAGCGAGGAGACGGAGTCCCTGCGTGATGACTCCGTTGTTGCACGAGCCATGCGGGAAAGCCGTGTCATCGTCTACAATAATGCCAAAGAGGAGAACGAGGGCTGCCGCCACTGTCCCAAGCGGAAAAACTGCAACTCCGAGACGATCATTGCCTACCCTCTGGCCATGGACGGCACAGTGGTGGGTGGTATTGGCATCTACTCAAAAGAAAAATATCAGAAGGATAAACTGGCCGCCCAAAAGACCACCCTCACCCAGTTCATTGAGGAGATGGGCGAGCTGCTGATCCGCCAACTGGAGGAAAAGGAGCAGAGTCTGGAGCTGTTGGCCGCCAACGAAAAAATGAACCGAGTCATTGAGATTTTGGATTTCGCACTGGCCAGCGTGGACGAGAATAATCGCGTGGTCTATTATAATCAGAAGTTCGCCCAGCTCCTCCCCCATAAGAAGCAGCTGATCGGCGAGCCCATCAGCCGCTGGTGCAAGGACTTCACCGCCGGAGACACCACGGAACGGCGCACCAATGTCCTTTTGCGCAGCGGACATAAACCGGTGGAGTACGAGGTTACTTTTTCTCCCACGGTCATCAACGGGAAATACTCCGGGGCGCTGCTGTCGTTCAAGGATGCCTCGGAGGTACTGGCCAAGGCCAGTCAGCTGCTCTATCCCACCAAGCATCGGAAGTTTGACGAGATCATCGGCAGCAGCGATAAGATCCGCCGGGCCAAGCAGGAGGCCGCCAGCTTCGCCCACAGCCGTTCCAACATTCTCATCACCGGCGAGAGCGGCACCGGCAAGGAGGTGTTCGCCACCGCCATCCATAACGCCAGCCGCTGCGCTGACGGCCCCTTCATCGCCGTCAACTGCGCCGCCATCCCCGATAATCTGCTGGAGAGCGAGCTGTTCGGCTATGAAGAGGGTGCCTTCACCGGCGCCGCCAAGGGCGGCCGTGCCGGTAAGTTTGAGATTGCCAACAAAGGAACCCTCTTCCTCGACGAGATCGGCGAACTGCCCATCCACCTGCAGCCGAAGCTGCTGCGGGCACTGCAGGAGAAGAAGATCCAGCGTGTCGGTTCCAATCGCTCCATCAGCATCGACATCCGCATCATTGCCGCCACCAACAAGAATCTGACCAAAATGATGGAGACGGGAGAGTTCCGCAGCGATCTCTACTATCGCCTGAGTGTGATCCCTATCCAGATCCCCGCCCTGCGGGAGCGACGGGAGGACATCCCGGTCTTGAGTGCCTACTTCCTGCAGATGTACAGCAGTATGCTGGAAAAATCCGGAATTGTGGATTTCGACAGCGAGACCATGGAGATCCTGCGCGCCTACGACTGGCCGGGAAACGTGCGTGAGCTGCAAAACACCATCGAGTACGCCGTCAACAAGTGCAGCGACCGCTATATCCATGTCTGCGACATTCCCGAACGCTTCCAGAAGCAGGAGCGCCCCGTGACACCGCCAACCCCGCTGAAAGATCTGGAAAAGGCGGCCATCTATAACGCGGTGGCCTATTACGGCAACACGCCGGAGGGCAAAGAAAAGGCCGCGGATGCCATTGGAATCAGTCGGGCTACCATGTACCGAAAAATCAAGGAGTACCAGCTTCTATGGCCCCAGTCCCCCTCCGCTATATAAAGACAGCCTCTCTGCTATCGCCGGTGTCTGTGATGGCAGAGGGGCTGCTTTTCTGTCGGGCCTCGCCTCTCAGCGGTCACAAACATCCCCTCTACACCGTATGGGGCGGCCCGACAACGCCTCCTTCTCTCCCCCTTGTGCTGCCGTTCCTCCGCCGCCCCCATAGCAGCCAGAGTGCCAGCATCACAACGATCTCACCGGATGTAAAGGAAAAATCACTTTCAGACAAATGACGCTCTGTGCCTAAAAATTAGGCACAGGTTCTTTTTTTATCCGTATGCGGCCGCCTTCTCCCCGCTTACAATAGATACATATAAATGATAAGGGGGATCATGCGCGTTGATGAAGACATTCCATTCTATGGTACGTGGTTCTATTCTCCCATCCGGAATACAGAACCGATGCACAGCCCCGCCGCTGTAACATTTCTACAGGCAACTGCTTCAATATACAAGCCACCGGTGCCGCCCGGGACTTTCTGGCGGTTTGCCTAATTCAGATGTAGCAAGAAAGGATCGACAAAATCTATGCATTTTTCAAAGGCGGTTGTGAAACACCGCATCTCTATTCTAATTGTAGCGCTCCTGCTGATGATTCCATCCGTTCTCGGCATGGTCGCCACCCGGATCAATTACGATATGCTGGACTACTTGCCCTCCGATATTGATACGGTCATCGGCCAGAACGAACTGATGGATGATTTTGGAAAGGGCGCTTTCTCTTTCATCATTGTCGAGGACATGAAAAACAAGGATGTCGCCGCACTGAAAGAGAAGATCGAAACCGTGGAACACGTGGACACCGTGGTGTGGTACGACTCCCTCATGGACATCTCCGTGCCCATGGAAATGCTGCCGGAGAGCATCCTGAAGGAGTTCAACACCGACAACGCCACCATGATGGCCGTCTTCTTTGACACGGCCACCTCCGAGGACGAAACCATGGACGCCATCCGTGAGATCCGCTCTGTTTGCGGCAAGCAGTGCTATGTCTCCGGTATGTCCGCTCTGGTCACGGACCTGAAAGACCTCTGCGAGAAGGAAGAACCCATCTACGTGGGGCTGGCCGTTTTGCTGGCACTGGCCGCCATGCTGCTTTTGCTGGACAGCTGGCTGGTCCCCTTTGTTTTTCTGGCCTCCATCGGCATGATGATCCTCATCAACATGGGCAGCAACTACTTCCTCGGCGAGATCTCCTACATCACCAAAGCGCTCTCCGCCGTGCTGCAGCTGGCCGTCACCATGGACTACTCCATTTTCCTATGGCACAGCTACTCCGAACAGCGTGTGATCTATGATGACCACAATGAGGCCATGGCCGTGGCTGTGCAGCAGACCCTGACCAGTGTGATCGGCAGTTCCATCACCACCGTAGCCGGTTTCATCGCCCTGTGTTTCATGACCTTCACCATGGGGCGCGATCTGGGCATCGTCATGGCTAAGGGCGTTCTGCTGGGTGTCTTGGGTTGTGTCACCGTTCTGCCGGCCATGATCCTGCTGCTGGATAAGCCCCTGCAAAAAACCAAGCACAAGCCCCTGCTCCCCAGCATGAACGGTTTTTCCAAGGGCGTTGTACACCAGTTTGTCGTCTTTTTGATCCTCTTTGCCATCATTCTGGTCCCTGCCTATATGGGCTATGAAAAGACCAATGACGAGGTGTACTACGACATGGGCGAGTGCCTGCCGAAAGATATGGCCTACGTCATTGCCAACCATAAACTGGGGGACGATTTTGACATCGCCTCCACCCACATGGTACTGGTGGAGAGGAACACCAGCCCCAAAGATATCCGTGATATGATCTCCGAGATGGAGCAGGTAGACGGTGTCAAATATGTTTTGGGCCTGGAATCCATTGTGGGCTGCCGTATTCCGGAGATCATGATCCCCGACTCCATTCTCAACGTCATGAAGAGCGACCGTTGGGAGCTGATGCTCATCAACTCGGAATATAAGGTTGCCAGCGACGAGGTGAATGAACAGATCACGCAGCTCAACTCCATTCTAAAAAAATACGATGAGGGCGGCCTGCTGATTGGCGAGGCCCCCTGCATGAAGGATATGATCGAAACCACCGCCCACGACTTTCAGGTGGTCAATGCCGTCTCCATCATCGCCATCTTTATCATCATCGCTCTGGTGGAAAAGAGTCTCATTCTGCCTCTCATCCTCATCACGGTCATCGAAACCGCCATCTTCATCAATTTGGGCCTGCCCCACTATCTGGGCCAAAGCCTCCCCTTCATTGCCCCCATCTGCATCAGTACCATTCAGCTGGGCGCCACGGTGGACTATGCCATTTTGATGACAACACGCTATAAGGCAGAGCGTGTTCAGGGCAACGATAAAAAGACAGCCGTGTATGTCGCACTGGCCGCCTCCATCCCCTCCATCATCGTTTCCGGCATGGGTCTGTTCGCCGCTACCTTCGGGGTGGCCCTGTACTCGGAAATCGACATCATTCGCTCCATGTGTATGCTGATGGCCCGTGGCGCTGTGATCAGTATGATCTGCGTCATCCTGATTCTGCCGGCCCTGCTCCGGCTCTGCGATGCGCCCATCCGTGCAACGACTTTGGATATGCGTAAAATTAGAAAATCCAACAAGGAGGATTCCATTAAATGAAACGGAAAGCAACAAAAACCACCGCACTGGTGTTGAGTGCGTCTCTTCTTTTGGGCGTGGGGGCCTCGGTCGCCTATGCCGAAACGGCCGCCACGGAGAACGTGCCGGTAGAAAAGACTTCGCACCACACCACCACGAACGCCACTGCCACGCCCTCCAAGGACGAAACGGTCTACGTCCTCTCCGGCGCAGACGGCTCCGCCAAGCAGGTGATCGTCAGCAACTGGCTGCAAAACACAGCCAAAGCCGAGGTGCTGGAGGACGTCGCCAACCTCTCAAATATTGAAAACGTAAAAGGGGACGAAACCTTCACCGAGGGAAGCGACGGCGCCCTGACGTGGAATGCCAACGGGTCCGACATCTACTATCAGGGCACCACCGAGCAGCGGCTTCCGGTGGATCTGAAGATCTCCTATACCCTCGACGGCAAGGCCATCTCCCCGGAAGAGCTGGCCGGCAAAAGCGGCCGCGTCACCATCCGTTTTGACTACCAGAACCGCCAGACGGAAACGGTAAACGTGGGTGGCTCGCAGCAGAAGCTGTATGTCCCCTTCGTCATCCTGACCGGGACCGTGCTGGATACCGATGTATTCCGCAACGTGACCGTCACCAACGGTGAAATGGAAAATCTCGGAAATGAAATCGCCGTTATGGGTTTTGCTCTGCCCGGTATGCAGGAGAATCTGGACATCTCCAAGGACACCATCGATCTTCCCAGCTATGTAGAAATCGCTGCCGATGTGGAGGGATTTGACATGGGCCCCACGCTGAGCGTGGCCACAACGGCGCCCTTCCAGCAGCTGGATTCCGGCCATCTGGATCTGGCTGATCTCGAGGCACAGGTGGAAAAGCTCACCGACGGTATGACCCAGCTCATCGACGGCTCCAACCAGCTGCACAACGGACTTAGCACGCTTTTGGAGCAGTCCGGTGTCCTTGTCGAAGGCATCAATCAGCTGGCCGCCGGTGCGGCACAGCTGCAAACCGGCGCCATTGCCTTAAAGGACGGCACGCTGCAGCTGCAAGCCGGTGTCAATCAGCTGTCTACCGGTCTGAACACACTGGATTCCAACAGCGCCGCCCTGAACGGCGGAGCCAAGCAGGTGTTTGAATCGCTCCTCTCCACTGCTGGCAAACAGCTCACGGCTGCCGGCCTGCAGGTCCCCACGCTGACCATTGACAACTACGCCGACGTGCTCAATCAGATCATCGCCTCTCTGGATAAAGACGCCGTGTACCAGTCGGCCCTCCAGCAGGTCACCGAGGGGGTCAATGCACACCGCGGCGAAATCGAAACCGCAGTCACGGACGAAGTCCAGAAGCAAGTCACCGCTCAGGTGACAGCACAGGTCACCGCAACCGTGCAAAAGACGGTGCAGCAGACCGTTCAGGCCAACGAGGTGAAGTTCCGTACCGCCGTTGTTTTCCAGTTGACCGGAATGACGCTGCAAGACTATGAGGCCGCCGTAAAAGCCAACAAGATCCCGGCCGAGCAGCAGGCCGCCATCAATGCCGCCGTGGAAAAGGTGATGGCCGCCGAGGTCGAAAAGCAGATGAACAGCGATGCTGTCAAGGCGAAGATCGATGCCGCTTGCAAGGAGAACATCGAAAAACAAATGTCTTCCGATAAAATCAAAGGACTGATTGCCCAGAATACCGAGGCACAGGTGCAAAAGGCAATCGCCGACACGATGGCCTCCCCTGAAATTCAGGGCAAGCTGGAGGCCGCTGCGGAAGGCGCCAAATCTGTGATCGCACTCAAGACCTCTCTGGACAGCTATAACAGCTTCTATCTGGGTCTCCTCTCCTATACCTCCGGCGTGTCCCTGGCCGCCTCCGGTGCGCAGGAACTGCTGGCCGGTGCCGATGCACTGAAGAACGGCACGGCGGAGCTCTCCACCGGTGTCGATGCGCTGAACGCCGGGATCCAGACCATGCAGAGCAAGACCCCGGATCTGTTGGCGGGCATCACCGCCTTGAAGGACGGTTCCGGCGCACTGAAAGACGGTCTCCAGAAAATGATGGACGAGGGCATCCAGAAGATCGCCGACCTCGCCGAGAATGATCTCGAGGCGCTGTCGAATCGTCTCTCCGCCTCCATTGATGCAGCCAAGGCCTACACCACTTTCTCCGGGATCCATTCGGACACCGACGGCGTAGTCAAGTTCATCTACAAGACAGACTCCATCTCCGCCCAGAAGTAACCGGCCATCCCTGTTCCATTGCGCCGCTTCCCTTGTGTATGTATCCGTGCCTCCCCCAAGGAAAGCAGCTTCCCGATCACCTGTTCAAGCCGGAAGGCCATTGTGCAGCAATGGCCTTCCGGCTTTCTCATGGGTTCCCATTTCCCTATTTCATTCAGTGCTTCCCTATATTCTCCCCGTATCCACCCTATGCCCTCATATCCGACCTATATCCTCCATTTTCAACCACGGCACCGCATTGTTTTCTAAAAACGGATCAGCTCCGCCTTGCCCTCTGAAACGAATATCCCCGCCCACAAAAGGCCGGGCATCCTCACAAAACGGCTCCGTGCCGGCGCCCTCCTCTCGCCCGCAGCAGTTTCGCCTGACACCGCAAAAAGCCAGGCAGAAACCACGCCTGATGCCGGAACTCCGCAAAACAGCACTTGTCTCATAGAGGCCTATGGTGCATCGTACGACGTGGAGCCTTGGCTTCGATCCATGACGCAGGGATCTTCCGAAGCGAACGTGCAAGACGTGTATAAACGGGGAATCTGACAACCAAATCCGTCCCAAACGGATACCAAAAACAACCCCTCTATGCCGCTTTTCAACGACATAGAGGGGTTGTCCCTTCCTCATTTTTGTTCCCTAAGGAGGTTTCCCTATTTTCGGAAGTCCGTGATGACTTTACTTCATCATCGTGCCCGTATCTCTTGCACGGATGTGCCAATCACCCAGTTCCTCCAGAATGATCGGCGTATGTGCCTTGTTGGGGCTGCACGCTTCCAGCGCACGATCATAGTACTCCTGCAGCATGGGGCGATAGTCGGGGTGAGCGATGCGGATCATCTCTGCAACACGCTGACGGGGAGACTTGTTTCTCAGGTCGGCCACACCGTACTCGGTGACGATGATGTTGGCATCATGCTCCGTAATATCAATATGAGAGCAGTGAGGAACAATGCTGGAAACAGCGCCCTTCTTGGCGGTGGACAGCGTGAAGTAGCAGGTCAGGCCGGCATTCTGCGCAAAGTCCAGAGCCCCGCCGATGCCGCTGATCACCTGCGAGCCCAGTGCGTGCGTGGAGTTGATGTTGCCGAAAATATCCGCCTCGACGATATTGTTCATGGCAATCAGTCCCAAGCGGCGAATGACCTCGGGGTTATTGGAGATCTCGCAGGGCCGCACCATCAGGCGGCCTTCAAATTCCTTGGGATTCTCCAAAATTCTAGCCGTTGTTGCACCGGAGCAGCCGAATCCAGCCGTGGAGATAAACTTCAGGCTGCCGTCTTCCAGCATTCTCATGCCGTCTTCCAGAACGGCCTCGGTGTACATCTCCATGCCCTTGAAATGCTTGCCCATTTCACGCAGGACCGTACCGGCCACCATGCCGCCGCCGGTTTGGATGGGCGGCAGTTCCTTGGGCATACGACCCTCTTCCACTTCCTTCAGCAGGAATTCCACGAAGTAACGCGCCATATTCTTGACCTCTTCGGGCGCTTCGTCTGCCGTCAGGGGATACCACATGGGGCTGAGGAACAGGGGCTCGTCCGTAATAACGATACCGGCAATCTTCTCCGGATCGCAGGTGTAGAAATGAGAACCGATCACATCGTCTGCATGGACAATGGGAATGGGCTGACGATTCGGACGATTACCCGGATCATACACATCGTGCAGCAGATACATATCTGCAGAGGACTGCAGGTTGATCTCCAGAATGACCTTCTTGGCTGCATTCAGAACGGTCTGCGTGTAACCGGAGCAAACAGAGGGCTTCAGCTTGCCATCTTCCGTGATTCCGGCCACGGAAACCAGCGCCACATCAATATCACCCAGATAGCCGTGGCGGATATATTCCGGGATCAGGCTCAGGCGGAAGTCCATAAAGTCAATGCCGCCAGGAGTATTGGAATACTCACGCATGGCGGATGTGCTCTGGATATAGGGCATAAAGCTCTTGGTAATACCGGCCTTTGTCCAGCCCTCGGAAATGACGGGCGTGGGCGAAGCAGCGGAAACCAGATGCAGCTTCAGGTCTTCACCGTTCTGCTTGCGATCGAGCACTGCTCGGGCAACGCTGACCGGGCTGTCATAGCAGATAAAGTGGGGAATGGCTACCGTCATGCCGTCCTGAATAAAACCGGCGGCCTGCTCTGCGGAAATCACTTTTTCACGCAGTGCAGCATTTTCAATTCTACTCAAATCCATTAAGAAATCCTCCTTATATATGTGCTTTTAATGGAATACGCGGGAAAGCAGAATTTTTTAAACGACCACACCCGGCAACAAGCCGGGTGTGGCAGTTCGACGTCGCATGGAAAACGGTAAATTCTCCAACGGAATCTGCCATTCCCAAGTACAATCAGTTCGTGGGATGGGCGAAAATCTTGACCAATCAGGCAAGGCTCTCCTTCATGGCCTTGTTACCGGCCTCAAATGCCTTTCTGTTCAGATCCATCAGGTCAGGCCGCTTCTTCAGCTGCTGGAGCATGAAGTTCAGGAATTCCTCCGTATCGGGGAAAATGTCCTTCAGCAGTTCAGCCACGGCACCCAGTGCCACGGAGCTGATGACCTTGGTGTTCCCCAGTTCAGCGCAGATGCCGTGCAGGGGGACCATCACCTGCTTGACGCCCTCGTCCGGCTCCTCGACCTGAGGCACCAGCGTGCTGTTGATGACCAGCGTGCCGCCGGGCTTGACGTCGTGATGGAATTGGTTATAGGCCTTGGGCTCCATCACCAGCAGGAGATCCTGCGTCTTCTTGCGGGGGTTGCCGATCTCCTCGTCGCTGATGACGACAAAGCAGGAGGTCAATGCACCGCGCTTGGCCGTACCATACTTGGGAGAATAGGTCACATGATACCCCTTCTCATTTGCAACTTCTGCAATCGTTTTGCCGACAACCTGCAGGCCCTGGCCGCCGATACCGGCAAAGTACATACTCTTTAACATACCTTTGCCTCCTTATACCCGCTTGCCATCACGCTTGAACTCGCCAAGCGGGAAGTCAGTTTCAATGACCTTATCGATAAACTCGGGGGAATTCTCCGCCTTGACACCCGTCGTGGTAACGCAAGAGCAGAGAACCTCCACCAGCGAGTACTTACCCTCCATCTGGCGCTCAAGAGCATGGCGAATGGCCTTCTTGCACTGAATGATGTTCTTGGGCTTATTGACAGCGCATCTGACAACGTAGTCAGGAGCATCCAGAGTAGCGATCATTTCGGGCACCTTAATGGGAGCATAGGTATTGCCCTTCTTGGTGGTGATGGTCCGATCACCCACACGGGTGGTGGGTGCCGCCTGGCCGCCGGTCATACCGAACACACCATTGTTGGCAAAGATCACGGTCACGGGATCACCGCGGCGTGCAACGTGCACGGTCTCAGCCGTACCGATGGCAGCGGCATCACCATCGCCCTGATAGCAGATCACGATGCTGTCGGGGCTCAACATTTTCACGGCAGAGGCCGTAGAAGGTGCACGGCCATGCAGGGAGAAAATCGTATCGTAGTTTGAAGCGGGAACCGTCATGCCGCCGCAGCCGATGGGAGAGCAGAGAACCGCACGCTCGCGGATCCCCATCTCATCGATTACCTCGGCAATCAACTTAATCAGAATTGCATGGTGGCATCCGGGACAGAACATTCCGGGATACGGAGACAGAGCTTCCGGTCTCTTGTAGACACATTCCATTACTTCTGCACCTCCTCAATCAGCTTGATCATGGCTTCAGTGGCCTCGTTCTCATCAACGATGTTACCACCGCAGCGGTTATAGAAACGGCAGGGAATCGTCTGATCCAGATGCAGACGGACATCATCGTGCAGCATGGGAGGCATGGCCATCTCCACCGTCAGCACGCCGCGGACACCGCGCTCCTTGAAGGCAGCGATCTGCTTTTCAGGGAAGGGAGAGAGGGTGATCGGACGGAACATACCCACACGATACCCCTTGTCACGCAGCATCTTGACAGCATCGCGGCAGATACGGGCGGCGCTGCCGTAGGAAACGATGACGTACTCGGCATCATCCATCATGTACTCCTCGTACTTGACTTCCTCTTCGACCCAACGCAGGTTCTCCTGATACAGCTCGTTACGAGCACGCTCCAGGGCATCCTCCATGCTCTCGGTCAGAGATCTGGGACGAGGCATCGAACGGCTGTCCACCTTCTGGCGGCCCTTGCAGCCCGTGGGCGGAATCAGCTTGGTCGAGATCTTGCTGGGCTTATGAGGCGGCAGCACGATGGGCTCTTCCATCTGGCCCAGCATACCATCCATCATCAGCAGCACAGGAACTTCCAGCTCCTGACCGATGTCCAAAGCGGTATACGCCAGATCCACAGCCTCCTGAACGGTGGAGGGGGCGATGACATAGCCACGCTGACCGTTATGGCCCAGACCCTTCGTCGCATAGTTATAGTCACCCTGCTCCGGAGTAATGTTGTTGGCAGCTCTCTGTACCACCACAAACAGTGCAGTGACACGGGAGAGGACCATGTTACTCAGGTTCTCGGTCATCAGAGCCAGACCGGGGCCGGCCGTCGTGGTAAAGGCGCGGCGGCCCGTCAGACCGGCAGCTGCCAACATGGTGGATGCTGCAAGCTCGCTCTCTACCTGAATGAACTTACCGCCGGCTTCTTCCACGTGGTCGGAAGCATACTCCAGCATTTCACTGGACGGGGTAATGGGATAACCCGCAAACAGATCTACGCCGCCGCGAATCACGGCTTCGGCAACAGCTTCGTTGCCTTTCATGAAAGCTTTTTCCATGTTCTCACCCTCCTTACTTATAAACTTCGATTGCACCATCAGGGCAAATCATTCCGCAAAACGCACAACCAATACATTTGCTTGCATCTTCCTGCACGCAGAACATATCGCCATTTGCATTCAGTTCCGTGCTCATTCTCAAAATCTTCTTAGGGCAAGTAACAACACATAGTTTGCAACCCTTGCAACGATTCTGATCCACTTTGATCATTGGCATGCAAAAATCCCTCCTCAATGAATTCTTACCGGTTGAATTGATACTTTACAGGCCCAGAGCCTTCTTGTTGATGCAGTTATAGGGAACCTCGCCCTTGCAGACGTTGACGGCGGTCAGCAGGCACTTGACACGCAGATCCACGGCAGCCTCGATGGAGAAGTATGCGCAGTGAGAGGTGATGGTGGCGTTGTCTTCCTGCAGGATGGGATCGTCCATGGGAATAGGCTCCTTCTCCCAGGTATCCAGACCAACTGCGCCAATCTTGCCGGTCTTCAGGCCTTCCTTCACGCTGTCCAGATCGATGATAGCGCCGCGGGCGGTATTCACCAGAATGACATCGTCCTTCATCTTGGAGATGGCCTCGGCATTGATCAGATGATAGGTCTCATCGGTCAGGATCAGATAGATGCCGATAATGTCGGAAACGGCATACAGTTCATCCTTGGTCTCGACGCGCTCAACGCCCATCTCCTCAAAGACCTCTGCGGGGACATAGGGATCGTAACCGACAAACTTCACGCCGAAGCCGGACATCTGCTTGCAGACGGTCTGGCCGATGCGGCCGAAGCCCAGGAAGCCCATAGTCAGGGTGGACATACGATGATGCTCTCTGCCGCACAGCATGGAACGATCTTTCCAACCGCCGTTGCGGATGGTACGGTCATACTGGCAGATGTTGCGCAGAGCGCACAGAATCAGAGTAACGGAGTGCAGAGCAACTTCTTCGATGCAGTAGTCAGGAATGTTGCAGACCATGATGCCGCGCTTGTTGGCTGCATCTACATCGATGTTGTCGTAGCCGATGGAGGTAACAACGATTGCCTTGATGGAGTCAGCCAGAGAATTGATCTGCTCCTCGCGCAGGGGGAAGAACGTGACGATCACATCGTGATCCTTACTTGCCTCTGCCAGAGCCTCGGGGGTGCTGGGGTCAATGAGATCGTACTCCACGCCTGCTTCGTCCAGAATGTGGAAGTGCCCCTTGAAAAACACCTTTGCGTACATGCTACCGTAAAACAATGCTCTCATTACTATAGCCTCCTTAAAATTTATATCCCAACGCAATAGAATTGAGATATTATTAACATAATTGTAAAATTGACATCCTATATTTTTTGTATTAAAATACAAAGGTCGAACCGTTTATCGTTGTTTCCGCTTTTTGCATTAAACCATATGGAGGTTAGATACTTATGACGCGTAAAGAATTGATTGCTCAGATCCAGTCAGACAGCCCCTTCATCTCGAACCAAGAACTGGTATACGAGGTTGTCCTTTCTGATCTCCTGTCCCACACCATCAAAGGCGGTGAGAAAATCAGCCAGGGCAAATTAGGTTCTGAATTCAATCTCAGCAGAGGACCCATCAAAATCGCTCTGGAACGGTTGGAGAAGGAAGGATTTCTCGTCAAGAATGAGGATGGCTCGTTTTTTGTCCGTGACGCCGATCCCTACTTCATGGGAAACATCTACACGTTTAAGCGCCAGCTTGATCTGCTGGCCACCAGCCAGGCCATCTATGACATCTCCAAAGAAAAACTTGAGCTTCTCCATCAGAATGTGCAGCAAATGTGCGATGCACTGCACGCCCACGATTACCTGAAGTTCCAAGAATGTGATATGGAGTTCCACCTCATCATTGTGGATGTCGCCCACAATCCTTTATTGAAGGAGACATACCAGCGGTACCAAAACCTCTTCCGCTTTGTTGCCTTCAGCAACACCGTGGATGAACATCTCCTCAAGCGGCTTTTACATCAGCACCAACGCATCTATCTGGCCATCAAGAGCCGAAACCCTGAGGCTGTCGTCGCTGCGGTGGATGCCCATTACTCCAGCTTAATGCTCTTTTGATATGACTTCCCCGCCGGGAGACAGGAGATCCTGTCCCCCGGCAGTTTTTTTAAGCGCAGGTCTTTTCCTTCTTGGCGTAGATCTTAGGAAGCAGGAAGCAGACCACAATGCCTATGATCACGCAGACGATCTGCACCCATGCGGTCCTATGGATCGCGGTCACAGCTGCAGGTACCACTTCCATGCCGGAAGCGATGCGCTGCTGCATCCCGGAGGTAAACATGGGGACAAACACGGCAACACCAAACGGGGCGGACATATCACGGAACATGTTATATGTACCGGTTCCGGCACCTGCAGACGCCGCATCCAGACCGGACAGTGCCACCTTCATGAAGATGGTGGCGTTGCCGCCCAAGCCCAGACCGATCAGGAACAGGGACAGGCTGAAGATCGCCAGACTGGTGGTCCCATTGAACACCAGCTGCACCGCAGCACCGGCTGCCACCAGCACCAGCGCACCGGCCGCCACACCACGGGGTTCTCTCTTATCGGCCAAGGGGCCAATCGCAATGGAGCCCACGGCCATGCCGATGTACATGACTGAGGTAGCGATGCCGGAAAGCGTGGGATCATTCTGGGTAAACTGCACGAACACAATGATGTTGGTCATGCAGGACTGCATCAAACCCTGCGTCAGGAACAGCGCGATGACGGGGAGAATGAACTGCTTGCGCGCCATGAACTTGCCGTTCAGGATCGGCATGGCAGCGCGCTTCTCTCTCATGACCATCAGGAGCAGAGCCAACACAGCGGCGCCGATGCAGATGAGGGTCTCCTTGGAGGACCATCCGGAGCTCTGTCCGAAGGACGGGATGCACAGGAACAGAGAGAAGAAGATCAGCACGAGTACGGAACCGGCGACATCGAAGCCAGCCAGGCACTTCTTATCCGAGGCACCCTTCTTCACCATGGCCATGCACAGCAGGAACGCAATGACACACAGGGCCACGCAGATGTACATCACCAGGCGCCAACCCGAATGTTTGATCACGATACCGCCCAACGTAGGCCCGAAGATGACCATGGCCGAAGCGATAAACATGTAGATGGAAAGTCCTTTTCCCATCTTATCCTGAGGGAATTCGGTCAAAATATAACTAATGACTACAGGGGCAATCATGGAAGCTCCGCTGCCTAAAATGAAGCGGAACAACAGGAGAGGAATAAACGCTCCAACGGGACATAGGCCAATGAGCAGCTCACCAACACCAAAAATGGCGATACCGATCAAGATGGCCGTTCGACGACCTAACACGTCACCAAGTTTTCCCATAATGGGGGCCATTCCGGCAGAACCGAAAGCAAACGCGAGTGTAATCCACGTGGTTGCGTTGGACTCGCCCATTCCCCAGGACTCTGCAATGGATGCAGGTACTGCGGCGGTGAATCCACCACACAGACTAAGGACAGCTGCGGCAATTGCAAAAGGGATAAATCCCTTCATGTAATTTCCGCCATTACCTACTTCGTTATTCTTCATAATCCTATACATTCAGGCTGAATGTATAACCTCCTCTCTGGCTTTGGCTACAAGTTCACACATTGCTAAAATACATACCAACGGGTCTCGAAATTCGCTTACACCAGCTGATCGCACACCTCCCAATCTTTCCTTTTTGTTCAAATTATCTTTCTCAAGACAGTGCGTACAGTGTCCCAAAAGTTTCACTTTCAACGGGCACACATCGCTTATGTGTCTTTAAGTATACCGTCTCCGACAATTCATGTCAATTTAATCACCGAAACCACCCTTTCGGCACGTAAAAAGCACACGCTTTCCGTACGCCGTCGTTATATATAATGACCAAAAGCAGTTTTTGGTTCCTTTTTGTAAAAAATGCACATATTTTTTACTGGTTTTATCTAAGAGGTCGCTCACCGATCGGAGTGCGCCGGCACACCGTTTTCGCCTTCCGGCCGCCGCAGGCGGATGAGGACGAAGAATTGCCTCTGCGACTGTTTCTCTTAAAGTGATAAAAAACTTTCACTTTTTAAGACTTTACTATAATAAAGAAATATGCCAAAAAAATGCACACATTATTTTTACCCTCCTCCTCGCACAGCAAGATTTCGTGTCTCCGGACACAGGAGCATATCATGAGAAAAAACTCTCATTGTTGTATTTTATTTCATTTGTATGCAAAATTATCTCAAGGTCCCGTTTCCCTCCGTCTCTCCTCTCGGATCGGTACGCACTTCCCTCCTCCATCGCCCTGCCGGCGGTCACCTCCCTCACCCTCTTTCCCTCCGAAACCGTCGGTGCGGTATCCAAAAAAGAGAGACGGCCCAGAGGGCCGTCTCTCTTTTTTCGCTATGGACAGAGGATCTGCGCATGGCTGCTGCCGCTGCGATCTTTGGTGACCACGATCTGTTTGTCGATTTTCTCCTTCAGTTCCGACACGTGGGAGATGATCCCCACCAGTCGGTTCCCCTCCGTGAGCCCTGCCAGCGTGTGGTAGGCCTTGTTGAGCGCCTCGCCGTCCAAGGAGCCAAACCCCTCATCCACAAAAAGCGTATCCAGACGAATTCCGGTGGACATCTGCACCTCATCCGAGAGCCCCAGCGCCAGCGCCAGCGATGCCAAAAACGCTTCACCGCCGGACAGGGAATTGACGCTGCGCTCCGTGGTATTGATGTGGTCCACAATATCCAGTTCCAGACCACTCTGTGCGTTTCGGCGATCTGCCGTCCGACGCCGCTTCAGATCATACTGCCCGCCGGACATCTTTTGCAGCCGCAGATTGGCCCGCTCCAAAATCCGGTCAAAATAGGTGGTCTGGATATAGGTCTCCAGCATCACCTTGTCTTTGCCGGCCAACGTGCCGTTTGCCGTATCGGAAAGCGCCGATAACCACGAGCACTTCTCCTCCAGTTCCTCCAGTTTCTGCGCCTTGTCCGCAATATGATCGAGTGCATTTTGATTGGATATACGGAGGGCATGGACGTTCTTGTGTCTCTCCCGCAGGGCACTCTGCCGCCTTGTCAGGGTCTCTTTCTGCTCCTGCAGCCGCTCCAGATCCACCTCCTCGCCCTGAGCTACCTGCTTTTCCAGCTGCTCTACCGCCGAGCGCAGGGCAGCTCTCTGCTCCTTCCCCTTGTTATAGGCCTGCTCTGCATTTTGATGCGCCGCCATTCGCTGCTGCAGCTGCCGCTCCAGCGCCTCCTTTTCCCGCTGCGCGTCCGCCCGCCGGGCATAGGGCAGCGTCCCCTGCAGTTCCTGCAGCTGTCGGCGCAGTCCGGCGATGGTGGCGTCCATCCCCGCCAGCTCCTCCTTGGACGCATCGAGATCCGCCTGCACCCGCAGACGTTCCGCCTCCTTTTGAGGGATCAGCCCATCCAGCAGCACCCGTCGCTGCTCCTGACGCTCCATCTCCCGCAGCTGCGTCTCCAATGCCGCCATCGCCGCTTCCACGCCCCGCAACCGGGTCTGTACCTCCGCAGGGATCGTAGCCTCCGCCACATCCCCCAACAGCGCTTGCGCTTGCTCACGGACGTTCTCTGCTGCTGCAGTCACAAGGCCGGCTTGTTTTCCCGCCTCTGCACTGGCGGTCTCCGCCGCCGCACGGGCCGTTTCATACTCAGCCTTGGCTCTCTTCACCTCCGCCTCGGTGGGCGCCTGTTGGGAAAGCGCCGCCAGACAGGGGTGCTCCGTAGCTCCGCACACAGGGCAGGGCAGCCCCGGTTCCAGTGTCAAGGCCATGATGCCGGCCTGTTCATCCAAAAACGCCCGATGCTTTTGCTCATACGTCTGCCACAGCGCCTCGGCGACGGTTGTGCTATCACGATACGCCTTTTGCAGCCTTTCCAAGGCAGTCTGCTCTTGTTGCAGTGCCCGGAAATCCGCAGACAGCTTTTTCAGCTTCTGCCGCATCTCCACGTGCGTCTGCTGTTCCCCCAGCAGCTGCACCTTTTCCGCGCCGACCGTCTCCAACGCACGCCGCTCCTGCTGCAGCCGGGTGATCTCCGCTTCCAGTGCACCGTGGCGCTGCCATGCCGTTTCCTGCTTCCGCTGTGCGGCGCTCTGCTGCCGCTCCTGTCGGACAAGCTCTCCCGTTTTCTGTTCAAGGCTCTCGTAGGACGGCAGCAGGAGCCCCAGGGCCGCAATCTGCTGTTGGAGCTGCTCCTGCTGCGTGTCCCGGGCGGCCAACAGCGCTTTTTCCAGCTCCGCAAGCTGCTGCTCCTGCTTTTCCGCCGCCGTGCGCTGCTGCCCAAGCCGGCGTTCGGCCTCCTGCTGCGCCACCGCCTGTGTCAGCGCCGCCACCACCCGTTCCATCTCCTCGTCGATTTGCCGAAGTTCCTGATCCACTGCCGCACCGGCCCGATCTTCTTCCTCCAGCAGCTGAGCAAGCAGGGACATGACCTCCATGCCCGGCAGTTCCCCTTCCCGTGCACGGCGCACCTCCGCCGCAAACCGGGAGTCCTCCCCGCAGACGATGCCCTCCACATACTGGCGGATGCTGCGCACTCCTTCCTCTCGGCTGCGCTTGAGCTTGCCGGACTCGTCTTTCAGACGATCCTGCAGCTCCAGATACTGGGACGTGCAGAAAATATCCCGAAAAATTTTCTGCCGTGCCTTGGTGTCAGCCTGCAGCAGCTGGCGAAAATCGCCCTGCGAGATCATAGCCACCTGCGAAAACTGCTCCCGTGTCAGGTGAATGATGTCCTGAATGGCCTGTTCCACCTCGCTCTGCTTTGTCAGGATGCGCCCGTCGGGGTAGGTCAGCTGTGCATCGGCCGTCTGTTTCGTAGTTCCGGTACCGCTCTTCTTGGCCCGCTCATACTCCGGATTGCGGCGCACGGTGTAGGTCTTGCCGTCATAGGCGAAGGTCAGCTCCACATAGGTGGGGGTGTCCGGCGACGCATAACAAGAGCGCAGCATGGCCGCCGTGCGGCTGCTGCCGCTGGGCTTTCCAAAGAGGGCATAGGTCACCGCATCGAAAATGGTGGTCTTGCCCGCTCCGGTATCCCCGCCGATCAGGTACAATCCGCTTTGTCCCAGTTGTTCAAAATCCAGTGTCTGCACATCGGCATAGGGGCCGAAGCCGCAGATGGTCAATTGCAGCGGTCTCATCTACTTCCCTCCCAAATCTCCTCTATCAACGTCTGCACACAGGTGCGCTGCACGTCGCTCATGGGCTGATTGTTCTGTGTTTCATAGAGTTCTTCAAAGAGCTCCAGCGGCGTCTTATCCTTCACATCTGCTGCGCCGTCAACGCTTTGGCTCGTGCGGGTCCGGGTATTATCATAGCTCAGCTTCATCATCCGGGGGTACAGCACACGCAGCCGCCCCATGGCCTCCGGCACATCCTCTTCATCCGTGAGGATCACATGGAGGTACGCCTCCCTGTCAGTGTTTTGGTAGAACGCCTGATCCGTCAGCTGGGCAAAACTGCCCCGGATCCGGCGCATATCGTGCTTTGGCTGCAGCGGCAGCGTCTCCAGATGCACGTCCCCCGTTTCGCCCAGTTCCACCACCGTCAGGCTCTTATAGTGCTCCGCTTCGGAAAAAGAGTACTTGAGTGGGGTGCCGCAATAGCGGATGCGGTTGGAGCCCACATTCTGAGGACCGTGGAGATGGCCCAGCGCCACATAGTCAAAGGGCGCAAACACGGCGGCATCCACGTTATCACTGCCGCCCACGCTGATCTCCTCCGACTCGCAGGTCTGGGCACCGGTGACGAACTGATGGGTCAGAAGCACGTTGCGGCGGCGCCGGTCGATGGGCATATGCTCCACCGCAACACGGACGGCATCGGTATAGCTCTCGATGGACGCCTCGGGATAGAAGCGTCGGACGTGGGCCGGCTTGATGAACGGGAGCAGATAAAAATCCACGGGGCCATAGGCGTCCTCCAAGGTGTAGGACGGCACGGTGCCGTCGTAGGCCGGCGCAATGTGGATCCCACTGTGCTCCATGAGCCGGTTCCCAAACGACAGCCGCTCTGCCGAGTCGTGGTTGCCCGCAATGAGAAACACCGGCAGGCGGCGTTGGGCCAGTCGACAGAGAAAATCATCCAGAAGCGTCACTGCCTCCGCCGGCGGTACGGACTTATCATAGACATCGCCGGAGATCAGCACCGCATCCGGCGCCACCGCGTCGATGCCGTGGATGATCTCGGTCAATATATATGCCTGATCCTCGATCATAGAAACTTCATTGACCCGCTTTCCGATGTGCAGGTCGGCCAGATGTACTAATTTCAATGGTCTTCCCTCCTCTTTGATTTCCTCCATTATAGCAAAGCACACCGTTCGATACAATCCGGCGCAGCACTTTGCCTCACTCCGCCCTCGACTGCATCAAAAAAACTCCCCCGGCCGAACCGGGGGAGCTGCTGTGTTTTTTAGCAGGGCGCCGCTTCAGGGAACAAGCGGCGAAACAGCCATGCCGTCATATGCAAAATATACTGGCAATCCCGATGCACATTGGCCTCGGCCTCCAGATAGGTGCGGTGGGCCGCACGAAACACCTGATTCAAGCCACCCAGATCCGTTACCTCGCCGCCCTCCGGTGCGTTCAGGCGAAGAAGAAACTGCTCCTGCAGCTGCTCTTCATAGGCCCGGTGGGCCGCAATGGTATCCCGAAAACAGTTATTATGGACATAGGTGAAAGCGTCCGATGTGTAGTGGATCACTTTCCCCATGCAATAGTAGTTCCACAGATTCCACGTCTCCTTGGCGGACAGCCGGTCGATATGACGCTCGATCCACCGATCGGCATTCTGATAGTTGTGACCATAAAACCAACGGGCACGGAGGGACCCCTTCAAATAGGACAAGGGATTTCGGTCGGGCTGAACGCAGCCGATCAAAAAGGCACGGGTATGCCGGCGTCTCGGCTGTGCTTGCAGCTGAGAGAGCAGATGATGCCCCAGCAGGCGATGGCTTTCCTGTTTCATGCGATTCCCTCCAAACGTTTCTCTTTGTTGACTCGATTGTTTGTTATCATACCATAAATACGGCGTCCATTTGTGAACAATTCAAAAAAGAATCGCCAATTTTTACATAGATTTTTCGGAAATTTTTGTATAAATTGGGTGGTATGGGCAGAGGCCCCTTCCCCTGCAAAAAGAGAGGACGGTGTTCGTCCTCTCTTTTTCTCTATACCGGACGTGCGTTACGCATCGTCTTCTTTTTCCTCGTCCGCAGACTCGTCCTTGTCGCCTTCTTCATCATCGTCCTCGTCTTTGTCTTCGTCCTCGTCATCTTCCTCGTCCTCGGACGAATCGCCGTCATCCTCTTCATCCAGATCGTCCACCCGATCCCACAGTGCGATCTGGAAACCCAGATCGTCCATCCATGTGGCATCCTGCTTCACGAGGGCCATCAACTCGCCAAAGGTCATGTCCTCCAGTGCCTTGCCGCCGGGCACCTCCCGTCCGGGTCTGTGTTCGGCCTCCTCTTCCAGATCCTCCAGTGCATCTTCATAGAGATCCTGATACCGCTCATAGATCCGCTCCAGCTGCTCGGAATCCTCCGCCGTCATCAAAAGGCCCATGAGGTAGCGGCCCAACGGCAGCCCTTTCCCCTCAGCGCCGGCGACATCCTCCCAGCGGCCGGTGAAATACACCAGATCTTCCTGTGCAAAGAGATACCGCAGTTCCTGCTCCATCTTCCGCGTGTCCGCAGACGTATCCTGCGGCGCATAGGCCACCAGAAACGGGCCGCCGCCCAACAGCTGCACCAGCGGCTCGCCCAGATCCTCCACTCGCTGTCCCTCCATCCACCGAAGCTCTTCCTCGCCTAATTTCCCGTCCACCGAAGTCACACTGAGAATACGGTCGTCCCGATCCAGCTGCACCTGCACGGCATTGCGTCCCTCAAAGGAGGCCACCGCATAGGCTTGCTCCGTAAACCGTGGCAGCAGCAGCGTACACACCAGCAGCACTACCGCCGCCATGGCCGCCAGACGCCGAACATGCTCCGTCCGGCGTGTCCGCCTCGTCTGATCGGCAAAGGGCAGGATCTTGCCCGTTTCCTCGGCGACACAGAGATCCTCCGGCAGGATATAGATGGTATCGCCCACCGCCATACCATCCTTCAAACGGATCTGCACGACACCTCCGCCCTCCCGCATGGCCAGAGCAAAACTCTCTTTCAGTTCCAGAATGATGACTTTCTCTACCATCTTCTCACCTCGTTCCTCGAATCCATGCCGACAAGCCGGGGAGTTTTCTGACGAACACCAACAAAGTCCCTAAGATGAACGTCTTGCTGGTTTTCACGACTTTTTCAGAGACGGCGCATCGCCGGGAAACGGCCCGGACGGGCAGTTTTTTCTTCCGATACGTCTGGGAAACAATGTCCTCATCCTCACTTGAACGTTGGGCAATGTCCACTGCCGTCTCCCGGGTGTCCCTGTGCTTCGGGGCGTGCTGCGCCAAGTCCTCCAGCGTCAGCTGAAATTTCCGCAATTCCTCCTGATACTGCCGGATCTCCTCCTGCAGCTCGTTTCTCTCCGCCTGCGGCGCACACAGCGTCTGTCCGTTTTCCTCCATGGCATCCAAGGACACCTCCACGCTTTGGCGGCACCGCTCGGTCTCCAGATACGTCAGCAGCCGGCTGCGGATCACCAGTCCGGCATAGCTCAAAAAGCTGCCCCGCCCGGTGTCAAAGCGCTCCACCGCCTCTGCAAATGCGGACAGCGCCACACTGAAGGCGTCGTCCTGCTCCACGGAGACATAACGCCCCGTCACACTACTGGTCGTACGGATGAGAAAGGCCATATGGCACTCCACCAATTCCTCCAGATGCTCTATATCAATGGTGATCTTCCCGGCCATAGGGATTCCCCTCCTCCACCGTCGTTTTTGCCATTATACCAATAATTTCACCGCAGCGCAATCATGCGCCGACCGCCTTTGCCTCCGCCAACAGATTCACGCTGTCGATGCCCTCCAGCTCGAAAAGGCGGCGAATGAGCACATTGCTCTGCTCCGTGGCCAGACGCACCTCATACACCAATTCAAAGGAATCGGACAGCACATTCTTGGCCTTCACACTGTGGCGGACACAGCCGCCCTCAACCACCGCACTCACCCGATCCAGATCCGTGCAGCTGCCCCGCACCACCAGCATCATATCCTGCGGCGCATTGCTCCGACGGCCCGTCAGGATCAGGAACAAGCCCAGCACCAGACTGCCCACAAGGCCGATGCCATAGCTGCCGGTCGAGGCCGCCAAACCCACGGCCATACTCCAGAAGATAAAGCCGATATCCCGGGGATCACGGATATTGGTGCGGAAGCGGACAATGGACAACGATCCCAGCATCCCCAGAGACAGCGCCAGATTCGACTGGATCAGATCCATCAGGATCGTGGAGATCAGCGCCAGCGAGACCAGCGTCGCAGCAAACCGCGGCTGATAGGTGCGCTCTGTATTGGCCAGACGATAGCTGATCCACAAAATCAGCGTCAGACCCAGGGCCACCGACAAACTGGTCACCACGTGTGCCGTATCGGGGCTGAGTGTCATTTCCTGCAGCAATTCCGTCATCTTTTCATTCAATTCTTCCATAAGTTCCTCCCTGCACACCTACGTGCACTTGTTTATTTTCCATGAATATCCTTTACCGGCACCACCGGCTCGACCCGCAGTGTCTCTCCATCGGAGATCACGTCCAGTCCCAACTCCTCCCCCTCGGAGTAATAGGTCATCACGTCTCTTTGCCGCAGCCGTGCGGCGATCGTTTCATTCACCGAGTCGGGGTTCTCCTCGGCGTTTCCCGTGATCAGCGCAATCTGCGGCTGCACACGGTTCAAAAGAGCCGGGGATGTGGCGTCCGTTTCCCCGTGGTGGCCCAATTTCAAAAGGGTGGAGCGCAGCGGAAAGTCGGACGCCAACAGCAGCGCTTCCTCCTCCAGTTCCGCATCGCCCATCAGTAAAAAGCTGGTCTCCCCGTGGCTCAGTCGAAGCACTACGGAGTTATTATTCTCGTTACGCATATCCACCGCAGACGGGAGCCAGACCGCAGCGGTAACTCCGCCCAGATCCAGTATTTCTCCCCCCTGCAGTTCCACCACGTCCGCCCCCGCCTTTTCGGCCTCCGCCCGCGGGTCGATCTGGTGGTAGGAGGCGGTATCCTTCCCGGAGAGATAGACCCGCTCCGTGGGAAATTCCTTCAGAAGGCGTTTCAAGCCGCCGGCGTGGTCCTTATGGCCGTGGCTCAAAAAAATACCTTGCAGCCGCTCTACACCCTTGGCCCGCAGCGTTCGGGCAATCTGGTCATAGTCCTTTTCTTTCCCCGTATCTACCATGTAGCAGCCGCCTTGCGGCGTGGTCAGCAAGAAGGCATCCCCCTTGCCGATGGTCACAAAAGTAAGGGTACACGTCCCCACCGCCTCCGGAGGCAGGGACGGATCTGCGGGCTGCTTTCCCGCAGCACCGACCGCCGACGATCCGCAGCCGGTCAGCAGAACCGCCAGCAGCAGTGCCACCCATCCATACCATCCTTTTCTCATGCTACCTGCGTCTCCGGCGCCAGAATGTTGACCCCGTCGATGCCCTCCATACTGTTGAAGATCAGCAGCAGCTTTTCCTCCTCTGCCTGCTTGATGTTCAGCTCATACACCATCTCGAAGGAATCCGGGAATACGTTGGCCGATTGGATCGTACTGCCGGGCATCTGGTCGAAAACAGCCCGCACCCGCATCATCTGCTCCTTTTGTCCGCGGACGATCATGGTTAGCACATCCTTTTTCCGACGTCCCATGCGGTCTACCACCAACATGACGATACTCATGACCACGGTGCCGATGAGGCCCACAGCAAAGGCACCGACCGCCGAAGCAATGCCGATGGACAAGCTCCAAAACACAAAACCCAGATCCCGGGGATCTCGTGTATTGGCACGGATCCGGCAGATGGACAGCGCCCCCAGTGCCCCCAGCGAAAAGCCGGGGTTATTCTGGATCAGCGCCAAGAGTACCGTGGAGGCCATGGCCAACATCATCAGCGTCACATTGAACTTTCGCTGATACGTCAGGGCATCATGGCACAGCCGATATACCCCCATCATCACACCGGCCAGCACCAGCGTGACCAGCAGGCACACCAACAGCCCCGCCGGCGTCTGGGACAGCGGCCGGCCCTCTATGGCGGGCTCGCCCAACAATTTCAAGAACATATTCATTCTCATCACTCCTCTTTCCATCACTCGTAAAAACTTTTCAAAATCGCTCGGGAACTGCCGAACTTACTGGGCGGCTTGCGGCTCAAGTCGCACTGGGCCAGGACCTCCTGGATCTGCCGGAACAAGAAGCGGTCGTACTTGATCTCCAAAATCGTCTCATCCTTAGGCATGAGCGCCTTGAAATTCAGATGATGGCTGAAAAGGTCATAGCAGAACTCGCAGCAGCGCAAATTATTATCCATGGTCACGCGCGTATTGAAATGTGGGTGGGTATAGGCGCGCCGGTCATATTCAATAAGAGATACCGGCCGATAGAGCCGCGTGGTCATCACGTCGTACGCATACCGCGCCGCGGGATGATCGTAGTGCAGCAGCACGCTGTAATTTCGCCGCAGCAGCTGCTGGGCATCCTCCCGGCTGACCACCACGCTCTCTTTCAGTTCCCGACCGAAACTCTTTCTCTTGAGCTCAAACTTGGCCGTCTGATCGTCCGGATGGTAGACCCGCAGGCGGATCCTCTTTTTTTCGTCCGCATGGAGCTTCTTATCTCGATAATCCTCGTTGTCGATGCTGTCAAAATACACACTGCGCACGGTGTAGCCGTTATAGCCGCCATAGGCATCCGGTGTCAGCAGCTGATCCAGTGCCCCCAGCAGAAACAGGCGATCCGGCAGCGAGAGCAGATATTTGACCTCCCGCCGGGAAACCGCCAGTGCATTTGCCGTTTTCATATGATCTCCTCCTTGTCTTCACTATACAATACAAGGGGCACTTCTTCTTTCGGGACCATTTTTTGAAATTTTTGAAAAATTTCAAAAAAACGAAAAAGACATGACCGGCCCTTCAGGTCGGTCATGTCTTTTTTATTCAATCAGCTGCAAGCCCCTCTTACGGGCGGCGGCCGTTGCAGAGATAGAAGATGGTGAAGAGGCCCGGTCCGCAGTGGGCGCCGATCACCACGCCCAAACTGGTAATGGTGATATCTCCCACATCGGGGAAATCCGCCAAAATCCGATCCCGGACATACGCAGCATCCTCCCGGCAGTCGGCCTGCAGGATGTGGATCTCCATGCCCTTGGTGTCCACCTCGGACAGGTCCGCCTTGACACTTTCATAGATGGTATCCAGTGCCTTCTTGCGGCCTCGTACTTTTTTCGCCACGTCCAGCGTACCGCCATCCGGCACATACAGCACCGGCTTGAGGGACAGCACCGAACCCACCAGCGCCGCCGGTGTGGAGCAGCGTCCCCCCTCTTTCAGATAGTTCAGATCATCTACGGTGAAGCGATGGGCGATCTTCAGCTTGTTCTCCTCACCCCATGCGATCACCTCGTCATAACTCATGCCCGCTTCCATGCGGCGCACCATCTGGTCGATCAGCAGGCCCAGACCGCCGGAAATGCAGACGGTGTCCATCACATAGAAGTTCCGCTCCGGGTATTCACTGCGCACCTGCCGAGCCGCTGCCTCTGCATTGGCAAAGGACGCAGACATCTTCTTGGACATATCCAAAAAGATCACGTCCTTCCCCTGCTCCAACAGCGAGCAGAAGAACTCGTGGTAGGCAAACTCCGTGATCATCGACGTCTTGAGACGGTCGCCTTTCCGCATCCCTTCGTAGACCTTTTGGCGGTTCTCTTCCCGGCAGTCATCCTCGAAAAGCTGGTCGCCGATAGTATAGGTATAGCTGATAAACGGGATCTTATGTTCCTCCAAATAGGTTCTGGGGAGATCACAGGTGGAGGAGGTAGCAATCACATAATCTTGCATAAAGCACCTCAAATCAATTAAATTTGCGTCCTTGCGCTGCCCACAGTATAGCATAAGGCCATGGCCAACGCACGCTTTTTTTGAAAAACTTTTCCGTCCGGTGCCCATCGCCCCCGCCATAAAGACCATGGAATTTCTTGACCTGCCCTCTCTCACCCGGTATAATAAATAAGTATCGACTGTATCCGTTGGCTTTTCCGCAACAGGAAAAATGCCGCAACAACTTCCCGGCGGTTTCCCCGCACCTTATCCGAAGCCGCCTGTGCTTTTGCGGTCTACACCGCTGCCTTCGGCGGCCTCGCCGTCGGTGATCCTCTCTCCTGTACGCAGCATGTGTTGCCGCAGCCGGACGGCCGCCTTCGGCGCTCTTCCCTTTCATGCCCCTGTTGTTCTGTGTGCGCTGCGCATCGGCATGGCCACCACGCCGCCAGTAAAATAAAGGAGTGATATAATGCGTATTCTCGGATGGCTCCTCATAGTTCTCCTTCTTGCGTTTTTTCTTTTTATGGAAGAACTGTATCGCTACATCTTCTGCCGCCGTCCCTCTGGGCTCTTCACGCTGCTTTTTGACTCCAACGGACATGACGAAGCGTACTACCGTGCCCGAGATGACGCCGCTGATCGTCTGCGGAACATCCCCTGCGAAACATACACCATCACCGGCGGACGTGGAGAAACACTGAAGGGCTTTTACTACCCCTGTGGTGCCGGCGGAAAGCGGCTCGTCTTTTTGATCCACGGCTACCGCTCCAACCATATTGAAACAGGCGGACTTTTTTATGATTACTATCACAGTCGTGGCATTGATATTTTCTGCTGTGATCACACGGCTTCCGGCGAAAGCGGCGGTCATTTGATCGGATTTGATGTCTGGGAAAGTCAGGACTGTCTGCACTGGATCGACTTTCTCCGTGAGAAGTTCGGCAGTGACATTGAAATCATTCTCCACGGGTTTTCCATGGGCGGCGGCACCGTGCTTCAAATGAGCGGCCACTGCCCGGCCAATGTGAAGCTGATCGTCTCCGACAGCGGCTTCCGCAGTGCCAGAGCCGCCCTGCAGCATCAGATTGGGCCGCTTTATCACCCGCTGCGGCTGATGAACCGACTGATTGCCGGCTACGACTGGAACGACTCGGATGTGACCGACAGTCTGGCAGTCTCCCGCATCCCTATTCTCTTTGTCCACGGGCAGGACGACAAACTGGTGCCCTACAGCAACGGTCCCTTCCTATACAATATGTACCAAGGAGAAAAAGACTGTCTGTTCCCCCCTCATACACGGCATATCGAAAGCATGTATACCGTTCCGCAGGAATACAGGGAAAAACTGGACAGGCTCATCGGGCAATACATGACGCCTTGACGTTTTCCGGGGGCGGTAAACATAGAGCGCCGTACCCATATTTCCCCATTATTCGTTGAAAAGACTTGCTGTCTGTACTAAGCAGGCAGCAGGTCTTTTTATTTGTGTCTTGGTGCATCAAGCTATCGCTCCCCGTGCGGGGAGCGACCCGCAACGGGCGTTGACCAGATCGGCAAGCAGCTATTTCAATCCACGCTCCCCGTGCGGGGAGCGACTCCTGCAAAACAGGTAATCCAGAGAGCATCCGAGATTTCAATCCACGCTCCCCGTGCGGGGAGCGACTCCGGTATAAGCTGTGGACGCAGTATCTGAGCTGCATTTCAATCCACGCTCCCCGTGCGGGGAGCGACTGTGATATAGGCGCTCCAGGATCCAAGCCAAGGCAAATTTCAATCCACGCTCCCCGTGCGGGGAGCGACTTTCATCAATCATTTTCTGCTCCTTTCACGTTCCATTTCAATCCACGCTCCCCGTGCGGGGAGCGACCTACGGGGGGAAATCAAAAACACTGAAACAGTGGTGTATTTCAATCCACGCTCCCCGTGCGGGGAGCGACCTGTGCTTGCTGCCGTCTTTTTCGTGTCGGCATATTTCAATCCACGCTCCCCGTGCGGGGAGCGACCATCGCCACCAGCAGACATCACCAGCTGACGCAAATTTCAATCCACGCTCCCCGTGCGGGGAGCGACTTCAGGCCTCTTTGCAGCGCTTTTTCAAAATCCATTTCAATCCACGCTCCCCGTGCGGGGAGCGACGCACAGTTCATTGATGCGGCAATCAGTTATACACAATTTCAATCCACGCTCCCCGTGCGGGGAGCGACAGTACGCTCTTTCTATCCGCTTGTAGCCATTCGGATTTCAATCCACGCTCCCCGTGCGGGGAGCGACATAAGTTTGTTGAACGCCTACTGAGCACAATTATTTCAATCCACGCTCCCCGTGCGGGGAGCGACGCATATGCCAAGAGCCGGATCCCCGGAGTTCGTGATTTCAATCCACGCTCCCCGTGCGGGGAGCGACAGCCTTCTTCACGCAAATACCGCAGGGCGTTTCTGATTTCAATCCACGCTCCCCGTGCGGGGAGCGACATGACGCCGACGATATCCTTGACATCTTGGAGAGCTATTTCAATCCACGCTCCCCGTGCGGGGAGCGACCGTCATTTTATATTGCAAAACTGTCGAAATATTGTATTTCAATCCACGCTCCCCGTGCGGGGAGCGACATGATAGAGCCATCCCAAGCGGCAAGGCCGTGAGAATTTCAATCCACGCTCCCCGTGCGGGGAGCGACAAAGCTCCGGGAGGTGTACACCGGCAAGGACCGACGATTTCAATCCACGCTCCCCGTGCGGGGAGCGACCAGAGAGCTCATAATAACACCTCCTCACAATTATTATTTCAATCCACGCTCCCCGTGCGGGGAGCGACTGTGGAGAGATGATGATACTGGGACAATTCATGGCTATTTCAATCCACGCTCCCCGTGCGGGGAGCGACAGCAAAAATCCCCAAAAATATGCAGGGATCTTTGTTCTTTATGTTCTATTTTCGCTTTCACAGCACATCGACAACCGTTTTCCACCTCGCCTCAGCCGTCTTTTTCTCCGTATGAGGCGCTGCACGATCTTTTTCCGGGTGCGAACCCCCCCGGAATATTCTGTGTGCTTTCTCTTCGCACTTTCTACAGCAGCAAGGGCTCTTCCGGCAGATAGGTGGTCTTGGCCCCATAATGCCGGATTTTCTTTTTGTAATTGGCCCCCAGTTCGTAAAAGCGCAAACTGTCCTTCTCCTGATCCATAATGGACAAGAGCTTTGCCTCCAGTGTCCGATATTGCCCCGGATCGAGCATACATTCAAACACCGAACACTGCACTCGCTGCCCATAATTGATACACTGCTTTGCAATCTGCCGCAGCCGTTTTCTGCCGGCGGCGTCCTCCGTATTGACATCATAGGTGATCAGTACAAGCATAGAACTTCACTTCCATAAAAAAGGCGGATACTCTTCCATATCGCCCCGAATATACCGTGACAATAAAAGCGCCTGCAGATAAGGCACAAGTCCCCACGGTATTTTTTCTCCCAGATAAGGATGCGTGATGGTCTCCTTTTTGCGCTCCTGCCATCGGGAAAGGACCTCCCGGCGGGCGTCCTCTGTCAGCAATACCGCTCCGCTCTCCTGCACCAGAAAATCACCGGCCTTACAGATCCGATTATTGATGAGCGTCAGCACAAAGCGATCCGCCACGCAGGGGCGCAGCTCCTCCATGAGATCCAGTGCAAGGGAACTTCGCCCTGGGCGGTCTCGGTGCAAAAAACCCACATAGGCATCCATTCCCACGCTCTCCAACGCCGCAGCGCAGTCATAGGACAGCAAGGAATAGGCAAACGAAAGCAGCGCATTGACCGGATCCAGCGGCGGCCGTCGATTACGTCCGGCAAACGAAAACACTCGACGGTCCCCTAAGATCATCTGGGGAAAAACGCCGAAATAAGCGGCGGCCGCAACCCCCTCCCATCCACGCAATGCATCCAGTTCCGTTTGCTCCATCACCGCAGGAAGCAGATCCTTCAACTGCTGTGCGGCCGACGAGAGTTCTTCTTCATTGACACGCAGGCCATGATCCCGCAGCGTGCGCCGGATACTCCAGTGCGCATTATAGATCTTCCCAAAAATCATGGAGCGGGCAATCCGGCAGCTCTGCTGCGGGTCATCGGCGATCCGGTACTGCCGGCGGCGAAGCAGGACATTTCCGTTGTTCTCACCGCTCACCCGGGCAAGGAACCGCCCTCGTGGCGTGCAGAATGAAAGGGCGATCCCATGCCGGGCACACGCACCCATCAGCGCCGGTGACGCTCCGGCGTAGGAAAACGTAATGATCCCGGACAGGATATGCAATGGATATCTGGCCACAACCTCGTTCTTTCGATTCGCCAGAACGTTTTCCCCATCCAATGATAGGTAAATATCTTCAGAGGTGACAAACAAGGTGTTGAGCAAATGTCTCATGGCTCCTCCAGCGCCTCCTTCAAATACTGGGCCGAGTGGTCCTTTTTGAGCAGGGCGGGCAGACAGAGCTCACGCAGTGAGCAGGCGCCGCAGGCTTTTGTGACCTTTGCCTTCGGTGTATGGCCCCGCCGGTAGAGCTCATGCATTTCTGTCAGCATATCCCGCACGGACTGTCTGCGTGTCTCATCCAAAGCAACCACCTGCCGCCGCCTCGTCTCACCATAGAAAAGCGCACCCTCTTCGATCCGGCAGCACAGCATTTCCTCCAGACACATGGCCTGAGCGCAGAGCTGCAGCACATCTGCCTCTTTCTCCTTCGGCGCCCCACGCTTGTACTCTACAGGATACGGGCGCCACAGTCCCTCCTCGCCCCGCAGAGAGATCCCGTTGGGATCCTGATAAAACTCCACCACATCGCATTGGCCGGAGATCCCCAGCACGTGCGACACCACACAGAGCCCCCGCACACACAGCATATCTCCCCGCCGCTCCCGCAGGGCGGCGTCATGGGCACGGCGGTGAAAGAGGTCCCCGTCAATCGTACGCACATTGTCCTGCCATTGGTTTTCGACATGGATCAACGCCCACTGTCGGCGGCAAAAGGCAAAATGCTGCAGCCCCGATAACGCCAGCAGCTCCTCCTCGGGATACATCACCCCATACGCATGCAGGTAACGCCCTCAGGCAGGGCGTCCAGATGCACATTGACCGTGTAATCACCATAGCCTCTGGGGGCAGTGACCCCTTCCTTATGCGTGACCTCCACCAAGTCAAACAGCTTGTGCGCCGGCGCATTGCCCAGCTCG
The DNA here is from genome assembly GCA_020025275.1 of Oscillospiraceae bacterium. Taxonomy (GTDB): domain Bacteria; phylum Bacillota; class Clostridia; order Oscillospirales; family Oscillospiraceae; genus Vescimonas. Next base: position 7,022 of record JAHHSI010000006.1, on the reverse strand, counting down.
CTGTCGTGGCGGAAGATGATCAGCTCACGCACGGCCATTTTCCCGCGGCTGGCCGAATGGTCGTTTTCAAACATATTACAGATGGCCTGCCACAGCAAGTCCAGATCCTCCTCTGAAAAGCCGGTGGTCTTTCTTGCCAGATTGGCCGAAATATAGCCCTCTGCACGGTACAATCCATAGGGGACGATGTACTTTCGGCCCATTTCGGTCTTTTTCCCCTCGGCATCATCTTCTTTCGTGATGGCGACACGGGTGATGGTGACCTCCTGCGGGAGAATGGGATCAACGCTTCTGGCAAAGCCGATCTGCACCGGTCCACGGACCTGACCGCAGTTCAGGGCGCCCTTGGTGAAGGTGGTCATAACGGCGCCAAAGGTGCGGATATCATAGAAGTTCGAGCACATGAACTCCCGGATCTTTTCATCCAGTCCCGCCTCCTTCTTTTTTGCCTCCTTCAGGTCCGCAGGCTTGACCCCCACATATTCACAGGCCTCCTTGTCGCTGCGGTTCAGCGGAACCCCCTCTTTGACATAGATGCGATAGCCGGGGGCATCCTCCTTGACCGTCTCCACATAGTTGCGGATCTTCCGCTTCAGGCAGACGTCCGTCACCAGACCATAGCCGGTTTCCGGATCCATACGAGGCATATTGCCGGCATCCGGGTCCCCGTTGGGATTGCCGTTCTCTACGTCAAACAGGACCACAAATTCATAGCGGTTTTTAATAGCTTCCATCGTTATTTCTCCTCCTTTTTCGTAAAACGAGCTTTGTACTGATGATAATATCCCAGATTAAAGGACCCCTGCTCCGGCAGCGTCAGCCGCAGCGGGTAGCTCTCCTCCAGACGATCTTTCAGATTGCAGATCTCCCGGTCATAATAAATCCGGATCCCCGGATCCAATTTGCGCAGGTGCTTCTGGCACAGATTGTCCAGAATCGGAAAAATCGTGGCCGGGGTGGCTGAGGCGGAATTGAAATACTTATCCTTGATCGTTGCATTGATGCCGGGATTGGCTTTTTCCTGCACGGCTTCGTACAGAGAGAACAGCCGCCCCAGCGTATACGGGATGTTGGTGCTATTTTCATTCAGGCTCACAGTTAAGACCTCCTTCGGACACTGTGGTGTCGGATTTTTCAGATAGTACGCTTTGATGATCGCCGCCCGGCCGGGGGTAATCGTTCTCTCCGCCCGGATCCGGCAGGTCACCGCCTCCAAAAGTGAGGCCGGATACGGCAGCCCGCCAAAGATCGCCCGTGTTACTGCGCCGGCCATCACAGGACTGGGCGTTTTATCCGTGGCATGGGGGTTCACGGTTTCCCGCAGCATCGCCCAAAGGGGAACCATGGAATAGGTATTCCCGACGATCTCCATCCGCTGATGATGGTCATTGATATGGCGCATAAACCCGCCGAATGAGTCCCGCAGGAAAAACCGGACCGACAGACGCGCCGCATTGGGCGCCAGTCCCAAAACATAGAAGGGCTGCTGTGGGTCCAGATCCCACTCCTGACAGGGACGTCCCTCTGCCAATCGCTTGACAACACTTCTCACTTCCGTCTCGCTGATCCCTTGAGGCGGCGCATTACCCAGCAAAGCCGCCCCAGAGAAGAGCGTATACTGCTTTTCAGCCCCGGCGGCCCAGCACACGATGGTCGTATCCCCCACACGCTGTACATTCTCCCGATCGGCCAGCAAATAGTTGAGCGCCGACGTATAGGCAAAGGCCGCATATTTCCCCACCGGAGCATTCAGGTTCTGCTCTTTGCCATAGGAGCAAAAGGCCGGCGCATTGAAGGAAACCAAGGCCGCCCCACTGGACTGCGCCCCGGTCACGCCTTTGATGGCCGGATGCACCGACACGATGTCATCTTCTTTTCCGGAGACGAGGCACTGCATCCTGACCCCCTCTGCCTGGTCATAATGCCGCTGCCATGCCGCCCGGATCTGTGGATCTTCCTGTGCAAAATGGCCCTCCACACGAAAGACCAGATTGCCGCCGTTCAAAATCCCCTCCAGTTCTTCGGACAGACAGCCCAGCTGCCGTTCCTCCTGAGGATCCCACGTGTCAAAGAACCGCAGGATCGCCGTGGCCGTCGGGGTGTGGACCTCATCCAAAAGGTCGTGGTGCAGTCGGGCACACGCTTGAAACAGCTCCGGGCAGAAAACGATCTCCCCCGCTGCCTCCTCTCTGGGACCGTCTTTCTTTTCATCATATTTCCGGATCCCCAACAGGTATCCGGCATTGTCCCACAGGAAATTGGGCAAGACACCGCTGGTCCGCTTGACGGCGGCCGGAAGACTCTGGCTAATCGGACGCAGGACCGTCTTTTTCCCGCTCTTGACCTCACAGACTTGCGGAATCACCTGACGCAGAGCGCCATCCTCCCCCAGACACAGCGCATAGCTGATTTTGGCAGGACCCCAGCCGGGGGGTGCGATGTTCCCACGCTTCACCAGATCCTCATACAGCTGCACAAGAGACTGCAAAATCATCGGACCACCTCCTGTGCGGCGGGGTCCGGAACCTCCAAAACACCGTCATGCAAAACACCACGGAAGAAGATGGGTCTGATGTCCGCAGGATCCGTATAGTCCAGATCCAACAGCATCCATCCCAACTCCTTCGTCCCCCGCAGCTCCTCCGGGCAGGGCGGCTTCTGCTGACACTCTCTAAAATGCGCCGGAAACTCCCGCACACCCAGACAGGGCTGCTGATAGCACTGCCCCTTGGCCAACCGTCGGTGAATGATGTCCTGAAACTTCCCAGGGTTGTCTCCGGGAGACGCTTTATCGGTCATCTCAAAGTGGGCATCAATTACATAGTGCACCTGGGTGAGAACCAGGGAGGCTCTTTGCTGAATGCTGTCCGATGTGGCCAAATACAGGGGCTCTCCCGACTTTTCAATGGTTTTTTTAACTTTTCTGGCATTGACGGTATCTTTCACCTCATTGCGCCGGATATTGGTAAAGCGAATGGGCGCACAGACGTGGATCCGGTCGATGATCCACCGCATCCCCGGATGCCAATAGATAGACTCGATCAGCCCCCTCGCCGCCGAGGGCGTCATGACGTCATAGCTGACCCGCTCCACTTTCATTTCCACACGGCTGAAGCAGGCATACTCCCCCCAGACTTCAATGGATATGGACACGTAAACCTCTCTCCTTTCAAACGTTCCTCTGCCCCCTCTTGGCCCGGGGCAAGCTAAATAAACCACGCCTGTCCTGCATCTGTCTGCAGCGACAGGCCCTTCTCCGCACTGTAGAGCGACCGGTCCGCCAAGACGGCACTGTCATCATCCAATACCGACAGGGCTCCTGCGGCGAGAAGCGCACGCATCTGCGGCTCGTAGATCGCCACACTGTACCTGCCCGCCGCACGATAGTCGGCACGGCTGGCCGTCCCCGCTTGGATCTTTTCGATCACCGCCGCCCCGGCCTCCACCGGAACATACACGGTTTTCGTCGTCTCATCGATCAAGTGGAAGTGCTGGGCCACCTGCTCAAAGGGAAGCAGACACCCGGCGACCCCCTGCGACAGCGCAGAAATAATCCGTTCCCGGTCGATATTCTCCCCCACCAGTGAGCGCAGGGAGGTAAAATAACGCTCCACCGTTGTGGGATCTCCCGGATCGGCGCCGCCCTCCAGAGCCTCCCGGCAGGCACCGATCTGCATACGAAACAGAGGCGGCGGCGGGTTCTCCCCTTCAAAAATTAAAACCACGCTGTCAGACGCCCCACGTTTCCCCTCACGGTTGCACCGTCCGGCCGCCTGCATCAGCGAGTCCAGTCCCGCCATCTCCCGATACACCGCCGGAAAGTCTACATCAACACCGGCCTCGATCAGCGACGTGGATACAACTCTGCAGGGAAGCTTCTCCCGCAGGCGCTCTTTGACCGTCCGCAGCACCTCCTGCCGATGGGCCGGATACATCAGCGTCGAGAGATGAAAGCGCCCTTCCTCCGGCAAAAGATCAAAAATTTCCTGTGCCGCCTTTCGGCTGTTCACGATACACAGCACCTGCTCATGGCCGGAAAGCGCCTCGGCCAGTGCCGGTGTCGTCTGCTTTCCGATCCGGCGGAAAGTTACACGCCTGAACTGCTGATAGAGTGCCTCGGTGTCCGGACAAATCTCACAAATGGGCCAACCGGGCGCAAACTGCTGCACCAAGTCATTGAGCGTGGGCTGCGTGGCCGTGCAGAGGACGGCCGTGGCGCCGAACTGTGCCACCGCCGCACTGATCGCCGCCACGCAGGGTTTCAGTTGGGCCGTGGGTATCATCTGTGCCTCATCAAAAATCAGGACACTGTTGGCAATGTTATGGAGTTTGCGGCACTTGGAGGCGCGGTTAGCATACATGGACTCAAAAAACTGCACGGCCGTGGTGACAATCACCGGTGCATCCCAGTTTTCTGTGGCACGCAGCTTCCTTGCCACCAGTTCCGACGCCTCCTGCTCCGGGTCGAAAATCAGATTTGAATGATGCTCGAGAACATTTTTCTCCCCCAGTATTTCTTTGAACACAGCTGCATTCTGCTCAATGATCGACGTATAGGGGATCACATAGATGATGCGGTCCATCCCGTGCTGCACCGCATGTTCCAACGCAAATGCCAGCGAAGCGATGGTTTTTCCTCCTCCGGTGGGAACCGTCAGCGTATAGATGCCTTTGTCACGAGCACCGCTGTTCATACACGCCTTTAAAATATCACAGCGGCGGCGGTTGATGTCCGTCTTTGGTGCCCACCACGGCTGTATGTACGCCTTCAGCCGCTCCAACAAGACCGGCATCGTGTCATAAGTGCACTCGTCACCCGCCGCCCCCTCCATAAAGCGCTCGGTGTCCAGATAATCGGCGTCGACCAGACAGGAGTAGAGCATCCTGACCCAATACGAGGCAGCCAGCAGGTCCTCTTCGTTCCCCGAACTCTTGGGCGGTGCCAGCTGTCCATCATAGTCGTAGGGCGGGATCCCTCCGGACACTCCCTTTTTCACCCGTCCGCAGAAGGTGGCATCCCCCGGTTGATCCGTGTATTGATTTCCATAATCCGGAAGGCCGCCGTGGTGTCCGATCACTGCACAGGCCTCCAGCGTACAACCGATCTTCGTACACTCAATGGCACCGGCCGTGGCATGGTCCACCTTGGGACCTCCCCGGAGACGTGCCTGAAAGGCGGCAGAGTATTTGCCGATATCGTGGCACTCCCCTACCAGACGCCCGTGCTCTTGGGCATGAAAGGCCCCGGCAAATTTTGCGCTGAGCGCCGCTGTCCCCGCCAAATGTTCCGCCACCGTCTGCTCTCGTCCGTCCTCGGCGATGTGTGCCAGATATTCCTTCGCCATCCGTTCCTCTGCCCCCTTCTTGCCGTATTCTCCGTTTCTCTCTCCGCGCCACCCAAATCCTGACTATATTTCCATTTATATGATACAGCACTTTACTTTGTATTTCAACAGTTTTATTTATTTTTAATTTAAATTACGTAATATTTGCAACAAAAAATACATTATAAGCCTTCTCGATTTCCATTTTTCTGTCATTTCTCCTGCCGCCCCACGCCCCCCATTTTCCTTTTTATCCGGCAGAAATCGTGCCGTGCCCGCGTTCCCCGAAATAATGGGGCGTCCGGCATTGTGAAAGCGGGATACGAGCAAAGAAGCCGAAACGCACACAGAAGGGAGCAGGACAACTTCCTGCTCCCTTCTGTGTATCTTCTTCTCTTCCCGACCCCACCGGTCAGCCGCTATTTTTTGATGCGGCATCCGTGCTGCACCATGCCGCTTACCGAAGCCAGCAAGGCCCGCCAACCGCCCTTTCCCATATCGATACTACCACAGATCATGAGCAGGCAGCCCTCTTTGCAGATCGGGGGCACCTTGAATCGTACAGCACCCGGCTGTCCCTTGGAATCGTGTACAACCGAAAACGCATCACCCCAAAAGACAGTGCAGCGCCCGATATTTGGCGGCCGAAAATGCCTCTCTCCCAGCTCCCGGCACTCCCACTCCCTATGAATCGCCGGGAAGACTTCCTGTACTTCTCTATCCAAACAGCTTTTTCAGCATTTTGCAGCCGTATTTATATAGGTACAGATGGTGCCCTCTACCGATATCCAGATAGCAGCCAACACCGGTCACAGGGTCTGCCCCCACCGCAACCATCGTCGTTAACGAGTACATATCCAGCACCATATTGTCTGCAATCTGACGTGTTCCGACATTGCGCAGTACTTGGGCGTTCTGCGCCGATGGCTCATCGCTGTACATCATTAGGATCAGACAGCTATTCTTTCCGTTTTGGACGTATTGATCAAAACGCTTCCACTCGTTGTGAATGGTGGCTCTTAAGTTGGAACTATCCAGAATCTTCACATAGTACGATACGGAGTCCCTCAAAAACGAGAACTTCTTTCTTCGATAATAGCCGCTGTCATCAAGTTGAAATTTGTGAGAGCGGAGTGTTTGCTCTACTTCAGATTTCTTCATGCCGTGCAGCTGGGCCAGTTCGCATCCGCCGTACTTTTTGTCAATTTTATTGATGTCCGAAAGCGCCAGTCCGGGCATCGCCTTGATGAGCAGGATTATTCCGGCAAGATCGCAGACAAAAAAGCCAGCAATCACCAGAGCGATCTCCCCTGCATCCTGTACATCCAGCAGCGCACCTGCCAACAGTGCCGCAAACCCCGCCAAGGCCAGAAGGATCCCAAGGCACAGCTTCCATTTTGCTTTTCGGATCGTGACTTCCTCCCCGTCCTGCTTTCTTTTTTCAATTTTGTTCATGCAGCATCCTCCCGGTTCTCGATTCCCCATGGTGTCCCATCGAACTTTTCCCAAAAGCTTGTAATCGTGTTTTCTCCTATGCCGCCCCCGGTTTGCAACATCGACAGGTGCATTGATTTATTTCGTTGATCTATCCCACAACTTTTATCCCACGCTCTTTTTCCACTTTCTGATTTTTGTCCGGAAGGTGCCAAAGGGCGCAACGGTATTGACATGAATGAATTTATAAACTTCCCATACCGC
>JAHHSI010000005.1 GCA_020025275.1 Oscillospiraceae bacterium | reverse complement strand
GTGGTCACAGGCTCTCCGGAGCGCAGTGCCGCATGGATTCTGGGGGCACTGGGGGAGAAGGCGGGCGTCATCTGTTTTGATGAATTTGCGCCGCTCTTTGCCGCGCATCGGGTGCATCGCTTGGGGGCGGCTGCGGATAAAGCTGCTCAGGCACGTCATGTGTTCGATGCGCTGCGCACCTTTGATGATACGGACGTAACGGAGATCTATGCGCAGTGTCCGGACGAGAGTGGGTTGGGACTTGCCGTTAGCAACCGACTGAAAAAGGCGGCCGGCTTTCATATTGTGGATGCCGGAGACGGGCTGATCTTCGGTCTGACCGGCGGAACAGGCGCAGGGAAAACCAGTGCTCTGCAGGCCTTGGCGGAGTTGGGCGGTGTCATTTTGGATGCCGATGCCATCTATCATGAGATGCTGCGGACGGATCCGGCGCTGCGCCGGGATATTGTGGCGGCGTTTGGCAACGTGTTCGACTCGGCCGGTCTACTGGATCGGCAGAAGTTAGGCAGCATCGTTTTTTCCGATAAAGACGCTCTGGAGAAGCTGAACGCCATCGTGTACGCCCATCTCCTGCCTGAAGTGGCCCGCCAGATGGAGGGACATGATCTGGTGGGCGTGGATGCGATCAACCTGTTGGAGAGCGGCTTGAGCGTCCTGTGCCGCCGCACCGTGGGCGTGATCGCCCCGGAGGAGGTGCGTGTCCGGCGGATCATGGAGCGGGACGGCATTGACGAGTCTTATGCCAGACTGCGGATTGCGGCCCAAAAGAACGAGGAGTACTATCGCAAAAATTGCACGGACATACTGGAAAATCGGGCACAGACACCGGACGATTTCCGGCAGACGGCCCGGCAGTTCTTTATACAGTGGATCAAGGAGGAGCAGCCATGAGCGAAACATTGAAAGAACGCAAGGACAAGCTTTTTTCTCAGCCAAAAAACGGTTATGATCGGCTGAGCAAGCAGGAAGAACCCAAGATGGAGGCCTACTGCACGGCCTACCGTAAGTTTCTCGACCACGGAAAGACGGAGCGTGAGTGCACCGGTTATGCCATTGCCATGGCCGAAGCCCATGGCTTTACGGCCTACCGCCGCGGCATGGAGCTCAAGAGCGGCGATAAGGTCTATACCTGCAACCGTGATAAGAGCGTGATGCTGGCCGTCATCGGCGAGAAGAGCCTGGCTGAGGGTGTCCACGTGGTGGCCGCCCACATCGATTCGCCCCGTCTGGATCTGAAGCCCATTCCCCTCTACGAGGACAGCGAACTGGCGTATTTCAAGACCCATTACTATGGAGGGATCCGCAAGTATCAGTGGGTGACCATCCCGCTGGAAATGCACGGTGTGGTCGCATTGAAGGACGGTACCGTGGTGCCGGTGGTGCTGGGAGAAGGGGACGAGCCCAAGTTCGTCATTACGGATCTGCTGCCCCATCTGGGTGCAGAACAGAGCAAAAAACCCTTGGGCGAGGCGATCCCCGGAGAAAACCTCAATATCCTGCTGGGCAGCCGTCCTGTAGGCGAGGAGGATGACACGGAGCGTGTGAAGTTCCATGTCATGGAGAAGCTCTTTGACAAATACGGCATTACGGAGGATGATTTTACCTCCGCAGAGTTGGAAGTGGTGCCCGCCGCGCTCTCTACCGAGATCGGTCTGGACGGCAGCTTGCTGGGTGCCTATGGTCACGACGACCGTGTGTGTGCCTATGCCGGCCTGCAGGCCATTTTGGAGCTGACACATCCGCAGCACACGGCCGTCTGCATGTTGGCTGATAAGGAGGAGATCGGCTCCATGGGTGTGACAGGGATGCAGTCCGCCGCCTTTGATACCTTCATTCATGACCTGTGCGACAGCCAGAATGTCCCGCTGCGGGAGTGCTTTGAACACTCCTTCTGCCTGTCGGCGGATGTTACGGCGGCCTACGATCCCAATTTCCCGGAGGTCTACGAAAAGCGCAACAGTGCCCGTGTCAATTACGGCATCGCCCTTTGCAAGTATACCGGTTCCCGAGGTAAGAGCGGTTCCAGTGATGCCGGGGCAGAGACGGTGGCGTTCGTCCGACGGACACTGGACGATGCGGACGTCGTCTGGCAGATTGCGGAGCTGGGCAAGGTGGACGTCGGCGGAGGCGGTACGGTGGCCATGTTTATGGCCAATCGCAATATCGATACACTGGATGCCGGTGTGCCGGTGCTGAGCATGCATGCACCGTTCGAGACGGTGAGCAAGCTGGACTGCTATATGACCTATAAAGGCTGCAAGGCCGTATATGAGGCGTAGAAATACGGAAAAGGACACATCGGATGATGTGTCCTTTTTTATGGCGGTATAATTTGATCGACCCTGCACATCCTATAGGTGATAGGGAGGCGATTGAATGCAGGAAGAACCGAAAACCCAACGGGAAGAGAGCAAGGATACACCGCAGCAGCAGATCGTGGAGATGGGGTCCACCGTTATCAAAAATGCCCATGGGACCATTCACTGCCTGAGCATCATCGGGCAGATCGAGGGGCATACGGCGGCTCCCGGCAATGTAAAAACAACCAAATATGAACATGTGCTCCCTCTGTTGGCAGGAATCGAAGCAGCGGAAAACGTCGATGGCTTGCTGCTGCTCCTCAATACCGTGGGCGGCGATGTGGAGGCCGGTCTGGGCATTGCCGAGATGATCGCCGGCATGGATAAGCCCACGGTGACATTAGTACTGGGGGGCGGACATTCCATCGGGATCCCGCTGGCCGTGTCGGGAAAGATGACCATGATTGCGCCTTCGGCGTCCATGACGATCCACCCGGTGCGTATGTCGGGAACCGTGATTGCGGCGGCGGAGACGTACCGTTATTTTGAGCGGCTGCAGGAACGCATCATCGGTTTTGTGGCGGCACACGCCTCCATCAGCGCCGGCAGATTCCGTGAGCTGATGCTGCAAAGCGGTGATATGGCCAATGATGTCGGCACCGTTGTCTACGGAGAAGAGGCGGTGCAGGAGGGATTGATGGATCGTGTAGGAACGCTGCACGATGCCTACGAGTGCTTGTATCGCATGATTGCAGAAAAAAGAGAATAGGAAAGCGGGTGCCTGCGGAGGCACCCGCTTTCTATATGGCGGAAAAGGGCCTTTTTCATGGGGAAATCAATGAAATTCCTTGAAAAAATATCTCTTGCCTGATATACTAAATTAGTTATCGTATGCATCAACGAATGAGGTGAAGCACATTGTACTTAAAAGCACTGGAAATTCAGGGGTTCAAATCTTTTCCCGATAAAACGGTGTTGAATTTCGGCGAGGACATCACGGCAATCGTCGGACCCAACGGAAGCGGAAAATCCAATATTTCCGATGCCATCCGCTGGGTCATGGGCGAGCAGAGCAGCCGCCAGCTGCGTGGTGCCAAGATGGAAGATGTGATCTTCGGCGGGACCCAGCGGCGTAGCCAGATGGGGTTCGCACAGGTCACTCTGGTGATGGACAATACCGAACATATTTTCAACCGCGATGAAACGGAAGTGGCCGTGACACGCCGCTATTACCGCAGCGGTGAGTCGGAATATTATATCAATAAGCAGTCCGTCCGGCTCAAGGACGTGAACGAGCTTTTCATGGATACCGGCATGGGCCGTGAGGGCTATTCGATCATCGGACAGGGAAAGATCGATGAGATCCTATCGGTCAAGAGCGGCGAGCGTCGGGAGATTTTTGAAGAGGCAGCCGGCATCTCCAAGTTCCGCCACCGCAAGGAGGAGTCGGAGCGCAAATTGGAACGCACCGAGGAAAATCTGGTGCGGATCAATGACAAGATCGCTGAATTGGAACTGCAGGTGGAGCCGCTGCGCAAGCAGTCGGAGACGGCGAAAAAGTATCTGATCCTCCGCGATGAGCTGCGAATTCTGGAGATTTCCGTGTGGCTTGAAAATCTGCAGGCAGTTCGGGCTGCATCGCTGAAACTGGAGAACGATCTTCGCACGGCGCAGGAGGAGCAAGCGCAGGCGCAGGCGGCACTGGATGCAGTGTATGCCGAGAATGATCAGTGCAATGAACAGGTGCGCCGCAATGACATCAACGCAGAACAGCTGCGCACCGAGATGGGCCGGCTGGAGGGGCATATTTCTGAGGAGGAGGCTGCGGTGGCCGTCCTGAGAACAGACATCAGCCATCACGAGGAATCCATCCTTCGACTGGAGGAGGAGCTGCGCTCCAGTACGCAGCGCACGGAGACACTGCAGCAGCAGGTGGACAGTGCCGATGCCCGAATCGCCGAGATCGATGAGCAGATGCAGGTGTTGGAGCAGGAAGTGGAAGCACTTCTTACTGAGATCCGGCAGCTGGCGGAGAGCGCCGGCAGTGCCGAAGAAGAGACCGAGGCACTGCGCGCCCGGGAGGCCTTGGAATTGGCGGCAGCCGGTGAGGGAAAGGCAGAACTTTCCTCGCTGGAGACGGCGATCCGTGAGGTCACAGAGCGGTGCACCCAGCTGCAGACGGAGCTGGCCGAGACACGGGAACGGCAGCAGCTGAGTGAGACCGAGTCACAGGAGAATCAGAAGGCACTGCAGGCGGCACGGGAGGAAGAGCAGGCGCTCAGCAACATCATTCAGGGACACAGCTTGAAGATGGACGGCCGCCGGCGCCGCGCTCAGGAGGCCGGCGAAAAGAAGGTGGCGCTGACCATGGAGGAAAATAATCTGCGCTCCCGCATCCATATGCTCGGTGAGATGGAGAAGGAGTACGAGGGATTTTCCAAATCGGTCAAGACGGTGATGCACGCCGCGGAAAAGAAGATGCTCCGCGGGATCCATGGCCCGGTGGGCAGTCTGATGGAGACCGACCCGCGCTGTACGGTGGCGCTGGAGATCGCTCTGGGTGCAGGACTGCAGAATATCGTGGTGGATCGGGAGGCTGACGCCAAAACGGCCATTGGCTTTTTGAAGCAGCGGGAGGCAGGCCGTGCCACCTTTCTTCCGATGAATGTGATCCGCGGCGATGAGCTGCGAGAACCGCAGCTTGCCGACGAGTATGGGTTTGTGGGCGTGGCCTCCCAGCTGATCCGCTGCCAGAGCCAGTATCTTCCCATTTTTCGCAACCTTTTGGGCCGCACGGTGGTGGTGGAGGATCTGGATTGCGGCATCACCATGGCCCGGAAATACCAGAATCGATTCCGGATCGTGACACTGGACGGACAGGTCATCAACCGCGGCGGTTCGATGACCGGCGGCAGTATCAGCCGCAGTGCCGGCATCCTGTCCCGCGCCAACGAGCTGAAGGCGCTGCAGGAAAAGGAAGCGGGGCTGCGCCATACATTGCAAGAGGCCGCAGAGCAGGCCGATACGCTGCAGCGGGAACTGCAAAAGGCGCAGTATGAGCTGGAAGTGGCTCAGGAGCAGCAGCGCCGAGCCAAGGAAGCGGTCCTGACGCTGGAGGGCAAGCAGAATCACTATGACATCCTGCTGGAGAATCTCCGACGGAACTGCGAGACCTTGGTACAGGAGCAGGAGACTCTGGGCAGGCGGTTGCAGAGCGATCAGGAGCGGATGGCGGCCGTTGCCGAAAAAATTGCCCGGCATCAGACCTGCGCTCAGGAGCTGCACCGCCAGACGGAGGAAAAGCAGGCAGGACAGAGTGATCTGCAGGCCGAAACGACGCAGCTCTCCGAGCAGATCAGCCGGAAGCGTGCGGCACAGGCCGCCCTTGCAGCAGAGCGGGATTCGTCGGCGGCAAGCCGGGAAAACTATCTGGCCCTGCGGCAGGATCTGGTGACAGAGAGCCGTGACCGCGCGGCGTTGGGCGATCAATTCCGCAGGGAAATAGAGACGGCGCAGCACAAAATGACCCGCCACACGGCGCAGGCAGATGCGCTGCGCAGCCAGAGCCGCCAGCTGCAAGAGCAGCTGCAGATGTTGGCGCAGGAGAAGCTGACACTGGAGGCAGGGCGCACCTTGCAGAGCCAGCGGATGCAGGAGTGCAACGATGTGCTGCTCAATGCAGGGAAGGAAGTTTCCCGTCTGGAGCAAAAACAGAGCAATGCAGCGCTGGAAGAAAAGGCGCTTCTTGATAAGCTGTGGGAGCACTATGAGCTGAGCCACAGCGACGCCATGGAACAGCGCATTGAACTGGAGAGTATCCCCAAGGCCACGCGCCGCATCGGGGAGCTGAGCCGGGAGATCAAGAATCTGGGGACGCCGAATATCGGCGCCATCGAGGAATTTGAACGGGTGAACACCCGCTATACATACCTATCCGAGCAGCGTACCGACGTGGAGAAAGCCAAGGAGGAACTGCGGGGGATCATTGAGGAAATCACCCGCCAGATGACGGAGATCTTTGCCCAACAGTTCCGGCTTTTGAATGAGAGCTTTCAGGAGACATTTCTGGAACTTTTCGGCGGCGGTCATGCCCGCTTGGAATTGGAAGATGAGAACGATATTCTCAACTGCGGGATCGAAATCAAGGTGCAACCTCCCGGAAAGCAGCTGAAAACCATCACGCTGCTCTCCGGTGGTGAGAAGGCTTTCGTGGCCATCGCCCTCTACTTTGCCATTTTGAAAGTCCATCCTACGCCGTTTTGCGTCATGGACGAGATCGAGGCGGCATTGGACGAGGCAAACGTGGTGCGCTATGCCCGCTATATGCGGCGGATCGCCGGGAAGACGCAATTCATTGTCATTACCCACCGCCGCGGCACGATGGAAGAGGCGGACGTCCTCTATGGCGTCACCATGCAGGAGCGCGGTGTTTCCCGCATCCTGACCATCAATCTCAACGATATGGCAAAAGAACTGAAGATCAAGTAACAGGAGGACGAAGCTGTGGGACTTTTCAGTAAATTTAAAAAGGCGTGGTTTGCCCCCATGTCTTTTGAAGAGCTGGGTGAGGAGTTTTTTGAAGAACTGGAGGAAAACCTGATCCTGGCCGACGTGGGGATGACGATCGCCGTGGATGCGGTCGAGAAACTGCGGAAGAAGGTCTATGACGAGCGTATGCTGGGCGCAGAGAACGTGAAGGGCGCACTGCGTGAGATCCTGGCCGAGCAGCTGAACGTGGGCAGTACCGCGCTGGACCTGTCCACCAAGCCCAGCGTGGTGCTGATGATCGGTGTCAACGGCGTGGGAAAGACCACCTCCATCGGTAAGCTGGGCCACCAGCTGAAAGAGCAGGGGAAGAAGGTTTTGTTCTGCGCGGGAGATACGTTCCGAGCTGCAGCTGCCGACCAGCTGGAGATCTGGTCGGAACGGGCCGGGGTGGATCTTGTGCGCCAGCACGAGGGCGCAGATCCCGGTGCTGTTTTGTTCGATGGACTGCAGGCGGCCAAGGCCCGCGGCACCGATGTGGTGCTGGTGGATACGGCAGGTCGTCTCCACAACAAGCAAAATCTGATGAATGAGCTGGCCAAGATGCGCAAGATCATCGATCGGGAGACGCCGGATGCCGCCAAGGAAACACTGTTGGTGCTGGATGCCACCACGGGACAGAACGGGCTTATTCAGGCCCGCCAGTTTAAGGAGACGGCCGGTCTGACCGGAATCATCCTTACCAAGTTGGACGGCACGGCTAAGGGCGGTATTGTGATTGCCATCGCCCAGGAGCTGCAGGTCCCGGTGAAATATGTAGGTCTGGGCGAAGGGATCGACGACCTGCAGCCCTTTGATGCCAAGGAATTTTTGGAAGCGATGATCTGAGGGGAAAGGAAAGAAATATGAAACGAGCGGATGGAAGAATGTACAATGAGCTTCGGCCAGTCACGATTACCACCGACTTTGTAAAGTTTGCCGAGGGGAGCGTCCTGATCCAGTGCGGCGACACGAAGGTTCTGTGCTGCGCATCGGTGGAGGATCGTACGCCGCCCCATGTCCAGCCCGGCTGCGGTTGGGTCACGGCAGAGTACTCCATGCTGCCCCGTGCCAACCGCCAGCGCAGCCGCCGTGACGTGGACAAGCTGAAAGTGTCCGGCCGCAGTGCCGAGATCCAGCGTCTGATTGGCCGCAGTCTGCGGGCTGCTGTGGATCTGGAGCTGCTGGGGGAGCGGACGATCACCGTGGACTGCGATGTGCTGCAGGGAGACGGAGGAACCCGTACCGCATCGGTGACCGGCGGATTCATCGCCATGGCCTTGGCCTGCCGCCGTCTGGTGGAGTCCGGCGACTTGGGCCGAAGCCCGATCCGCCACTATGTCTCCGGTATTTCAGCCGGTATCGTGGAGGATGAGGCCATGGTGGATCTGCAGTACAGCGAGGACAGCTGCGCCATGGTGGACCTGAACTGCGTGATGAACGAACTGGGCGAGATCATCGAGCTGCAGGGCACCGGAGAAGGCCGGGCCTTCACCCTGCGGGAGCAGCAGGAACTGGTGGAACTTTGTGCCAAGGGCAATCGTGAGTTGATCGCCAAGGAAAAGGAAATCTTGGGAGGTGTTCTCTGATGAAATTTGTATTGGCATCCCAAAATCAGGGAAAGCTGGCAGAGATGCAGCGCATTTTGGGAGAGCTGGGCGTGGAGGTCGTGCTCCAGTCCCAGTTGGGGCTTCATGTAGAGGTAGAGGAGACCGGCACAACTTTTGCCGAAAATTCTATGCTCAAGGCCAAGGCGGTCATGGAGGCCAGCGGACTGCCGGCCATCGCTGATGATTCGGGGTTGTGCGTGGATTGGCTCAACGGAGCACCGGGGGTCTATTCCGCCCGCTACGGCGGTGTGGAGACGGATGAGGAGCGCTATCAGCTGCTGCTCAACAACCTGCGAGGAGCCACCAACCGCGCGGCTCACTTCCACACGGATATTGTCTGCTGCTTCCCCAACGGAGATGTACTGCAGGCGGAGGGAGACTGCTTCGGGACCATCGCCTATGCGCCGCGCGGTGAGGGTGGTTTCGGTTACGACCCCGTCTTTTTTGTACCGGAGCTGCGAAAGACCTTCTCGCAGCTGACGGCAGAGGAAAAGAATGCGGTGTCCCACCGGGGAAATGCCCTGCGGGATTTTGCAATAAAATTAAAAGACTATTTGAAAGAGAATGAAAACTATGGAACTGACAAGTAAGCAGAGAGCACAGCTGCGCGGCATCGCCGCCGGGGCAGATACGATCATTCATGTGGGCAAGGACGGCATCGGTGACAACCTCATCAAGCAGGTCAATGATGCACTGGAGGCTCGGGAACTGGTGAAGGGGCGTGTTCTGGAGAACTCCATGTATACGGCCCGGGAGGCAGCAGAGGAGCTGTGCATCCCCACCCGCAGCGAAGTGGTGCAGGTGATCGGAAGCAAGTTTGTACTTTACCGGATGCAGCACGACAAGAATAAGCGGAAAATCGAACTGGTAAAGGATCGAAAGAAGAGCGTCTGAGATGAAAATCGGTATTTACGGTGGTACCTTTGACCCGATCCATCGGGGCCATATTGCGGCGGCCAAGGCCGCCGTCAAGCAGCTGCGGCTGGATCGGCTACTGCTGATCCCCGCCAGTGTTCCGCCCCATAAGGAGCTGTCCTGCGGCAGTGCCGGTGGGCAGGACCGCTACGAGATGGCGGTCCTGGCTACCGCAGCGCTGGGTCCGTGGGCGAAAGTGCTGGATGTGGAGCTGCGGCGGACGGGGAAGAGCTATACCAGCGACACCCTACGTCTGTTGAAGGAACAGTACCCCGAGGATGAGCTGTGGCTGTTGATGGGGACGGATATGTTCCTCTCGTTGCACACATGGCACGAGCCGGAGGTCATTCTGTCCCTGGCCTCCATCGGTGCATTCAGCCGGACGAGAGCCGGGGAGGAGGCAGATTTTGCAGCGCAAAAAGCCTACTTGGAGACCACTTTCGGCGCCACGGTGAGGACGCTGGATAACCCTGCCGTGGTCGAGGTATCCAGTCATGAGATCCGTGCAGAACTTGCCAGCGGCAAGGGGACGCAGGCCCTGACGGACCCGGTTTGGGGGTACATCCAGCGCCGGGGGCTCTATGGGACAAGTGTAAACCTAAAGAACTTGACAGTTGATGAACTGCGGCCCATTGCACTGAGTTATTTGACGCCAAAACGAATGGCCCACGTACTGGGGACCGAACAGGAGGCTATCCATCTGGCCAAGCTCTACGGCGTGGATGTTACGCAGGCACAGGTGGCAGCGCTGCTTCACGACTGCACGAAAAAACTGAGCATCGAAGAGCAGCTGGCGCTGTGCCGGACGCACCATGTGGTGCTGGATGACTTGCAGCGCAAGGCGTTGAAGTTACAGCACGCCATGACCGGCGCAGAGATCGCCCGCCATGTCTTTGGTGTCAGCGACGAGGTGTATGGGGCCATTCGCTGGCACACCACCGGACGACCGAAGATGACGAAGCTGGAAAAAGTGATCTATATGGCCGACTACATCGAGCCGAATCGGGACTTCCCTGGGGTGGAGACACTGCGTGAGGCGGTTTGGAAAGACTTGGATCAAGGGCTGCTGCTGGGGATGGAGGCATCGATCGCGGAGATGATGCAATGGGGGAATCCCGTGCACCCGGATACGATTGCCGCCCGCGATGATCTGGCCCAACAGTTAAAACAAGGAGAATAAAACGATGAAAACAGCTAACGAATTGGCCCTGCTGGCAGCAAAGGCCCTTTCTGATAAGAAAGCAAAAAACGTACAGGTATTGGAGATCAGCGAGCTGACCACGCTGGCGGACTATTTTGTCATCGCTGCCGGGTCTTCCAACACGCAGATCAATGCACTGGTGGACAACGTGGAGCGTGTGCTCACGGAGGAGGCGGAAGAGTCCCCGCTGCACCGGGAGGGCTATCGCGGCGGCACATGGGTGCTGCTGGACTACGGCTGCATTGCCGTTCATGTGTTTTCCGATGAAGCACGGGAGTTCTACGGCTTGGAGCGCCTTTGGAACGGCGCCAAGCCTGTGGATCTGTCTGATGTGCTGCATGAGGGCGAATAAAATCGCCGCTTGACAAACAGAATAGAACACATTACAATAAATCTATCTTTGCAAAAGACGATGAAGAGGAAAAAGACAGAGAAATGCCTGCCTAAGAGAGCCGACGGATGGTGTGAGTCGGTGGAGGCACTTTGTCCATACTGGCCTCGGAGTTTCCCGTTTGAACAGAGTAGGGCGGGACGGAATGCCCCGTTATCGGCACGACCCCGATATATGGGGGACTGAGGGCCGTGAGGGTAACCGGCGGCCGGATCAGGGTGGTACCGCGTCATTTGATCGCCCCTGACTTCCGTATGGAAGTCGGGGGCGTTTTTTCGTCGAAAGGTAAATCATCATCAAAGGAGAGTCAATATGAAGTACGATTTTGCCGCCATTGAAAAGAAATGGCAAGCGAAGTGGGAAGAGAGCAAACCGTATGCCGCTGTCACCGGCGACACCAGCCGTCCGAAGTTTTACGGCTTGATCGAGTTCCCGTATCCCTCGGGACAGGGCCTGCACGTGGGGCATCCCCGGCCGTTCACCGCATTGGATATTGTGACCCGAAAGAAGCGCATGGAGGGCTACAATGTTCTCTATCCCATCGGGTTCGATGCGTTCGGTCTGCCCACGGAGAACTATGCTATCAAAAACCATATCCATCCCGCCATTGTGACGAAGAACAACATTGCCAACTTCACGGCACAGCTGAAAATGCTGGGCTATGGCTTTGACTGGGATCGGGTGGTGGATACCACCGACCCCAGCTACTACAGATGGACCCAGTGGATCTTCCTGCAGCTGTTCAAGAAGGGACTGGCCTACAAGACCACGATGCCTGTGAACTGGTGCACCAGCTGCAAGTGTGTTCTGGCCAACGAAGAGGTAGTCAACGGCGTGTGTGAGCGCTGTGGCAGTGAAGTTATCCGCAAGGAGAAGAGCCAGTGGATGCTGAAGATCACTGAGTACGCTCAGCGGCTCATCGACGATCTGGACGACCTGGACTATCTGGATCGTGTGAAGGTTCAGCAGAAGAACTGGATCGGCCGCTCCACCGGTGCCGAGGTCAATTTCAAGACAACCGCCGGAGATACGCTGACCGTCTTTACCACTCGCTGCGACACTCTTTTCGGTGCTACCTATATGGTCATGGCGCCTGAACACGCTTACGTGAACAAGTGGAAGGACCGGATCACCAACTGGGAGGCTGTGGCCGCCTATGTGGATGCTGCGGCCCATAAGTCTGACTTTGAGCGCAGCGAGCTGAACAAGGAAAAGACCGGCGTCCGCATCGAGGGGATCAACGCCATCAACCCCGTGACCGGCAAGGAAATTCCTATTTTTATTTCCGACTACGTTCTGGTCACCTACGGTACCGGCGCAATCATGGCGGTCCCGGCCCACGATCAGCGGGACTGGGAGTTCGCCAAGGCCTTCGGCTGCGATATTGTGGAGGTCGTTCAGGGCGGCGATATTGAGAAGGAGGCCTTTACGCTCAAGGGCGATGAGGGCATCATGGTCAACTCCGGTTTCCTCAACGGCATGACGGTCAAAGAGGCGATCCCTGCCATGAAGAAATGGCTGGCCGACAATGGTCTGGGCAAGGAAAAGGTCAACTACAAGCTGCGTGACTGGGTGTTCTCCCGTCAGCGCTACTGGGGCGAGCCCATTCCGCTGGTTCACTGCGACAAGTGCGGCTGGGTGCCGGTGCCCGAGAGCGATCTGCCGGTGGTTCTTCCGCAGGTGGACAGCTATGAGCCTACCGATGACGGCGAGAGCCCCCTGAGCAAGATGACCGACTGGGTCAACACCACCTGTCCCTGCTGCGGCGGTTCGGCCAAGCGTGAAACGGATACCATGCCGCAGTGGGCCGGTTCCAGCTGGTACTTCCTGCGCTATATGGATCCGCACAACGATCAGGAGCTGGTCAGCAAGGAGGCTGAGGAATACTGGGGGCCTGTGGATTGGTACAACGGCGGTATGGAGCACACCACGCTGCATCTGCTCTACAGCCGCTTCTGGCACAAGTTCCTCTATGATATCGGCGTTGTGCATACGCCGGAGCCCTATCAGAAGCGCACCAGCCACGGAATGATCCTGGGCGAGGGCGGCGAGAAGATGTCCAAGTCCCGCGGCAACGTAGTCAATCCCAACGATATTGTGGCCCAGTACGGCGCCGATACCATGCGCCTTCATATCATGTTCATCGGTGACTTTGAGAAGGCTGTCTCGTGGTCCAATGAGGCGGTGAAGGGCTCCAAGCGGTTCCTGGATCGCTGCTGGAACCTGATGGACCATATGAGCGATGAGGAGACCATCAGCGCCAAGAACGAGAGCATTATCCATAAAACCATCAAGAAGGTGACGGCCGACATCGATGGCCTGAAGCTCAATACGGCCATTGCCGCACTGATGGCCATGGTCAACGACTTTTATACCAATGGCTGCAGCAAGGGCGATCTGGAGCAGCTGATGCTGCTGCTCAGCCCCTTTGCACCCCACATGGTCGAGGAGATGTGGGAGCTCACCGGCTACGCAGCCAAGTACGGGAAGATGGCCATGCAGATGTCCTGGCCCACCTATGACGAGAGCAAGACCGTAGATGCACAGGTGGAGATGGCCGTGCAGGTCAACGGAAAGCTGAAGGGCACGGTGATCGTGGCCACAGATAGCGATCAGGAGACTGTGCAGGCTGCGGCCATGGAGATCGAGAAGGTAAAGAAGGCGACAGAGGGGATGACGGTCATCAAAACGATCCTCGTTAGGAACAAGTTGATCAACCTGATCGTGAAGCCCGCCAAGTAAAACACAACGCCGTTTTTGCGATGGAAAAAGAGGGGCGATGAAAAAAACGCCCCTCTTTTTGAGAATATTTGAAAAAAGAACTTGACAGATTGATAGAAAATGGATATAATTTTCTCTGTTAAAGTCATGTCTTATGACTCTTAAAGAGTATCCTGGATGTAGCCGGATACATCGGAGGGAGGGAAAATAGATGTCCGAAGTACATGTTAAGGAAGGCGAGTCCCTGGACAGCGCTCTGAAGCGTTTCAAGAGAAGCTGCGCCAAGGCTGGCATTGTTGCGGAAGTGCGCAGAAGAGAGTGCTATGAAAGCCCCAGCGTCAAGCGCCGCAAGAAGTCCGAGGCTGCCCGCAAGAATAGAAACAAGAGATATTATTAATCTGTTTCCACAAGAAGCTGAACCGTTTGGTTCAGCTTCTTTCTTTTTCATGCTCGGGGAAAAGTGTACCTAAGAGATCTTCCGATTCGGGCAGCATGACAAGCGCTTCCTCAATGCCGAGATTTTGGGCCAGGGACAGTTTTCGTTTCATGGTGTCGCCGTCATCGAAAAGAGTGAAGGTGGTGGTCCCGTTTTGAGTTCTGGTGAAATAGCGTGTGCACAGTTCGGAGGAGAAGTACACGGGATGCCCGGCCATATGCTGCCGCAGTGCTTCGATGGACAGCGGTGTTCCGCTGCCGGATGGACAGGGCAGGGGAAATTCCATCGCCAGGCGCTGCAGATCCAGTGCCAGACGGTGGGCGCCGTACTGCGCCACGGAGCCCTGCATACGCTCTTCAATCGTTCCGCCGGAGAGGGCGGTGCACAGAAGAATGGTTGATCGAGAGGTGGCTGCGGCATAGGCTTCGGGGACGAAAAGCCGATAGCCGGAAGCGGTGAGGGTGCGCTCCAATTGCCGGCACAGCTCTTCCAAATCCCGACGGAATGGCTGCTCAAAGTCCAGAACCACACCGGAAAAATGGCGCCGGCCACAGAGATACAGGAGTTCCCGGCACAGCGGCGCAGCGGCAGACAGCGGCGGAGCACCCTCGTCAGAAAGGGAGACAAGGCCGCCTCTGAGCCATGGCGGCAGCGGACGGGCCAGCAGATGGCCGCCCTGCCCGATCCGACAGGCCACATGGACCAGATGGCGTGTATATTGCCGTGCCGACTCCAACCGATCCGGCGTGGCGGCGAGATAGAGCTGCAAACGGATCACCTCTTGTATTCAAATCACTTTAATGGTACACTATATAAAGAAGACTATGTGAAGAGAGGACCCTATATGCGTTTTTCTTTGGTACCCCATCGGCTCTTTGAGGACTATACGAAAATCACCCCGGAACTGCTGAAGGAGAAGGGGATTCGACTGCTGCTCAGTGATCTGGACTTCACTCTGGCGCCCAAGAGCGTCCGTGATCCGAATCAACAGCTCCTGACGTGGCTCCAGACATTGCAGGCGGCGGGGATCCGGGTCATGATCCTCTCCAACAACCGCTCGCCGGCTCGCGTGGAGCGTTTTTGCAAAAATCTGGGAATCACGTATGTGGGACATGCAGGCAAGCCCTCGGTCCGGGGATTCCGGGAGGCCATGGAGAAAGCCGGTGTCACAGGAAAGGAGACTGCTATGCTGGGGGATAAGCTGCTGACGGATGTGCTTGGTGCGCGGCGTGCCGGTGTGTGGGCCCTGATGGTGGAGCCGCTGGGCGGTGCCGTAGGCCCGTGGCAGAAGGTGCTCCATGCACTGCAGGCACCCTTTAAGGCGATGAGAAAGGAATGAGGGCAATGAACCACTGGAAGCAAGTGAATGCAGCGCTGGAGAAGGCCGGATTGGATGCCGTATTGCTGACGGGCAAGGCAAACCGGTTCTACGTCACAGGATTTGACGTCGATGAAGAGGGCGGCGTTGCCTTGGTAAGCCGTCGGGGGAACTTCTTCTTCACGGATGGCCGCTATCTGGAGGCGGCGGAAGCCCAGATCGAGGAAGCGGCCATCGGCTGCGTCGACCGGGAGCACAGCTATCTGGACTGGATCAACGAGGCATTGGCGCTTTCCGGCAGCCATGTGGTGGGCTTCGAGGAGCAGGCCATGACCGTTGCGGATTTCCGTGCCTATGAAACAGGGCTCCACTGTACGCTGCGGGAGGCGTCCGGTCTGCTGCAGAAGCTGCGCCAGACGAAGGATACCGAAGAGGTCCGCCGTATGGAAAAGGCGCAGGAAATTGCGGAGAGCGCATTTTCGCAGCTGCTGCGGGAGCTGCGCCCCGGCATGACAGAGCGGCAGCTGGCGGCACGGCTGCAGTATCTGGCCATCGCCGGCGGAGCGGAGAAAATGTCCTTCGACACCATTGTGGCCAGCGGCCCCAATGGCAGTATGCCTCACGCCGTCCCCACGGATCGTGCAGTGCAGGAGGGGGAGTTCATCACGTTTGACTTCGGCTGTGTCTATGGAGGATACTGTTCGGATATGACTCGCACCGTGGCCTTGGGCGAGATTACCGACGAGATGGAGCACGTCTATCAGATCGTACAGCAGGCACAGCGGGCAGGCATTGCGGCCGCCCGTGCCGGGATTACGGGGCAGGCTATGGATGCAGCAGCGCGGCAGATCATTGAGGAGGCCGGCTATGGAGCCTATTTCGGCCACAGTCTGGGCCATAGTTTGGGTGTTGAAGTCCATGAAAGCCCCAATGCTACGCCGAGAAATGACCAGCCCCTGCCGGAGGGTGCCGTGCTCAGTGTGGAGCCGGGCATTTATCTTCCGGGACGATTCGGCGTGCGGATCGAGGACGTTGTGGTGCTGGAAAAAGAAGGATGCCGGGATCTGATGAAAATGACGCGGGAACTGCAGCGTCTTTGAGCTGAATTTTTCTGAAAAAACGGAAAAAGTGCGGGAAAGGCCTTGCCAAATTACGGCATATCATGTAAAATATAAAGGCCGCTTTGGCGGATTCAAATTTCGGAGAAATACGTAGGATATTTTTTCATAAAACGGGAGGATACTAATATGGCAACAATTACTGCTGGTGATTTCAGAAACGGCAAGACGTTTGAAATGGATGGCAAGGTGATGCAGGTGGTGGAGTTCCAGCACGTGAAGCCCGGTAAGGGCGCTGCATTCGTTCGCACCAAGATGCGCAACGTGGTGACCGGTGCTGTGACCGAGACTTCTTTCAACCCCACCGCCAAGTTCGAGGAGGCTTTTGTTGAGCGTAAGGATATGGCTTACAGCTACAACGACGGTGATCTGTACTACTTCATGGATCAGGAGACCTTTGATATGGTGCCTCTGGGCAGAGAGCTGCTGGGCGATGCATTCCGTTTCGTCACCGAGAACACCGTCTGCAAGGTTCTGAGCTATAAGGGCAACGTGTTTGGTCTGGAGTGCCCCAACTTCATGGAGCTGGAGATCACGGAGACCGAGCCCGGCCTGGCCGGCAACACAGCCACCAACACCCTGAAGCCCGCCACCGTAGAGACCGGCGCTGAGGTAAAGGTGCCCCTGTTCATCAATATCGGCGACAGAATCACCATCGATACCCGTACCGGTGAGTATCTGAGCCGCGCAAAGTAAGGAACGATTTTCACATCTTGATCGTTGAGAAAGGAGCATAACTATGGAAATTACTGAAAAGGTTGCCTATCTGAAGGGTTTGGCCGAGGGCCTGGCACTGGATACCGAGTCCAAGGAGGGCAAGCTCTTTGCCGCCATCATCGATGTGCTCGACGAGATGAGCGAGAAGATGCTGGACCTGGAAGAGGCTCTGTATGACATGGAAGACGGTCTGGACGCTGTCAGCGACGATCTGTCTGAGGTGGAAGAGGCCATCTTCGAGGACGACGATGAGGACGAGGACGAGGAGTACGACGGCGAATGGTTCGAGACTACCTGCCCTGCCTGCGAAGAGGAGATCCTCTTCAATGAGGATGAGCTGGAGGCCGGTGAGATCCTGTGCCCCAACTGCGGCGAGAAGCTGGAGTTCGACCTGTCGGATCTGGCTTCCGATGAGGAAGAGGACGACTGATACGTCTTTTATCAAAAGCCCTGCGGCCATGCGGCCGCAGGGCTTTTTTGCGTTTGTTGGACAGATGGAATATCATGGGAAGTGCTGAGACGGTGAGTGGTCAATGTTTCATTCCTGCCAAGCCGCAGTGTGCAGCAGATGATTTTCCGTCGACTGGCGTTTATGACAACTGTGAACCTTTGAAGCGCTGGATTTCTTGTCATGGACAGATTTTCGCCGGAGAGTCTGGGCTGTCCCCGTGTTCTTGAGCGTCGGGACAATTTTAAATACTCGAGGGCAGACGCTCTGGGAAGGGCGTAGAAACAGGCAGCGGATCGTCAAAGCGATCCGCTGCCTTTTCACTTTCGTTATACGGAAAAAAGAATATCTGCGTAGGTGGGATAGGGCCAGTAGGTGGCCGCTGTGCGGCTTTCCAATTCGCCTACAAGCTGGGCCATCCGGTTTTGCAGAGCAAAGACCTGATCTCGGAAATAGAGGGCGGCATCGAGCCCACCCGCGGCCTCCGGCGCAGCATCCAGAGCACGCTTCAGCTGCTCACACAGATCATAAAGTTGGTTGGTCAATGTTGTGACCTGATCCAGCAGTGCCGTTGCAGCGCGGTTCTGGTTGACCGTCACTTTCTTCTGATGGTAGATGGTGGAGGATAGATCGTCCGCATAGTGCAGCACGGCGGGCAGAATGTGCCGCATGACCATGTCCACCATGGTGTTGGCTTCGATGGCAGTCACCTTACAGTAGTTCTCCAGATGGATCTCATAGCGGGCGTACATTTCTTCGGCGGTCAGGATGCCATGCCGTGTAAAGAGATCGATATTCTTGGGGCTGATGTAGGCGGGCATACAATCTACGGTGTCATGCAGATTGGAAAGGCCGCGGCGCTGTGCCTCCTCGACCCAAGCGGCATCGTATCCGTTTCCGTTGAAGATGATGCGCTGATGCGCTTTAAAGGTTTCCCGCAGCAGCTGCTCCAGAGTTTCATGGAAATTGTCTGCTTTTTCAAGAACGTCGGCAAAGCGGCTCAGTTCGTCGGCCACAATGGTGTTGAACACCACATTGGGGCTGGCGATGGACTGGGAAGAGCCGACCATGCGGAACTCAAACTTGTTGCCGGTAAAGGCGAGGGGGGAGGTGCGGTTGCGGTCGGTGGTGTCCTGCGGGATTTCCGGCAGCGTATCCACGCCGATCTGGAGTTTCTTCTTGGACACGTCCACATAGGCGGTCCCCTCGATGATGGAGGAGAGGATCGCAGTCAGTTCATCCCCGAGGAAAATGGAGATGATGGCCGGAGGTGCTTCATGACCGCCCAACCGGTGGTCGTTGCCGGGATAACACACGCAGCAGCGCAGCATTTCCTGATATTCATCCACCCCCTTGATGACGGCAGCCAGAAACAGCAGGAACTGTGCATTCTGGCTGGGGGTCTGGCCGGGCTTGAGCAGATTCTCTCCGGTATCTGTGGCCAGAGACCAGTTGTCGTGCTTACCGCTGCCGTTGATGCCGGTAAAAGGCTTTTCGTGCAGCAGGCAGACGAGATCGTGGCGGTCAGCCACACGCTTCAGCAGCTCCATGGTCAGCTGGTTCTGATCACAGGCGGTGTTGGCGTCACAATAGATGGGGGCGATCTCATGCTGAGCGGGGGCAGCTTCGTTGTGCTCTGTCTTGGCTAAGACGCCCACCTTCCACAATTCTTCGTTGAGCTCATGCATGAAGGCGGCCACACGGGGCTTGATGGCGCCGTAGTAATGATCGTCCAGTTCCTGGCCCTTGGGAGGCTTGGCCCCAAATAGGGTCCGGCCGCAGAACTGCAGATCTTCGCGGCGGTGATAGGCCGATTTATCGATGAGAAAATACTCCTGCTCTGCGCCCACCTGAGCCACCACGTGCTGGGCCTCCGTGTTGCCAAAAAGACGTAGGATGCGGATCGACTGGTGATCCAGCAGCTTCATCGAGCGGAGAAGCGGCGTCTTTTTATCCAGTGTATCACCGCTGTAGGAGCAGAAAATCGTGGGGATGCAGAGGGTGTTGTCCTTGATAAACGCACAGGAGGTGGGGTCCCAGGCCGTGTAGCCGCGGGCCTCAAAGGTGGCGCGCAGGCCGCCGGAAGGGAAAGAGGAGGCGTCAGCTTCGCCGCGGGAGAGCTCCTTGCCGGAGAGCTCCATGAGGATTTTTCCCTTGCCATCGGGGACAATGAAGCTATCATGCTTTTCAGCAGTGAACCCGGTCATCGGCTGGAACCAGTGGGTGAAATGGGTGGCCCCCTTTTCGATGGCCCAATCTTTCATGGCAGCGGCGATCTCCGTGGCGATGGCTTGACTCAGCGGCGTGCTGTTGACAAGACACTGTTGCCAGGCCTGATATACATCCACCGGCAGACGGCGGCGCATTTCCTCATGGCTGAAAACCATACTGCCGAAAAGTGCAGGGATATTCTTGGGATTCTCATTCATATAACTGACTCCTTTTGACACGGTAGCGATTAGAATAAACGCAAAAGCAGGGGTGTGACATAGGCTTCCACGAGGGAGGCGATGAGCAGTAGGGGCACACACACAAACAGCATCATGCAAACGGCGTTATGGATGGCAGGAAGAACGACCCCGTGGGCCTTGTGCTGCACGGTCCGGGTAATTTTAGCGCAAAGATGCAGGCCCAACGCAATGGAAAGGACGAGAGCCGGAAGTTCAAAGACACCATGGGGGAGGACGCCGACCAAAAAGAAGGCCAGTGAGGTCCCCGAGTGCGTATAGTAGGCGGCCAAAGTGCCCAGCAGGATGGCATTGAGCCCCAGGGCCAGTGCCGGAAGATAGATGAAGGGCAAAAGACCATAAATGAGGGTATACATGGAGGCCCGGATATTATTGGCGAAGAGGGCCGAGACACGAATGGACCCATCTGACGAAATGATCCCGGATTGATGGATCTGTGCGGTAAACCGTTCCACAAAGCCGGTGCCCATGTTCGGGAAAAGAAGACCGCCCAGAAAGCCGAACAGCAACAGCGCTGTAAACGCCCAGGCTGTCATTTTCAGGGTGTTGCCGAAATCCTCTCGATAGTAGGTGCGGATCTGTTCGTATTCGCCTTTCATAAAGTTCATCAGGCGTGCAGCAGAGAGAGTCCTTCCCGCAGGCGACGGACCGTCTCCTCCTTTCCGAGAATGAAGCAGATCTCCACCGCACCGCCGGGCGTCACCAGCTTTCCGGCGGCAGCAATGCGGACAGGCCACATGAGTGTGGCGTTTTTAACTTCCAGCTTCTGGGCCAGCTCAATGAGGGCGTCATGAATGGCCTCAGTGGTCCAGACCGGCAGTGCCTCCAGTACGGGGATGGCGGCCTCCAGCATGGCTGTGCAGACTTCGGGATTGGTCTTGGACTTCTTATTCGTGAAGAACTCAACGCCGTAGGCGGGCAGAGCATCGAAGAAATCCACCTTCTCGGGGATATCAGTCAGCTTTTCACAGCGTGCCTGCAGCACGGCGGCGATAGCAACGGCATCATAGGCCGGGTTCTTCACGCTCTGGCGAATATAGGGTTCGGCCACCTTGGCGAAAGCTTCGGGGGTCATATTCCGCAGATAGACGGCGTTGAAGTGGTCCAGCTTGGCACGGTCAAAGATGGCAGGGGACTTGGAAATGCCGGTCATATCGAAGGCCTTCACCAGCTCGGGCAGGGTAAAGATCTCCTGCTCGGATTGTTCGCCCTTGGGGGACCAGCCCAACAGAGCCACATAGTTCAAAATGGCCTCGGTGAGATAGCCCTCTGCCTTGAGGTCCTCGTAAGAGGGGTCGCCGTGGCGCTTAGACATCTTGTTCTGCGCATCGCGCATGACGGGGCTGCAATGGACATAGGTGGGGATCTCCCAGCCGAAAGCTTCATAGAGGAGGTTGTACTTCGGTGCAGAGGAGAGATATTCGCTGCCGCGGACCACATGGGTGATGCCCATGAGGTGGTCATCGATCACATTGGCGAAATTATAGGTGGGCAGGCCGTCCTGCTTGAGCAGCACTTGGTCGTCCAGTGTGCTGTTGTCTACGGTAATATCGCCGAAAATGGCATCATGGAAGGTGGTGGTGCCCTCGGGGATCCGCTGCCGGATCACATAGGGGAGCCCCTGTGCCAATTTGGCCTCCACTTCATCACGGCTCAGGTCACGGCAGGGGTCGGCGGCACGGTTAAAGTCGCCGGAATCCTCTTCGGACTCCGCCTTTTCACAAAAGCAGTAGTAGGCGTGGCCTTTCTCTACCAAAAGCTTGGCATATTTGCCGTAGGTGTCACGGCGCTCGGACTGGATATACGGAGCCACAGGGCCGCCCACATCGGGACCTTCATCATGGTCCAGACTGCACTCTTCCATGGTGCGATAGATCACATCTACGGCGCCATCCACCAGACGTCCCTGATCGGTGTCCTCGATGCGCAGAATGAAGGTGCCGCCCTGCGAGCGGGCGATCAGCCAGGTATACAGGGCAGTACGCAGGTTGCCCACATGCATATAGCCGGTGGGAGAGGGGGCGAAGCGGGTACGCACTTGGCCGTGGGGGATCTTGGCCTCCATCTCCTCAAAATACTTCATGTCAACACTCATGTCTTTCTCCTCCCGTAAATAACAAACAACGGTTTTCACCAAAAAATTGCACCCATATATTATATAAGTGGAACAGGGGGTATGTCAACCGGGAAAGTCCATTCATTCTCCCCGCCTTTCGGTTGCAATTTTGGCAAAATCGTGGTACGATAAAATGAATTTATTAGCATGGAAATATTTTCATTGATAAAACATGTAAAGACACCCGGGATTTGGGTAAGATAGAAGGGAAGTTCAACTATGGAAGAGAACATTCAGAAGAAAAAGCGGATCTTCAGCGGCATCCAGCCCAGCGGCGAACTGACGCTGGGTTCTTACATGGGGGCCATCAAGAACTGGGTGGCGCTGCAGGAGGAATACGAGTGCCTGTACTGCATCGTTGATATGCACGCCATTACGGTCCGGCAGGATCCGGCCACGCTGCGCCGCCGCAGCATCAGCCAACTGGCCCAGTATATTGCCTGCGGTCTTGATCCGAAAAAGAACATTATGTTCATCCAGAGCCATGTGCCGCAGCATGCGGAGCTGAGCTGGGTACTGGGCTGCAACACGCAGTTCGGTGAGCTCAGCCGTATGACCCAGTTCAAGGCCAAGTCCAAGCAGCACGCCGACAACATCACCTCCGGACTGTTCACGTATCCGGTGCTGATGGCGGCGGACATCCTGCTCTATCAGGCGGATCTGGTGCCGGTGGGGGAAGATCAGCGGCAGCACGTGGAGCTGTGCCGCGATATTGCCCAGCGGTTCAACAGCAACTATAGCGATACGTTTACGCTGCCGGAGTCGTTCATCCCCAAGATGGGCGCCCGCGTTATGAGCTTGGGCAATCCGGAAAATAAGATGAGTAAGTCCGATCCCGATGGCTGTGTCTTTATGATGGACAAGCCGGAGGACATCATGCGCAAATTCAAGCGTGCTGTCACCGACTGTGAGATGGCCGTGAAGTTCGACAAGGTGAACAAGGCGGGCATTTCCAATTTGCTGACCATCTACTGCACCGCTAGCGGCAAGACGATGGAGGAGGCAGAGGCAGAGTTTGCCGGGCAGGGATACGGCGTCTTTAAGCCCGCTGTGGGTGAGGCGGTCGTGGAGCTGCTGCGTCCGATCCGTGAGGAGAGTGAGCGGATCATGAAGGATAAGGCCTATCTGGAGAGCGTCTATAAGGAGGGCGCTGCCCATGCCCAGTATCTGGCGAACAAGACCCTCAGCAAGGTGTACCGCAAGGTGGGGTTTGTGGCTCGGTAAAATGGACAAAAGAAATCCTCTGTCCTATCATAAAATTGCTCGGAACGTTTGGAATGTTTCTTGCAAAAGCGGACAGGGTTTGCTATAATATCCTCAGAGAGAATTTTTTCTTTACAGATTATAAAGAAAGGAAATCGTTATCATGATCTATACGACCGAGGTTCAGAATATGTGCCCTGTGGCGAAGGGCGCCTATCATGGTCCCGCTCCCATTCCCGAAGAGGGCAAGTGGGTGCAGGCCAAGCAAATTTCCGATATTTCCGGCCTGACACACGGTGTGGGTTGGTGCGCTCCGCAGCAGGGGGCATGTAAGCTGACGCTGAATGTGAAAGAGGGCATCATTGAGGAGGCTCTGGTGGAGACACTGGGCTGCTCCGGCATGACCCACTCCGCAGCAATGGCTTCGGAGATTTTGGTGGGCAAGACCCTGCTGGAGGCGCTGAACACCGATCTGGTGTGTGATGCCATCAACACTGCCATGCGTGAGCTGTTCCTGCAGATCGTCTATGGCCGAACCCAGACTGCATTCTCTGAGGGCGGTCTGCCCATCGGTGCATCCATGGAAGATCTGGGTAAGGGTCTGCGTTCTCAGGTTGGTACGATGTTTGCCACCAAGGAGAAGGGTCCCCGCTATATGGAGATGGCTGAGGGCTACTGCACCCGTATTGCACTGAATAAGGATAACGAGATCATCGGCTACGAGTTCGTGAACCTGGGCAAGATGATGGATGCCATCAAGGACGGTATGGACGCCAACGAGGCACTGGAGAAGGCGAAGGGGCATTACGGCCAGTTCGACAATGCTGCCAAGTATGTCGATCCCCGCAAGGAATAAGAAAGGGAGGAATGGAACATGGCTCTGTTTGAAAGTTACGAGAGAAGAATCGACAAGATCAATTCTGTCCTGTCCCAGTACGGAATTTCCAGCGTGGAGGAGTGCCGTGAGATCTGCAAGAAGGCAGGTTTTGACCCCTATGATATCGTCAAGGGCATCCAGCCCATTTGCTTTGAGAACGCCTGCTGGGCATACTGCGTGGGCGCTGCCATTGCACTGAAGAAGGGTGTTACCAACGCTGCCGAGGCCGCCGAGGCCATCGGTATCGGCCTGCAGGCCTTCTGCATCCCCGGCTCCGTGGCCGAGGACCGCAAGGTGGGGCTGGGTCACGGCAACCTGGGTGCCATGCTGCTGCGCGACGAGACCAAGTGCTTCGCCTTCCTGGCCGGCCACGAGTCCTTTGCCGCTGCCGAAGGCGCCATCGGTATCGTCCGCAACGCCAATAAGGCCCGCAAGGAGCCTCTGCGCGTGATCCTGAACGGTCTGGGCAAGGATGCTGCGCAGATCATCAGCCGGATCAACGGCTTCACCTATGTACAGACCCAGTTCGACTACTACACCAGCGAGCTGAAGGTGGTCCGCGAGATCCCCTATTCCGAGGGTGAGCGCGCCAACGTCCGCTGCTTCGGCAGCGATGACGTCCGCGAAGGCGTGGCCATCATGCATCACGAGGGCGTGGATGTATCCATCACCGGTAACTCCACCAACCCCACCCGCTTCCAGCATCCGGTGGCCGGCACCTACAAGAAGGAGTGCGTGGAGCAGGGTAAGAAGTATTTCTCTGTGGCTTCCGGCGGCGGTACCGGCCGGACGCTGCATCCCGATAATATGGCTGCCGGTCCTGCATCCTACGGTATGACTGATACCATGGGCCGTATGCACTCCGACGCACAGTTTGCAGGTTCTTCCTCCGTCCCCGCACACGTGGAGATGATGGGCTTCCTGGGCATGGGCAACAACCCCATGGTCGGCGCTACGGTGGCGGTTGCCGTGGCGGTCGAGGAGTCGCTGAAGGGCTGAGCGCTGTATTACGCTATTTAATGAAAAAGGGTGCGGATTATCCGCACCCTTTTGTTCTGACAAACTCTGTAAAGGTGGAACACTTTTCATAGAATCAGCGGAAAGACACCCGTACTGACCGGCATGGGATCGCATTTTTCTATGGAAAGCGCCTGCTTTTTCGGATCTGCCCTTGCATTTGCATCGGGGAGAGGATATAATAAATTATTGCCTATATACAAAAGAACAACTTTGAGGAGTGTGAAAGAATGACCGAGGAGAAAAAGACCCCCTGTGAAGCTGTGGAGGCTTCCGAGAGTACGAATTTTATCCATACTTATATCAACGAGGACATCGCAGAGGGTGGGCAGTTCCAGGGAATGACCGTTCACACCCGTTTTCCGCCGGAGCCGAACGGCTATCTGCACATCGGCCACTGCAAGGCGCTGGTCATCGACTTTGGCACCGCAGAGAAGTATCACGGTATGTGCAATCTGCGTATGGACGATACCAACCCCACAAAAGAAGATGTGGAGTTCGTTGACGCCATTCAGCAGGACATTCATTGGCTGGGTTTTGACTGGGACGATCGTTTCTACTATGCATCGGATTATTTTGAGAAGATGTATCAGTGTGCAGAGGAGCTGATCCGCAATGGTTTGGCCTATGTCTGCGAGTTGACACCGGAGCAGTTCAAGGAGTGCCGTGGCAGCATCGGCGTACCTGCGACCAGTCCGTACCGCGATCGTCCGATGGAGGAGAGTCTGGATCTGTTCCGCCGGATGCGTTCCGGTGAGTTCCCCAATGGGGCTATGACGCTGCGTGCAAAGATCGACTTGAGCAGCGGAAACTTCAATATGCGTGATCCAGTCATCTACCGCATCAACCATATGCATCACCACCGGCAGGGGGATACATGGTGCATCTACCCCATGTATGACTTTGCCCATCCCATTGAGGACGCTTTGGAGGGGATCACCCACAGCCTGTGTTCTTTGGAATTTGAGGATCATCGCCCTCTCTACAACTGGGTGGTGGAGCACTGCGATGTGCCGGCAAAGCCGCGTCAGATCGAGTTTGCCCGTCTGGGTATCGACCATACCGTCATGAGTAAGCGCAAGCTGCGTGCACTGGTGGAGGGCGGCAAGGTGTCCGGGTGGGATGACCCGCGGATGCCCACATTGTGCGGCCTGCGCCGTCGGGGCTATACGCCTGTGGCGATCCGGAATTTCTGCGAGCGGATCGGCGTGGCCAAGGCGGCCAGCGTTGTGGAGTATAGTTTTCTGGAGCACTGCCTCCGGGAGGATCTGAACGACCACGCCCAGCGTGTGATGGCCGTTCTCCGGCCCGTCAAGCTGACCATTACCAACTATCCGGAGGGTCAGGTGGAGGAGTTCCAGGTGGAGAACAACCCCAACGACCCCGAGGCCGGTACCCGCACCGTCACCTTCTCTCGGAATCTGTATGTGGAGGCCGACGATTTTCTGGAGACGCCCATTCCCAAGTACAAGCGCCTCTATCCCGACGGCCCGGAGTGCCGTTTGAAGGGCACCTATCTCATCAAGTGCACCGGCTGCGTGAAGGATGAGGCGGGGAACGTGACAGAGATTCTGGCCACCTATGATCCTGACAGCCGCGGCGGCAATCCCGCCGATGGCCGCAAGGTCAAGGGGGCGACCATTCACTGGGTGGATGCAGGGAACTGTGCAGATGCGGAGATCCGCCTGTATGATAACCTGTTCTCCGATGCCGATCCAGACGGCGGAGAGAAAGATTTCATGGAGTGCCTGAATCCCGACTCTCTGGAAGTGCTGACCGACTGCAAGGTGGAGAAGGCACTGGAGCAGGTGGCTGCTGCGTTCGACGGGCAGGAGAATCGCACGGGCATCAACGCCCCCACGTTCCAGTTTATGCGTGTGGGTTACTTCTGTCTGGATAACCGGGACAGCCGCGCTGACCATCTGGTCTTTAACCGCAGCGTCTCTTTGAAGGACAGCTTCAAGAAATAATGAAGGAAAGTGGAAGAACGCAGTTCCCGGAGGAACTGCGTTCTTTTTATAGGCACTTTTTAATGCTTCCGATGGCGGTTTTCTCCAAGCGGCTGACCTGCGCCTGAGAAATACCGATTTGGCGGGAGACCTCCATCTGCGTCTTTCCCTGATAAAAACGAAGTGCCAGAATGTGTCGCTCCCGCTCGCCCAAGCGGGAAATCGCCTCCTTTAAGGCCAGCTGTTCGATCCAACTGTCATCTCCGCTGGTGTTGTCACATACCTGATCCATGACGCACAGCGCATCCCCACTGTCGGAGTAAAGAGGCTCGTACAGAGAAACGGGATCGCTGATGGCCTCCATGGAAAAGACTACATCTTCCCGTGGAATGTCCAGAACAGCGGCAATTTCATCCACGGTAGGTTCCTGCTGGTGTTGCCTCATCAACTCTTCACGTGCCTGCAGGACACGGTAGGCCGTATCCCGCAGGCTGCGGCTGACACGAATGGCACTGTTGTCCCGTAGATAGCGACGAATCTCCCCGACGATCATGGGTACGCCATAAGTCGAGAAACGGACACCTTGATTGACGTCAAAGTTATCAATGGCCTTCATAAGACCGATACATCCTACTTGAAAGAGGTCGTCCATCTGCTCTCCACGGCCGGAAAATTTTTGGATGACGGACAGCACCAGCCGAAGATTCCCATAGATGAGCTGTTCGCGTGCGGATGTATCCCCCTCCTTGCTTCGGCGCAGCAGCGCCATCATTTCGTCGTTTTTTAAAACCTGCAGCTGTGTGGTGTTCACGCCGCAGATCTCTACTTTTGTATGCATATCCCTGCCTCCGCCATCATGATAGAAACAGTATTTCCCAGGGAAAAAGCGGTTATACAGGTACGGCGGAATGAGAGGGGCTTCGACAGGATCTGTCCTTTATCGGGGCGTTGGCAGTGCGCAGTCAGTGCTTGCACCGTAAGGGCAGCAAAGAACGGCCGAACGAACGCTCAGCCATGGAGAGAACGGGCCGAGATCCGCTGGAGCGGCGGCATCTTTGCCGGCGGCGGACAGCGGAGATTTCCGCAGCAGCGGAGGAAAAGACTTGCACAAACAGCCATTCAGTGGCATACTGGTAAAGAAAATCGGACAATGAGGATATAGCTATGAATGATTACTTTTCGATAAAAATGACGGATGACGAGATCCGCGGCATCAGCAGCATCGGTCTTGCCCACCTGGGCGATGCCGTATATGAACTGCTGGTGCGCTCTTGGCTTTGCGTCCATGGAAAAGCCACGGGCAAGGGGCTGCACCGGGCAACGATCGCACTGGTCTGTGCCAAAGCGCAGTGTCGCCTTTCTGAAAAGATCCTGCCCCTGCTGACGGAGGAGGAGCAGGCGGTCTTTCGCCGTGGACGGAACGCCAATGTCCACACGGTTCCCCGCAGCACCAGCCGTGGAGAGTACCAGCAGGCCACGGCACTGGAAGCTCTTTTTGGCTGGCTCTATCTGCGAGGACAGCGGGAGCGGATCAACCAGCTCTTCATGACCATGATGGAAGGGGAGGAATAAGGATGCCGTTGGATGCCCTTTGCCTGCACGCTGTTGTGCAGGAGGTTGCGCCGCTGATCGTCAATAACCGGATCGAAAAGGTGCAGCAGCCCGCTCGGGACGAAGTCGTCCTGCTGCTGCGGGGAAAGCGGCTGCTGATCAATGCCGGGGCCAATCAGCCCCGCATCCAGCTCACCAATCTCCTGCGGGACAACCCCTCGCAGCCGCCGATGTTTTGTATGCTGCTGCGCAAGTATATCGGCGGCGGACGTATTACGGCCGTGGATCAGACGCCGTTGGAGCGTGTTGTGACGCTGCAGATCGAGGCCATGGATGAGTTGGGAGAGCGAAGCAGCTATCGACTGATTTTGGAGTGCATGGGCCGCCACTCCAACCTGATTTTGGTGGGACAGGATGGGCGGATCATCGAGTGTATGCGTCGGGTAGACTTTGAAATGTCGCAGCAGCGGCAGGTGCTGCCGGGGCTCTACTACGAATTACCGCCCCGACAGGAGAAATATTCTCCCCTGACCGTAGACGAGGAGACCTTCAGCCAACTGCTGCACGGCTGTGATGGCGAGAAATTGCTGGATGGCTGGCTTTTGGATACATTTACGGCCATTTCGCCACTGGTGGCGAGGGAGATCGTTTTTCGTGCCTACGGCCGCACTGATGTGCGGGCGTCGGAGGAAGGGGGGCGGTTGTGGGCGGCCGTTTCCGCATGGCAGGAGCTGTGCCAAGAGGGACAAGCCCATCTGTTGAAAAAAGCAGGAAAGCCGTCGGATTACAGCTATTTTCCCATCACCCAGTACGGCACATGGATGGAGGAGACGGTATATGACTCCTTCTCACAGATGCTCGACGACTTTTATGAGGGGCGGGAGCAGGCGGAGCGTGTGCGTCAAAAGGGGCAGGATCTCATGAAAACAGCCACCAATGCCCGGGACCGTGTACGCCGTAAGATCGCATTGCAGGAGAAGGAATATGCCCGCACGCAGGATCGGGATCGATGGCGGATCTGCGGTGAGCTGATCACGGCCAATCTCTACCGTATGGAACGAGGCGGCAGCCGGCTGCAGGCGGAGAACTACTACGAAGAGGGGTGCCCCACCATCGACATCCTGCTGGATCCCCGCCTTTCTCCGCAGGAGAATGCCGCTAAATACTTCAAGCAGTATACAAAGGCCAAGACAGCAGAAAAGATGCTGGCGGAACAGCTGGCGTACGGGCGCAGAGAGCTTGCCTATTTGGAGAGCGTGGTACAGGAATTGCAGCAGGCGGAGGCGGAACAGGATTTTAATGACATCCGCGCCGAGCTGACCGACGGCGGCTATATCCGGAGTCGGAGCAAGAAACAGCCGGGTTTCCAGCGTACTTCCAAGCCGCGGGAGTTCCGCTCCTCGTCCGGCCTTCGTATTCTGGTGGGACGCAATAATCGTCAAAATGATCACCTGACTACGAAAACCGCAGGACCCCGGGACATCTGGCTCCATACCCAGAAGATCCACGGCTCCCATGTGATCCTCTGTACGGAGGGGAGGGAGGCAGATGAGATGAGCCTTCAGGAGGCGGCGATACTGGCAGCCTATTTCTCGCAAGGGCGGGAAGGAAGCAAGGTGCCGGTGGACTACACCCCTGTGCGATATGTGAAGAAGCCCTCCGGAGCCCGACCGGGTATGGTGATCTATACCACTTACCAGACGATCTATGTGACGCCGGACAGCGACTTGGTGAAGAAACTTCGTCTGTCATAAACAAGGAGGGCAGTGCAGAGGGAGGGATGAGTTTTCCTTGCCGATGCAGAGGTTTTGTGGTATACTCTTTTCATACGTTTCATGCTGAACATGTATATTTAAATTCTGAAAGGAGAATTGCTATATGTCAGTATTAGGACATCTGGAGCCGCAGAAGGTTTTCCAATTTTTTGAGGAGATTTGTGCGATTCCGCACGGCTCTCATCACAACACGCAAATCAGCAATTGGCTGGTAAAGTTTGCCGAGGACCGTGGCTTGGAGCACTATCAAGATGCTGCCGAGAACGTGATCATCATCAAGCCGGCCACCCCCGGTTATGAGCAGGCAGAGGCCGTCATCATTCAGGGCCATATGGACATGGTCTGCGAAAAGGATGCCGACTGCACCAAGGACATGCTCACCGAGGGCCTGGATCTGATGCTGGACGGGGATACCGTCTACGCCAAAGGGACCACACTGGGCGGTGACGACGGTATTGCCGTGGCCATGGCATTGGCAGCACTGGATGCAGACGATCTGGCACACCCCCGTCTGGAGGTTGTGATCACTACGGATGAAGAGATCGGAATGGAAGGCGCCATGGCGCTGGATCCGGCACCGCTGCAGAGCCGTCGCCTGCTGAACATCGACTCCGAGGTGGAGGGAATCTTTACGGTCAGCTGCGCCGGCGGCGCAACGGCCAGAGTGTCCATTCCTGTAAAGTATGAAAACTTTACTGGTACTGTTATGACAATTTCGGTGTCCGGTCTTATTGGCGGCCATTCCGGCGTTGAGATCCATAAGGGGCGTGCCAACGCGGATATGCTGTTGGGTCGTCTTTTGTGTGCGGCTGCCAAGGCTTCCGAGCTGCGCGTTGTTCAGGTCTCCGGCGGCTTGAAGGACAATGCCATCCCCACAGCGGCACAGGCGGTGGTTTCTGTGGCGGATGCTGCTGCGGTGAAGGATGTCTGCACCAAGTTGGGGGAGGCTTTCCGCGCTGAATACGCTACGGTCGACGCCGGCTTGAAGGTGGAGGTGACCAAGGGCGGCGAGGGAACGGCACTGGATGCGGAGAGCACGCAGCGTGTGATCTGCCTTATGAGCTGTGTTCCCAACGGTGTTCAGGTCATGAGCAATGATATTGAAGGCCTGGTACAGACTTCTTTGAATCTGGGTATTTTGCGTACGGAGGAAAACTGTGTCACCGCCAGCTTCTGTGTCCGCAGCAGCGTGGACAGCCAGAAGGATATGCTGCTCCACCGTCTGGAGTGCCTGAGCGCACAGTTGGGCGGCACCATGGAGACGATGGGAGATTATCCCGGCTGGGCCTATCGCCAGGATTCTCCGCTGCGTGACCTGTTGGTGAAGGTATTTACGGAGCAGTACGGCCACGAGCCTCAGATCGAGGCGATCCACGCCGGACTGGAGTGCGGTCTCTTTGCCGGTAAGATGCCGGGTCTGGATTGCATTTCCTTCGGCCCGGACCTGAAGGAGATCCATACACCGCGTGAGAGAATGTCGGTGGCATCGGTGCAGCGTACTTGGAAGATGCTGACAGAAGTTCTGCGCCAGATGAAGTAAACTTTCGCAGAGGAGTTCAGCCTGCACGGTGGGCGCAAACTCTGAATCGTACATAAGTACAGGTGGCAAGGGGAATCCCTTGCCACCTTTGCATCTCGTTCGGAAAAATATTTTCGGCCGGACCGCCGAAGGAAGCGAGCAGCAGACATAAAATCGGCGTGTGTCCTATGGGACACACGCCGATTTTATTCGTATGTATATTGCGTGATTCGCTGCGCTGATCTCTCCAACTGTGCATCAATACAGCGCCTGATGGCGCTGGAGATGGCGCTTGATGGCGTCGAAGGATTCGGGGCTGATGACGTGCTCGATGCGGCAGGCGTCCTCTTCGGCGACCTTAGGGTCAACGCCCAAGCCGATGAACGTGTCCTTCAGTACGGTGTGGCGCTCATAGATGCGGTGTGCGACCTCTTCTCCGGAGGCGGTCAGCGTAATAAATCCGCCGGCGTCTACCTCAATATAGCCGCCGCTTTTCAGCAGTCCCACGGCACGGCTGACACTGGGCTTGGAGTAGCCCATATGCTCGACAATATCAATGGAGCGAACATGGCTGTGCTCGCGATGAAGAACATAAATTGTTTCCAGATACATTTCTCCGGATTCCTGAAGATGCATAGGATCGCCTCCTGTGTAGATATACTAATATACTATCATACATCCCGTAAAGATGCAAGGGCTCTGTTTCTGCCGCGGCGCGGATCGAAACCGCGTGCATTCACGGAAAAACGGAGTAGGAGGGGACAGGGAGAGTATCGATGAAGTCTGTGGACTGCTACGGTCTCTCACCGTCTAAAAGTGGAAAAACAGCGATTTCGGCAATTTGCATAGTCGCTGTGCGAACGGATGCCGGTCACCGCCGTTTAATTGACACTTTTATCCAGGATTTCTTCTGTGCAGTAAAAGGGGAAGTGGGCCCTGAAAAAACGGACCATTTTGAGGAGGAGCGGGCATCCGGGGCAGGAGGCAGGCAGCGGCTGTTGAAGAGAGACAAGAAGGACGTGGATCCTTTTTCCTTTTGTTTAATTAGACAAAAGTTGCCTATGACCACGGAAAAAACATTGACGCAGAAAAAGGAAAAGTGCTATCATTAGGGACAATATAGCAGTTTAATGATTCGTCATTGTAAGAATAGGAGTGGTTTCAAATGATTCAAAACGAATACCTACAGGGCCTGATGGAGCGGGTCATCGCCCGAAATCCTGCAGAACCGGAGTTTCATCAGGCGGTACAGGAAGTCCTGGCGTCTCTGGTGCCGGTGGTGGAAATGCACCCGGAATACATCACGGAGGGCGTGCTGGAGTGCTTGGTAGAGCCGGAGCGTGTCATCAAATTCCGTGTACCGTGGGTGGACGATGCGGGCAACGTGCGGGTCAACCGTGGTTTCCGAGTCCAGTTCAACAGTGCCATCGGTCCTTACAAGGGTGGCCTGCGCTTTCATCCCTCCGTTTACGAGGGCATTGTGAAGTTCCTGGGCTTCGAGCAGATCTTCAAGAACAGCCTGACCGGTCTGCCCATCGGCGGCGGTAAGGGCGGCAGCGACTTTGACCCCAAGGGAAAGTCCGACGGCGAGATCATGCGTTTTTGCCAGAGCTTCATGACGGAACTGTTCAAGTATATCGGCCCGGATACGGACGTGCCTGCCGGTGATATTGGCGTGGGTGCCCGGGAAGTGGGCTATCTCTTCGGCCAGTATAAGCGCCTGCGCAATGAGTTCACGGGCGTGATCACCGGCAAGGGCCTCAGCTACGGCGGCAGCCTTGCCCGCCGGGAGGCCACCGGATACGGCCTGTGCTATTTCACGGATAATATGCTGCACGATCATGACCGCAGCTTCGAGGGCGCTACCGTGGTGATTTCCGGCAGCGGCAATGTGGCTACCTACGCCTGTGAGAAGGCAATGCAGCTGGGCGCCAAGGTCGTGGCTATGTCCGACTCCGCCGGCTATATTTACGATAAAGACGGCATTGATCTGGAGCTCATGAAGCAGATCAAGGGGGTGGAGCGTCTGCGGATCAGCGCATACGCCCAGCGCCGCCCCACGGCGGAATACCACGAGGGCTGCCGCCGCATCTGGGAGATTCCCTGCGACATCGCCATGCCCTGTGCCACACAGAATGAACTGGACGGTGACAGCGCCCGCACGCTGATCGCCAACGGCTGCTACGCGGTGTCCGAGGGGGCCAATATGCCCTGCACGCCGGAGGCAGTGGAACTGCTGCAGGAGGCCGGCGTACTCTTTGCACCGGCCAAGGCGGCCAACGCCGGCGGTGTGGCTACGTCGGCTCTGGAGATGAGTCAGAACTCCATGCGTTTCTACTGGAGCTTTGAAGAGGTGGACGAGCATCTGAAGCAGATCATGACCGACCTGTACCACAATGCTGCCGCCGCTGCAGAGAAATACGGCAAGAAAGGCGATCTGGTGGCAGGCGCCAACATTGCCGGCTTCCTGAAGGTGGCCGACGCCATGATGGCCTATGGCGTGGTGTAAGGAGGCATGGCGATGAATGAATACGCACAGCGGGTCATTGCAGATCTGGAACAGCGCTGCGGCCACGAGCCGGAGTATCTGCAGAGCGTCCGGGCTTGGATGGAGATGATCGAGCCGGCGCTGGGTGATGACCCTCGTTATGAAAAAATGGATCTATTGACCCGCATGGTGGAGCCGGAGCGTATGTTCTCCTTTGCCGTACCGTGGGTGGATGATCAGGGAATGGCCCATACCAACCACGGGTACCGTGTTCAGTTCAACAGCGCCATCGGTCCTTATAAGGGTGGTCTGCGGTTCCATCCCTCGGTAAACCCGTCCATTGTGAAGTTTTTGGGCTTTGAGCAGACGTATAAGAATGCCCTGACCGGCCTGCCCATCGGCGGCGCTGCGGGCGGGGCTGACTTCGATCCCCGTGGGAAGAGCAATCGGGAGATCATGCGCTTTTGCCAGAGCTTTATGACGGCGCTGTACCGCTATGTGGGTGCCGATACGGATGTGCCTGCCGGCGATATCGGTGTGGGCTCTCGGGAGATCGGGTATCTCTACGGCACGTATAAGCGCCTGACCGGCCGCTCCGAGAGCAGTGCGCTGACCGGAAAGGGCCTTACCTACGGCGGCAGCAAGATCCGGCAGGAGGCTGCCGGCTTCGGTACCGTGTATTTTCTGGCACGGATGCTGGAGCATCGGCAGGATACGCTGGAGGGGAAGCGGGTTGCGGTTTCCGGCTTCGGCAATATGTCGTGGGGTGTTTGTACCAAGATTGCGGAGCTGGGCGGCAAGGTGGTGACGCTTTCCGGTCCGGACGGCTATGTCTATGATCCCGACGGCGTTACCACTCCGGAAAAACTGGACTTCATGCTGTCGATGCGCCAGAGCGGACACGATCAGGTGGCATCGTACGCCGAGCGGTTCGGCGTGGAATTCTTTGCCGGGAAGCGTCCTTGGGAGGTGCCGGTCGATATCGTCATTCCCTGTGCGACCCAGAACGAACTGGATGTGGCCGATGCCGTATCCATCATTGGCAACGGGGCACGCTACTACGTAGAGGCCTCCAATATGCCGGCTACTGCGGAGGCGCTGCGTCTCCTGCGCCTGAGTCCCCAGATCCTGACGGCCGGTGCAAAGGCTTCCGGCAGCGGCGGCGTGGCCGTTTCCGCACTGGAAATGGTGCAGAACAGCCTTCGCTACAGCTGGTCTTGGGAAGAGGTGGATCGCCGCCTGCGCCAGATCATGAGCGATATTTACGACACGTCCGCTGCGGCGGCAGAGGAGTACGGTCTGGGCTATGATCTGATCGCCGGCAACGATATTGCCGCTTTTAAGAAGGTTTCCGAGGCCATGCTGGCTCAGGGCGTCTGAAAAGAATCGATCCCCGCTCTCCGTAGAGAGCGGGGATTTTGCGGTGCATAGGACAAAAGTGCCGGGGCATAAACTGTCAACGAGGTGGTGAAAACTATGCTCAACAGGTTTACACTTTTGCAGTGCAAGGAGGTCATCAATATTTGCGACGGGAGCCGCCTGGGCTATGTGGGGGATGTGGAGATCCGGATCCCGGACGGCGAGGTGACGGCCCTGATCGTCTTCGGTCCGTGCCGCTTTTTCGGCCTTTTCGGCAGGGGAGAGGACTACTATATTCCGTGGGACTGTATCGAGCGCATCGGCGATGATATTATCCTTATCAATAAAATGCCTCGCCGCTGCGAACCCAGCAATGAGCGGAGACGACGCCGCTGGTTCTGAGGGCGGCAGGAGCGCGGCAAAATCGGAGACGTCTCGATTTTTTTGCGAAAAAAAGAAAATCCCTCTTGCAAATTCCTTGTACCTATGGTATTATATTTCAGCATTCCGCACAGTCTTGGACTTTCGGTCGGTGCCGTAAAAAGGTTGGCCGTTGGGAGGAAAAGGCTGGAGGTAAAAACTAAAATCAAAGGAGAAACAACAAAATGGCAAACGTCGTATCCATGAAAGCCCTGCTGGAAGCAGGCGTACACTTCGGTCATCAGACCCGTCGCTGGAACCCCAAGATGGCTCCCTATATCTATACCGAGCGTAACGGGATCTACATCATCGACCTGCAGAAGACCGTGAAGAAGCTGGAGGAGGCTTATAACTTCGTCCGTCAGCTGTCCGAGAACGGCCAGTCCCTGTTGTTCGTCGGCACCAAGAAGCAGGCTCAGGAGGCCATCAAGGAAGAGGCTCTGCGCTGCAATATGTTCTATGTCAACGCTCGTTGGCTGGGCGGTATGATGACCAACTTCAAGACCATGCGTACCCGCGTGGATCGTCTGAACCAGCTCAAGGCCATGCAGGCTGACGGCACCTTCGATATGCTGCCCAAGAAGGAAGTTATGAAGCACATGGGCGAGATCGAGAAGCTGGAGAAGTATCTGGGCGGCGTGAAGGATATGAAGAAGCTGCCCGGCGCTCTGTTCATTGTCGATACCCGCAAGGAGCGCAATGCCATCGCTGAGGCTCATCGTCTGGGTATTCCCGTTGTGGCTATTGCCGATACCAACTGCGATCCCGATGAGATCGATTATCCCATCCCCGGCAATGATGACGCTATCCGCGCCATCAAGCTGATTTCCTCCGTCATGGCCAACGCCATGCTGGAAGGCCGTCAGGGCGAGCAGACCGAAGAGGCTGCTGCCGATGCCGAGTAATTGAAGAGATCGAATAGGATAACCGCGTAAACCAACGGGGCAGGGTTTGATGCCCTGCCCCATTTTCATTACAATATACTGGAGGATATTAAAATGGCTTTTTCTGCTGCTGATGTGAAGAACCTGCGTGAGATGACCGGCGTTGGCATGATGGACTGCAAGAAGGCTCTGACTGCTTGCGATGGCGATATGGATAAGGCAGTCGAGTGGCTGCGTGAAAAGGGCATGGCCGCTTCTGCTAAGAAGGCCGGCCGCATTGCCGCTGAGGGTATGGCGTATGCCACCGTCGTAGACGGTGTTGGCGTTGTGGTCGAGGTCAACGCCGAGACTGACTTCGTGGGTAAGAACGAGAAGTTCCAGGAGTTTGTCAAGGGCGTGGCTGCCACCGTGGCTAAGCTGAACCCCGCTGATCTGGACGCACTGATGGAGTGCAAGTATATGGATTCCGATCTGACCGTGCTGCAGCAGCAGCAGGAGATGGTGCTGACTATCGGCGAGAACATCAAGGTTCGTCGTTTTGCCCGCTTCGCTGACGGTGTGTCTGCTGCTTATGTCCATGCCGGCGGCAAGATCG
Organism: Oscillospiraceae bacterium; assembly: GCA_020025275.1. Taxonomy (GTDB): domain Bacteria; phylum Bacillota; class Clostridia; order Oscillospirales; family Oscillospiraceae; genus Vescimonas. The sequence continues at coordinate 65,103 of JAHHSI010000005.1, read as the reverse complement.
GTGTTCTGGTAAACATGGCTGTTGAGGGCGATGTGGACGCAATCGAGATCGGCCGCGACGTAGCAATGCAGATCGCTGCTTTGAATCCCCGTTTCTGGGACAAGTCCCTTGTAACCCAGGATGTTCTGGACGAGGAGAAGAAGATCATGCTGGTGCAGATGGACAACGACCCCAAGATGGCTTCCAAGCCCGCTCAGGTGAAGGAGAAGATCGTCATGGGTAAGATGAACAAGTTCTACTCTGAGAACTGCCTGCTGCAGCAGGCCTTTGTCAAGGATGGCGATATGACCGTGGAGAAGTATATCGAGACGGCCGGCAAGGGCAAGGTCAAGTTTGTAGATGCAATCCGCTTTGAAAAGGGCGAGGGCATCGAGAAGAAGCAGGAGGACTTTGCTGCTGAGATCGCTTCCATGGTGAAGTAATCACGTCTTTCATCGATTGATTGCATGAAAATACCCGACACCGGCTCCGGTGTCGGGTATTTTTTCGTGTTCTCGATCAAGCGACGCATCTTCAATCAGGACAGACCCCAAAGAAACCCCGGCACAGCCAATGCTGTGCCGGGGTTGATGTGTTGTGTTTGCCGATTTTATGCGGCGGCGTTGCGATTGGTGTGGCGGAGGAGAACAGCCACAGCGGCAGCGCTGAGGACCAGCACGGCGATGGCCATGACAATGGCCGCATAGGAGAACACCAAGCCGTGCATATTGGGCAGGAAGAATGCGGCTACGGCGCACAGGACGCACAGGACAACCAGAGAAGAAATGGCAGTTTTCAGCTTTTCGATGTATTTCATAGTGATCTCCTTTCTGAAACGTTGCTGGACTACATCTTGCTTTATGTCTATACTATACCATGCGGGCGTGAAATCATCGTTACAGAGAAGATACAGCTTAATGACAAACACGCCCGGAAACCGGTAACAAATCGCAATTTATTTGTCACTATTGTATTTTATCGGAAGCGAGTGGGATGATTTCCCTTGTATTGGGGCATATTTTTTGGTATACTGTATTCGATAATCTGGGTCAATATCGCCTAAAGGAGATCTGTTTTGCATTATTTATCGAATCTGTGGCAAGCCTTGGATTTTGGCTCCATGCAGGATATGGTATTGCGTCTGGTATCTGTGTTTCTATGCCTGACGGTCCACGAATTATGTCATGGTCTTGCGGCGCTGGCGCTGGGAGATCCCACGGCGAAGCAGCAGCATCGGCTGAGCCTGAACCCGCTGCGGCACATCGACTGGGTCGGCCTTGGCATGATGGTATTCGTGGGGTTTGGCTGGGCCAAGCCCGTGCCGGTGAACCCCAACTACTTCAAGAAACCGAAGCAGGGCATGGCGCTGACAGCTCTGGCCGGGCCGGCCTCCAACTTTTTGCTGGCGTTCCTGTGTGTTTTGCTTGCACAGGGAGCCGGACAGGTGCTGCCCCAGGCCGCATGGGTCAGCACGCTGATGGTGTTTTTCCTGCGCACGGCGCTGCTCTCCATCGGTTTGGGCCTATTTAATCTGATTCCCATTCCGCCGTTGGACGGCTCGAAAGTGCTTTTTGCCCTGCTGCCTGACCGCCAGTATGCATGGCTCCTGCGCTATGAGCATGTGGGCATGATCCTTTTGTGGGTGTTGGTGCTTAGCGGTGCAGGCGGCGGATGGCTAAACCAGCTGATCTGGTCGATTTTCGACTTGTTTACTTTTATCGTAGGTATTTGAGGTGTCAATGATTGGATAATCCGATTTTTAAACTGGAAAAAGTGGTCCAGACCAAAGCCAGTGAGACCATGGAGGATTTTGAAGGCCCTCTGGATCTGATCCTCTTTTTGCTGAGTAAAAATAAAATTGAGATCCAGGATATTCCCATTGCCCTGATCTTGGATCAATATCTGGCCTATCTGGAGCAGCGCCAGAAAATGGATCTGGAAGTGGCCAGTGAGTTTGTGACCATGGCCGCCCATCTGATGTATATTAAAACCCGGATGCTGCTGTCCATTGAGGATGAAGAGGCGCAAAATGAGATGGATGCCCTCATCAAATCGCTGGAAGAGCGGCAGCGGAGTGAGTGCTATTTGAAGATCAAGCGTCTCACCGAGCGCATGGGCGAGCTGAATGAGTTTGGCCGCAGTGTCATTACCCGCGGCCCGGAACCGGTCAAGCGGGGAAAGATTTACGAATACAGTCAAGAACCGGGCGATCTAATCATCGCCATGCAGGAGGTTCTGGATCGCCGCGGGCAGATCGACACGTCGCCCATCAGTGCCTTTGAAGATATTGTCAAGCGGGAACCCTATTCCGTGGAGACAAAGGCCAGAGAACTGCTGCAGCGGCTTAAAACAGGCGGCATTACCCGATTTTTGCTGCTTTTTCGCGGCAGTAAAAGCCGCAGTGAGCTGGTGGCCACCTTTATGGCCGTGCTGGAGCTGTGCCGCAACCGCATGATCCATCTGGCCGGCCCCAGTTCTGACTGTACGGTCACATGGCAAAGCGACGAACCCGAAAATGAAGTGAGGACATAATGGATAATCTGGAAATGAAGGAAATTGAGGCGGCCATTGAGGGCATCCTGTTCGCCTCCGGGGAGCCGGTCTCTGTGGACCGGATCTGCGTGGCCACCGATCTGGATGCCGCCACGGTCAAGGTGGTCCTGCAAAAACTGATGGACTACTACAGCTTCGAGCGCCGCGGGATCCGTCTGGTGCGAATGGAGGACAGCTATCAGCTGTGTTCGGCACCGGAATATGCGGAGATGATCCGCAAGGCGTTCGAGATCCGGAAACCGGCCAAGTTGAGCCAGCCGGCGCTGGAGGTCCTGACCATCATCGCCTACTACCAGCCGACGACCCGTGCCTACGTGGACCAGATCCGCGGCGTGGACAGCTCCTATACGCTGGGACTCCTGCTGGATCGCCATCTGATCGAGGAGTGCGGCCGGCTGCAGGTGCCCGGGCGCCCGCATCTCTATCGGACAACAAAGACATTTTTGCGCTCGTTCCACCTCGACTCACTGGAGGATCTACCGGAAATGCCCGGTCTGGAGGCGGACGGACAGATGCGTCTGGATGAGAACGGGGAATTGATCGAAGAAATACCGCCTGCACAATAAGACAGACCAGGGAAAGGAGGGGGCCGTGTGGTCGTTTGGTGGATCATTGGAGCGATCCTGGTGCTGCTCCTGATAGTCCTGCTGTTGCGTGTGGGCATAACGATTGCTTTTGGTGAAAAGCTATATGTGGCGGCAACGGTGGGTCCTATAAAAATCGATCTGATGCCTGCACCGGAAAAGAAAAGGAAGCGGGCCAAGGCGTCGAAAAAAAGGGAAAAAGAAGGCAAGAAACCGCTGAAGGAGACGGACAGTGAGGAGGAGAAAAAAGCCCCGCGTCCCACCTTCCGTGAGCTTCGACCGGCGTTGCCGGTTTTCTGGGAGGCGCTGAAAAAGGCGCTTCGTAAGACACGGCGACGGATGCTTGTGCACCCGATGCAGCTGGCGATCACCTTCGGCGGAGAGGATCCTGCGCAGCTGGCACAGGTGTACGGCTGGGCCAACAGTGCCATGTGGGTGGTCATGCCGCAATTGGAGCAGCTGCTGCAAATTCCCGATCCGCATATTCATCTGGAGGCGGATTTTGAGAGGCAGCATACCTCCATTGAGGGGACGGTCGGGCTTCGTTTTCGTGTGGGAGACCTCCTCAGCATTGTACTCACCATGGCGGTGCCGGTGCTGCGATGGTATATGAAATGGAAGAAACAACCGGCTGTGAAAGAAGAGCCGACAACAACTACACAGAATGCGCAAAGCGTTGGAAAGGAATCATACGATGGAAAAGAATGAAAAGAAATCCTTGACGGAGCTCATGGAGAGTTCCATGGACAAGATCCGTGAAATGGTGGACTCCAACACCATCGTCGGCCAGCCCATCACCACAGCAGACGGTGTGACGCTGATCCCGGTCACACGCCTCAGCTTCGGTTTTGGCTGCGGCGGTGGTGATTATGGAAAGCAGGCCGGTGCCGCAAAGTTTGGCGGCGGCAGCACGGCCGGTGTGAAGGTAGATCCGGTGGCCTTTCTGGTCGTGAAAGACGGCGTGACACGGATGATGCCCGTGGGTACTCCGGCCATTTCTACGGCGGATCGTGTCATTGAAATGGTTCCGCAGGTGATGGATCGTGTGGAGAGCTATATCGACAAGAAAAAGGAAAAATCCGAGTTTTAAATGAATAGACTGGAACCATGATCGATAGAGAGGATGGTTCTATGGAGAAAATATGGACGATTTTATGCGTGGTTGGACTACTGTTGGGAGTCGTTCCATGCAGTGCTGCGCAGCCGGAAGTCTCTGCTCATGCGGCCATTTTGATGAACGGTGAGACAGGTGAGGTGCTCTACGAAAAAAATGCGGATCAGCGGATGCTGATTGCCAGCACCACGAAAATAATGACGGCGCTGGTAGCACTTGAGCACGATTCTCCTTATAAAACAATAACTGTAAAGGAAACTCACATGACAGAAGGTTCCTCCATGTATTTGAAGGTGGGGGAGCAGGTCACGGTCGAAGAGCTGCTGTATGGCCTCCTTTTGTGCAGTGGCAACGATGCTGCGCTGGCACTGGCCGAAGCCAGCAGCGGCAGCGTGGACGCCTTTGTGGCCGAGATGAACCACAAGGCCAGAATCTTGGGGATGGCGGACACTTCGTTTGCTAATCCCAATGGGCTGGATGATGAGGCGCATTACTCTACCGCGCGGGATATGGCACGGCTGGCGGTCTGCGCTGCGCAGCATCCCGGATTGATGCGGATCGCTTCCACAAAACAGGCCAGCGTAGGGAGTCGGACCATGACCAACCACAATCGGCTTTTGCGGGATGTGGAGGGCTGTATCGGGCTAAAGACCGGTTATACGAAGGCCGCCGGACGGACGCTCGTCAGCTGCGCCGTGCGTGAGGGGCGGCTGTTGGTGGCTGTGACCCTCAATGACGGCGCCGACTGGCGTGATCACGCCGCACTTTATGATTACGGCTTTGCCCACTTGGCAAAGCAGGAGGAAGGAAACGCACCATGACGGAGCGATTACAAAAAATTATTGCCCGGGCGGGTGTCTGCTCCCGGCGCGCATCAGAAGAGCTGCTGCGTGCCGGGCGTGTTTGTGTGAACGGCAGAATTGCCCGGCTGGGGGAGAGTGCCGATATAGAGCAGGACACCATCGAGATCGATGGGAAACCGCTTGCTGCGCGCCCGGAACCGGTCTATCTGATGCTCAATAAGCCCCGGGGATATGTGACCACCGTCTCTGATGAGCGGGGACGGAAAACGGCGGCACAGCTGGTGGCGGATTGTGCAGAGAGGGTTTTCCCGGTGGGGCGGCTGGACATGGATTCCGAGGGACTGCTGCTCTTTACCAACGATGGCGCGCTGACGCAGCGTCTGCTCCATCCCCGCGGGGAAGTGAATAAAACCTACCGTGTGACCGTATGCGGCCAGATCCGCGGCGCAGCGGCGCGGCTTGGGGCCATTCGATCCATCGACGCAGAGCCCATCCGTCCGGCACAGGTACGGCTGCTCCAAGGGAACGACACACGGGCCTTGTTGGAAATCGTGATCCACGAGGGAAAAAACCGCCAGATCCGGCGGATGTGTCAGCAGTGCGGCCTGCAGGTGCTGCGTCTGCAGCGGATCGCCGAGCACACGCTCTGCCTGGGCGATTTGAAGCCGGGGCAGTGGCGGTATCTGAAGGACCATGAGATCGCTGCACTGAAGGGGGAGGATGCGTGATGATCAAAAACGTACTGCATATCATCCAGTCCAATATGGAGACCTACTCCAAGGGGCAGAAGCGGATCGCCGACTACATTCTGGAAAATTATGATAAGGCGGCCTTCATGACCGCCGGCCGCCTGGGACGGGCCGCCCACGCCAGTGAATCCACCGTGGTGCGCTTTGCTGCACAGCTGGGCTATACGGGCTACCCCGATATGCAAAAGGCGCTGCAGGAGCTGATCCGGGGAAGGCTGACATCCATTCAGCGCATCGAGGTCTCCCGGAATCAGATGATGGGGCAGGATGTGCTGGAAAATGTACTGCACCGGGACATGGTCAGCATCCATGAGGCCCTGGAAAATGTGGACCGTGATGCTTTTAATCTTGTGGTGGAGAAGCTGATCAATGCCCAGCACATCTATATTTTGGGCGTGCGCTCTTCTGCATTTCTGGCAGGCTATCTGAATTTCTATCTTCAATGGATCTTCAAGAATGTCACACTGGTGGAGAATTTCGGCGGCGGTGAAATTTTTGAGCAGCTCATCCATATCGGGCCGGGTGATATTCTCCTGGGGCTCAGTTTTCCGCGCTACTCCAAGGTTTCCGTCAGTGCCGTCAACTTTGCCAAGAGTCACGGAGCGGACGTGATCGCTATCACCGACAGTAAGATGTCCCCCTTGTACAAGTCCGCGTGTGCCTCTTTGTTGGTGGGCAGTGATATGATCTCTTTTGTTGACTCGATGACGGCACCACTGAGCCTTTTGAACGCGCTGATCGTGGCGATTGGTCAGCAGAAGAATGAGGAAGTTTCCAGTACCTTCTCCGAAATGGAACGGGTCTGGTCAACGTATAGTATTTTTGGCAGGGCAGAAGATGAGTAAAAAAATTGTAGTGATTGGCGGCGGAGCCGCCGGAATGATGGCGGCCATTGCTGCAGCAGAGCGAGGGGCACTTGTTACGCTGCTTGAACCCAATGAGCGCCTGGGGAAGAAGATCAATATTACCGGCAAGGGCCGCTGTAATGTGACCAACAACTGTTCGGTGGAGGAGCTGTTGGCTCACGTCCCCCATAACGGGCGGTTCCTTTACAGCGCCTTTTCCCGATTCAGCAGTCAGGACGCCATGGCGTTTTTTGAAAAGCTGGGAGCGGCGCTGAAAACGGAGCGCGGAAACCGTGTGTTTCCGCAGTCTGACAGTGCCTTCACCATTACGGATACACTGCGCCGCCGGCTGCAGCAGCTGCGTGTCAGCTGGGTACAGGACCGGGCCATGGAGGTCCGGCAGGAAGAGGGACACGTGGTCGGTGTCCGTGGTGAAAAAGATACATACCCTGCCGAGGCGGTTGTGTTGGCCACCGGCGGTGTCTCCTATCCCGGAACGGGCAGCACCGGAGACGGCTATCGCATCGCAGCGGCACTGGGGCATACGATCGTTGAGCCGCGGGGCTCGCTGGTCCCGTTGGAGAGCAGCGACACCTGCTGCGGGAAAATGCAGGGTTTGGCGCTGAAAAATGTAGAATTGACTGTCTTTAATAAGAAAAATAAGGTGATTTTCAAAGAATTCGGTGAAATGCTATTTACGCATTTCGGCGTGTCCGGTCCGCTGATCCTGTCGGCCAGCGCTCATTTGCGAAACTGGGAGAAAGAACAGTATCGCCTGCAGATCGACTTGAAGCCGGCGCTGGATCTTCCTAAACTGGAAGCACGTATCCTGCGGGACCTGACAGAACAGCATAACCGGGATTACGAGAAGATCATCGCCGGCCTCGTCCCCAGCAGTATGGTAGGGGTCATGATGGAGAAACTGGAGATCCCCGAGGGGCTGAAGGCCCATTCCGTGACGCGGGAACAACGGCGTGCTCTGGTAGAGCTTCTCAAGAAGTTCCCAGTGCCGGTCACGGGACCGCGGCCGGTTCGGGAGGCCATTGTTACGGCCGGCGGCGTGAAGGTCAGCGAAGTGCAGCCCTCCACTATGGAGTCAAAGCGGGTCGCGGGACTCTATCTGGCCGGAGAGCTGTTGGATGTGGATGCATATACCGGCGGATTCAACCTGCAGATTGCTTGGGCAACCGGGCATACTGCCGGCGTGTCCGCTGCGGAGGAGAAGGAGAGATAACATGGACGAAAAGATTTATTCTGTGGCGGTGGACGGGCCTTCGGGGGCGGGTAAGAGCACGCTGGCCAAGGCCGCGGCGGCCCGTTTGGGGATCGTGTATGTGGACACGGGAGCGATCTATCGCTCCATTGGTTATGCGGTTTTTCGCCGCGGTCTTGATCCGAAAGATGCGGCGGTGACTTCAGTGCTGCCGGAGCTGACGATTGAGATGCGCTACGGCACAGACGGGCTGCAGCGGATGTATCTCAACGGCGAGGACGTGACCGAGGAGATCCGGCGCCCGGAGATCTCTCTCTACGCCTCCGGTGTATCGGCTATCGGCGAGGTGCGGGCCTTTTTGCTTCAGATGCAGCGGGATCTTGCCAAGAAGTCCAGTGTCATCATGGATGGCCGTGACATCGGAACCGTGGTCCTGCCCGATGCGGACGTGAAGATCTATCTCACCGCTTCGGTGGAGATGCGGGCCAAGCGGCGGATGCTGGAATTGGAGCAGCGTGGAACACCGCAGCCCTTTGATGAGGTGCTGCGCCAGATTGAAGATCGTGACTGGGCCGATATGCACCGGGACGTAGCGCCGCTTCGACAGGCGGAGGACGCTGTGGTGGTGGACACAAGTTCCTTGGATTTTGAGGAGAGTCTTGATCGGCTGCTCACTGTGATTCGAGAGGGGCTGACACATTGAACAAATTGAGAAATCAGCTCTATTACTGGCTTCGGCTGCTGGTAGGACCGCTGGCACGTCTCATTTTCCCTGTACAGGTAGAGGGTCTCTCCCATCTGGGGGACGAGCCGGTGATCCTCTGTCCCAACCACGGACACGCATTGGACCCGATCTTGCTGATTCTGGCGCTGCCCGCCTCGTTTCCCATGCGAATTATGGCCAAAAAGCAGCTCATGGAGAAGCCGATTTTAGGTGCGTTTTTGCGTAAAGTGGGTGTTTTTGGCATTGACCGTGGCAATTCGGATGTGATGGCTGTCAAAACAGCCATCAGCAGCTTGAAGAGTGGGTGGAACCTCATGATTTTCCCGGAAGGAACACGGGTGAAGCAGCGAGGAGACGTAGAGGCCAAGGGTGGCATCGCCATGATGGCCATTCGCAGTGGGGTAAAGCTGCAGCCGGTGTATATCTCACCGGAACAAAAGCTTTTTCGTAAGACGCGGATCGTGATCGGAGAGCCCTATGCGCCGGTGTATACAGGGCGAAAGGGAACTGCGGAGGAATATCAAGCCAACGCCGATGAAATTTTACGGCAGGCATATGCATTGGGAGAAGAAAAATGGACGTAATTCTTGCCAAGAGCGCCGGATTTTGCTACGGTGTGGAGCGCGCTGTGAAGCTGGCACGACAGACAGCAGAGGAAAAGGGTGGCTGTGTGATGCTGGGCAGCATCATTCATAATGCCAATGTGGTGGCAGAATTGGAGGCGCTGGGAGCCCGCCAAGTGGACCACACCTCGCAAGTCCGGCCCGGAGAAGCGGTGATCATCCGCTCCCACGGAGAAAAGAAAAACGTGATGGACTATCTGGCCGGGATTGGCGCAGAGTGCATCAATGCCACCTGTCCCAATGTCCTGCGGATTCAGCAGCTGGTGGCTAAAGCCGATGAGGAAGGGCGCATCCCTGTGATTATCGGGGAACCACAGCACCCGGAAGTGATGGGAGTGGCCAGCTGGTCGGATCACTCGCTGATCTTTGACGGGCCGCAGGAACTGGAAAATTGGCTGCAAGAGGACCCGAATCGCTGCCATCTGCCCCTCACGATGGTGGCCCAGACCACCTGCATCCGGACAATTTGGGAAAGTTCCGAAGAAATTCTAAAAAAACAGTGTACAAACGCAAAAATATTTGATACAATATGTAATGCTACGTATAGGCGTCAGACGGAGGCGGCAGAAATCGCTGCTACCGTTGATGCTATGGTCGTGGTCGGAGATCGTAAAAGTGCCAACACCAAACATTTGACAGAAATTTGCAGCGGACGCTGTTCTGCCGTAGTTCAGATCGAACAGGCAGGGGAGCTCTCATCGGACTTCTTTAATGGTTGCTCTGTGGCGGGGCTTACGGCCGGCGCGTCCACGCCTGCGGGCATCATTAAGGAGGTATATACAACGATGAGCGAAGAAATCAAGACCACGGAAGCTATGGAAGAAAGCTTCGAAGAAATGCTGGAAAAATCTTTTAAGACTTTAAATACAGGAGAGAAGGTAACAGGCATTGTGACCTCCGTGGGTCCCACCGAGGTGCAGGTAGATCTGGGCTGCAAGCAGGCCGGCTACATTTCCGTTGACGAGCTGTCCGCAGATCCCAACGTAAAGCCTGAGGATGTGGTGAAGGTCGGCGACGAGATCGAGACCTACATCATCCGCGTGAACGATGTCGAGGGCTATGCGATGCTGTCCAAGAAGCGTCTGGATGCTGTGAAAGTCTGGGAGGACATCGAGGTTGCCAGAGAGGAGAAGACCACTCTCGAGGGTAAGGTAACCGAGGAGAACAAGGGCGGTATCGTCGTCAATGTGAAGGGCGTGCGCGTGTTCGTGCCCGCTTCCCAGAGCGGCCAGCCCCGCGGCACCGATCTGAGCACCATGATCGGCCAGACTGTTTCCCTGCGTATTACAGAGGTCAACCGTGCTCGCCGCCGTGTGGTGGGTTCCATCCGTGCCGTGACCTATGAGGCACGTCAGGCTGCACAGGCTGAGATCTGGGCCAACATTGAAGAGGGCAAGCGTTACACCGGCGTTGTGAAGTCCATGACTTCTTACGGTGTGTTCGTCGATATCGGTGGTGTGGATGGTATGGTACATATCTCCGAGCTGTCTTGGTCCCGCATTAAGACCCCCGCCGAGGTCGTTTCTGTGGGTGACACGCTGGATGTGTATGTCATTTCCTTCGACGCTGAGAAGCACAAGATTTCTTTGGGTGTGAAGGATCGTTCCTGCAACCCCTGGGATAAGTTCATGGAGACCTATCAGGTAGGCGATGTGGCTTCTGTCCGTATCGTAAAGCTGATGGACTTCGGCGCATTCGCTGAGGTTGTTCCCGGTGTGGATGGCCTGATCCATATCTCCCAGATCGCTGATCGCCGCATCGATAAGCCCGGCGATGTTCTGAGCGAGGGTGAGATCGTGGACGCCAAGATCACGGCAATTGACGAGGAGAAGCAGAAGATCTCCCTGTCCATTCGTGCTCTGCTGGCTCCTGCTGCCGAGGAATACGACGACTAATTTGCGTTGAGACGCAATACGACCCGGCGCTGTATGCGCCGGGTCTTTCATCTGGGAAAAGGAGATTACTATGGAGATCAGACACGCAACGTTAGCAGATCTACAGGCGCTGACAGAGGTGGAGGCAGAGTGCTTTCCCGCAGCTGAAGCTGCTACGAAGGAGTCCTTCCGCGCCCGCCTGCGTGCGTACCCGCGCCACTTTTGGTTGATGTATGATGAGGATCGGCTTGTCAGCTTTGTCAACGGAATGGTTACAGATGCACGGGATTTAACGGATGAAATGTATGAAAAGGCAGAACTGCATCGCGAAAACGGCGACTGGCAGATGATTTTCGGCGTGAATACCATTCCGGCGTATCGCCGGCGTGGATTGGCCGAAAAGCTCCTGCATTGCGCCATTGATGAGGCCAAGGCCCAGGGGCGGATGGGCATGGTGCTGACGTGCAAGGATGCACTGGTGCACTATTATGCCAAGTTTGGCTTTGTTAATGAGGGTGTTTCTCAATCCGTTCATGGTAATGTGGCATGGAACCAGATGCGCCTTACATTTTAACGAATGACGCAGATAGCGCCGGAACAGCAGCAGACTGTCCGGCGCTATTTTTTTGCGCCGATTGCGGATGGCTTTCTGACAGAAAAACTGGCCCCGTCCGTCGGATCTCATAACACCATAGAACGTCAACACTTCAAAAAACTGACCTAAAAGCAGTAAATAGTTTAACATTTTCCGCTTTCTATGGGATAACTTGTCCACTTTCCATTGAAAATAACGTCGAATCTGTCTATAATATGGATATGTGGGTAAGATGACCGTAATGGGAGAAAGGAGAACCGGAGATGTTTCAGGTAAGGGACCGTGTGGTACATCCGATGCATGGGGCAGGCGTGATCGAAGAGATTGTCGATGAGCGGATCAACGGGCAGCGTGCACAGTATTATGTTTTTCGCATGTCAGTGGGGGGCCTTGTTTTAAAGATCCCTATAGAGAATTGCGAGTCCATCGGCATTCGTCCGCTTTCTTCAACAGAGCATATTGAAGAGATCATAGCGGAGATCCCTGCACTGGATGCCGACATGAATGTGAACTGGAACCACCGGTATCGAGAAAATATGGATCGTATCAAAAGCGGCGATTTACTGGAAGTTTCTCGGGTGATCAAAGGTCTGATGTGGCGTGATCGCCAGCGAGGCCTCTCCAACGGTGAGCGGAAAATGCTTCATTCCGCTAAACAGATTTTAATTTCGGAGATCGTACTGGTGACCGGTGCGGAATACACGGATGTGGAGCAAAAAATTGATGAGATCATGATGCTGGGAGATCGTTGACATGTTTGGAATCCGTAAGAAAAAAAGTAAGCATCCCTTTTGCTCGGCGATCGTGCCGGCAGCCGGGACTTCCCGCCGTATGGGCGGTGAAAATAAGCTGCTGATGGAAATTCAGGGAAAACCGGTGTTGATGCATACTGTGCAAGCCATCGATCAGGCCCAACAGGTGGATGAGATCATTGTTGCAACGCAGCAGGATCTGCTGGAGGATGTGGCAGCGCTGTGTCACCGAGCCGGACTCCATAAGCCGGTACGTGTTATTGTTGGCGGCGCCACCCGAACGGAGTCGGTGTTGGCAGCAGCGCTGGAGGCCGATCCGCAGTCGGTACTGTTGGCGGTACACGACGGCGCCCGCCCTTTAGTGCAGCCGGAAATGATCGATCAGGTGATCAGGATGGCAGTGAGGACCAATGCAGCCGTTCCTGCGATTCCGGTGATCGATACCATCAAAGTTGCCGATGGAGAGGGCCGGGTCCTTTCCACACCGGACCGAAACGCCCTCTTCGCCATACAGACACCGCAAGTATTTCAGGCGGATCTTTTGAAGGCTGCCCTGCAGGCGGCGCTTGATGCGGGGGCTGCTGTCACCGACGATGCCAGCGCTGTTGAGCGGCTTGGCAAGCAAGTTTACTTGACAGAGGGAGATCGTGAGAATGTGAAAATTACCACGCCCATGGATGTGGCGCTGGCAGAAGTCATCATGGCAGGGAGAGAAAATAGAGAATGACAAATTTACGGATTGGACATGGATATGATGTGCATCGTCTGGTGGAGGGCAGACCCCTTATTTTAGGCGGCGTGACGGTACCCTATGAGAAGGGGCTGCTGGGACATTCTGATGCAGATGTCTTGACCCATGCGGTTATGGATGCGCTGCTGGGGGCTGCAGGTATGGAAGATATTGGCAGCTTGTTTCCGGATAATGATCAGGCATTTCTGAATATATCCAGCCTTTTGCTTCTGGAGCGTGTGGCGGCAAGGCTGCAGGACAGCGGCGTACAGGTGGTGAATTTGGATGCCACCTTGATTGTGCAGGCACCGAAAATCGCTCCCTATCGGGGGGAGATGCGCCGCAATCTGGCGCAAGCATTGGGAATCGAGGTGGATCAGGTGGGCATCAAGGCCACGACGGAAGAGCATCTTGGATTTACGGGAGACGGTTCGGGCATGGCTGCACATGCCGTTGCCCTGGTCGAGCGTCTGCCTCGCTGATGCGGCAGGCTTCACAGGGACTGCTTTTCGTCCCGTGATTGCCAGGGGCTGTTCCTGTGCTGTATGGAAATGATCGAATATGGATCGACGGGCGGAAAATCCTTCGGGATTTTCCGCTTTTCTTTTTGGAAAAGCAACGCCTGATCGATGCCACGAAGAAGGAGAGAAGGTGCCGCCTTTCGCAGTTTGCCGGGCCTTCTGCGTATTCCAGCGCACCTACCGCTGCCTAAATCCATAAAATGGAGCGTAAAGGAGGAGTACAATGGAGCATTGTCTAATGATCGCGCGGTCTGTCACCCAAGTGCAGCGTATGGCTCGGCTACTGGAACAAAACGGAATCCTCGCGCGTTGGCTGAAAGCGCCGTCTGCCGTGAGTATAAATGGCTGCGGTTATGCCATAGATTTGAAAGAAAAAGATCTGGCGTCGGCCCTGTCCATTCTGGAAGAAAATGGATTGGCTCCACTGCGGATCTATCGGAAAAGTGACGATGGATATGAGGAGGTGAGCGGATGATTTATTTGGATGCCGGTGCAACCACACTGGAAAAGCCCTGCTCGGTGCAGCGTGCGGTAGAAGAGGGGATTCGGACCATGAGTTCACCGGGCCGAGGCAGCTATCCGGCCTCCCGCTTAGCTGAGGAGACGGCGTTTTCCTGCCGCATGGAAGCGGCAGAGTTATTTGGCGTTTCCTCACCGGAGAAGGTAATTTTTACACAGAATGCGACCCATGCGCTGAATATAGCCATCAAATCGCTGGTAAAACCGGGGAGCCGTGTGATCCTTTCCGGCTATGAGCACAACGCAGTTACCCGGCCGCTGCACGCGATCCCGCGGACAGAACGGGTGATCGTGGATACGCCTCTTTTTTGTCCGGAGAAAGCGGTGGAGGAATTCCGGGAAGCGATTGGACAGAGGGCGGATGTGGTAATCTGCAACCACGTATCCAATGTGTTCGGGTACCGCCAGCCGGTGGAGCAAATTGCAGATGTATGCAAAAAGGCAGGGGTCCCGCTGATCATCGATGCGTCTCAATCCGCTGGCGTGGTCCCTATCAACGTAGAACAGCTGGGGGCGGCTTTTGTTGCCATGCCGGGGCATAAGGGGCTTTACGGACCGCAGGGGACGGGACTGCTGCTTTGCCATTGCGGCGAGATCAGCACTTTGCTGGAGGGCGGAACGGGAAGCGTCTCACGTCAGCAGACCATGCCGGCGGAACTCCCGGATCGTCTGGAAGCAGGAACGCACAATATGCCCGGTATTGCAGGATTACTGGCGGGGATGCGCTTCGTTCGCTCCATGGGCGTGGCGGCGATCGCTCAGCACGAGCGGGCATTGACGCGTTATGCCGCGCAGCAGATGCAGACCATACCTGGGGTGAGGCTTTGGCTGGCGGATCGGGAAGCGGACCAGACGGGTGTTCTCTCTTTCGTGGCCGAGGGGCGGGACAGCCAGGAAGTGGGCGAGCAGCTGGCACAGCGGGGCATCGCTGTCCGTGCAGGTCTGCACTGCGCTCCGCTGGCGCACCGGACCGCGGGAACACTGCACACCGGGACGATTCGTCTCAGCCCTTCTGCATTCAATACGAAGGCCCAGATGGATCGATTTCTAACAGAATTATCCGATATTCTTTCGTGAAAACGTAAGATTCAGACTCTCTTTTTTTGTTGCAATTTCCCAATATATTCGATATAATAGTATTATCTATTGGTATGCGCATCTGTGTGCGCTGCAGAAAGGATGACGATATGGATTCGGTCTTATCGGTCATAGAAGGTATTGGGAGATATCTGCTGCTGATCCGCCCGTCGGATATTCTGGATGTCGCCATTATGGCATTCCTGATCTATAAGATACTCTCTCTGTTTAAGAGTACGCAGGCGGGAAACATTTTCAAGGGCGTGGCCGTGCTGCTGGTGATTGTGCTGGGCTCTTACGCCTTGGACTTACGGGGTGTCAATTATATTTTGGGACACCTGTTGGAGTGGGGCGTTCTGGCACTGATCATCCTCTTTCAGCCGGAGATCCGCCGACTGTTGGAGCAGCTGGGCAGTAAGAACATCCGGCTGATCAAGATGTTTGCACCGCAGCAAAAAATATCGGAACTGGAGCAGGCCATCGACCAGACTGTGGTGGCCTGCACCGAAATGTCACGGAGTCGGACAGGCGTGCTGATCGTCTTTGAGCGGGAGATCCTGCTGGACGATATGATCCGCAGCGGCACTACGCTGGATGCCGCGGTGTCCGGGGAACTGCTCAAGAATATTTTCTTTGTCAAGGCGCCCATGCACGACGGCGCGGTGATCATCCGCAACGGGCGGATCTTGGGCGCCGGATGTATGCTGCCGCTCTCCAAGAACGTGAATCTGAGCCGTGATCTCGGTATGCGGCACCGTGCCGGTATCGGCATGAGCGAAAACTCCGATGCAGTGGTGGTCATCGTCTCGGAAGAGACAGGGTCCATCTCTGTGGCGCTGGGCGGTATGCTCAAGCGCCATCTAATGCCGGAAACATTGGGCCAGCTTCTGCGCAACGAGCTGATGCCATCCAACGAAGAAGAAGTGGATAAATCGCGCTTTGCGCTCTCTGAGTTATTAAAGAGCAGAAGAAAGGGGGAGCAGAATGGAAAAGAATAAAAAGGAACGGACAACTGCGGATGCAGAGCAGAGCCGCAAGATCTTCCTTGTTATTGGATCTATTCTGGCCGCCATCGCCATCTGGTTTTATGTGGATACCGTGAAGATCACGAATGTGACAACCACGGTGCACAATATCCCGGTGGAGTTTGCCAGTGAGAATACCGTGTTGGCTGATAATGGGTTGATGCTGCTCTCCGGCTATGACACAACGATTGATCTCCGGCTGAAAGGGCCGAGAAAGGTCCTCTGGAAGCTGAACAAGGAGCAGATTCGCATTGTGGCCGATACCTCTAAAATTTCAGATACGGGGATTCAATCCTTACGGTATGAGGTGATCTTTCCCGATAACGTGCAGCCGAATTCCATCCAAGTGGAATATGCCAGTTCCTATTCCATAACGGTGACCGTAGGTGAGCTTGATACAAAAGAAATTCCTATTCACTGCGAAGTTACAGGAAAGATCGCAGACGGATTCTTAAGTGAAGAGCTGGTTTTGGACCCTGTACAGCTGGTATTGCATGCCCAGCGGGATGATCTGCTGAATGTGGCTTATGCTAAGGTAAAACTGGATGTGAGCGGGGCACAAAAAACCGTGACCAAGGCGCTGGAATTCCAGCTCTATGACTACAATGATATCCCGATCAAGAACGAGAAGATCCGCGCTGCCACAAAGCTGATTCAGGCCACCTTGCCGGTGAAGAGCGTGAAGAAGGTACCGCTGAAAATCAATTTTGTTGAGGTACCCGGCTCCACAATGGCACAGGTGGATTACAGCATTGACCCGGCAGCTGTGGTCTTGGTGGGCGATAAGGACATACTTGACTCGGTCAATGAAATTGTTCTGGATACCATTTATCTACAGGATCTGGCGGAATCCCAGAGTCTGCGCTATACGGTGCCCATGCCGGAGGGCTGCTATCTCAAGGATGACAGCGAGCAGGTGGCTACCGTCACCATTGTGGTCAGTGGGATCAGTGAAAAAACGATCACAGTCAACCAGTTTGCACTGGAAAACGTCCCCGAGGGGCTCGAGGCAACACCCGTGACCGAGCGGCTGGACATCACCGTGCGTGGCCTTGCCAGCGAGATCGAGGCCCTGACGGGCGATAAACTGCAGATCACGGCAAATCTAAGTGAAATCACCGGGGAAGGCAGTTTTACCGTGCCGGTCACTGTCACTGTCCCGGGGGCGCAAAATGTGGGGATCAAGGGGACGTATCAGATCATTGTCAATGTCTCCAAGCCTGCGGCGTAAGGAAACGTGAAAGGAAGAAAAGAATGACGCAAATTGCGACAGTAGAAGAAATTTTAGGCGATGGTCTTGCCCGGATCTCTGTTCCGCGCAAGACGGCGTGCGGCCATGACTGCGAGGAGTGCGCCGGCTGCGGCATGACCGGAGCTGCCATCTATGCCACGGCGAAAAACCCGGTGGATGCCAAGCCGGGAGAAAAGGTTGTGGTGGAGAGCAGCACGCAGAAGCTGTTGGGTGTTGTGGCGCTGGTCTATCTTTTGCCGGTGATCCTGTTTCTGGCCGGGTACTTCATGACCGAAGGGCTGGCTGAAGGAGTGCGCTACGCCATTGCAATCGGGGCTGCGGCGCTGTCCATGATTCCCTGCGTATTGGTGGACCGCCATGCGCGGCACAGCGGTGCACTGACATATACGATTTTACGTTTGTTCTGATGTTTGGCTATGTACGACCGTCACCGGGACGACTGACAAAAGAGGAGCAGGAGATTTTCTCCTCTGCCTATTGCGGCCTGTGTCATACGCTTCAGCGCCGCTATTATCTGGCGGCACGGATGATCCTTAACTATGATCTGACATTTTTGGCGATCCTGCTCAGCGACGGGCACTCTTGCAGCTGCTGTCAAAAGAGCTGCATCGTTCATCCTTTGAAAAAACACGGGTGTGCCCAACCCAATGCCGCCCTGGATACTGCCGCGGATATGAGCGTGATCCTGACTTGGTGGCAGCTGCAGGACGGCGTGGCCGACCACGGCTTTTGGCGTGGGCTGAAGTATCGGGCGGCCTCCCTCTTTTTGCGCCGTGCCTATGAAAAAGCGCGGCGACTTCAGCCGGATTTTGACCGAAATACTCGGGAGCAGCTGCAGGCACTGGACGAACTGGAGCAGAGCGGGTGTACGGCCATCGACCCGCCTGCGGACACATTTGCCCTGTTGCTGGCCGGTGCGGCAGAGACGGTGGAGGATCGGACACGCCGCCGGATTCTGCGGCAGATGTTTTACCATCTGGGCCGTTGGATCTACCTCACGGATGCGGCAGATGATTTGAAGAAAGATTTACGCAGCGGGAGCTATAATCCGCTGGCCTTGCGCTTTTCCCACGTTCAGGGCGTCCTGACGCCGGAAAGCCGGGAGGAACTGGCCGGAACCATGGACCGCTCCATTGAGCAGATGTCGGCGGCCTTTGAGCTGGCAGACTTTGGCTGCTGGACGCCGATTATTCGCAGCGTTGTCTACGAGGGAATGTACGGGGTGGGACGAGCCGTTTTGGATGGTACCTTTCACCAGAGGAAAAAGAGAGAAAAGAGCAACCCAACACGAAAGGCAGGAGCAGAACTATGAGCGATCCTTATCAGGTACTGGGTGTCTCCAGCACCGCAAGTGACGAGGAGATCAAAAAGGCATATCGGCAATTGGCCCGGAAATACCATCCGGACAATTATCATGATAATCCGCTGGCCGATCTGGCACAGGAGCGGATGAAGGAAATCAATGAGGCGTATGAAATGATTCAGGAGCAGCGCCGGGGACGCACGGCACATTCAGCCGGTACTTCTTCGGGCTACGGCACCGGATACGGGGCGGCAGGCTATGGGACCGGATATGGGACCGGCGGCTATGCCAACTACGGGTATGGCAGTGCCTATGGCGGCAATCAGGAATTTTTGCGGGTGCGTATGGCCATCCAGCAGGGGAATCTGAATTTGGCCGAGGAGCTGCTGAATGCCAGCAGCAACCACGGCGCCGAGTGGAACTTCCTGAAGGGCTCCGTCTACTATCGCCGCGGCTGGATGGATGAGGCCAAGCGCTATATCCAGACCGCCGTACAGCTGGAGCCCAACAACCCGGAATATCTGCGTGCGCTGGATATGGTAGAGGGCCGCTCTGGGACCTATCGCCCCGACGGCTACAGTAATATTCATACCGCCAATTGCGACTCCAACTGTCTGCGCTGCTGCACCACATGGATGTGCTGCAACCTGTTGGGCGGCGGCGGCTATTTCTGGTGCTGCTGATTTTGTTTGAATAGAGAAAGGGGACAACCACTGTGGTAAAAAGTATGACCGGTTACGGCCGGGCCAGAGAGAACCTGAACGGGAGAGATATTACGGTCGAGGTGCGCTCCGTCAATAATCGGTATCTGGATTGCAGTATTAAGATGCCTCGCAGCTATTGTTTCGCTGAGGACGCCATGAAGGCGCTGGTGCAAAAGGCGGTGTCGCGCGGTAAGGTCGATGTCTTTGTCAGTATCGATGCTTCGGCAGCCGATGTATCCGTTGTGTCGGTTAATGAGCCGCTGGCACGGGGCTACTACGAGGCGATGACTCATTTGCAGGATATGCTGGGACTGGAAGGTCACGTAACAGCGATGGACTTGGCACGTTTTCAGGAGGTTCTGACCGTGACTAAGGCGGAGGAGGACCTGGACTCCGTCTCTGCAGATATCTGTCTGGTATTAGACAAGGCTCTTTGTGCTTATAATGAAATGCGTGCCGTTGAAGGCCGGCGCATGGCCGAAGACATCGGCAGCCGCCTGCTGACCATCGAGACTACGGTGGGGAAGGTGGAGAAGCAGTCTCCGCAGACTGTAGCAGAGTATCGTACCCGACTGGAAACGAAAATGGCCGAGGTGCTGCAGTCTACCACCATCGACGAGAGCCGGATCCTCACGGAGGCGGCCATCTTCGCAGATAAGATTGCTGTGGATGAGGAGACGGTGCGCCTGCGCAGTCATATTGCCCAGCTTCGTACGATGCTGGACAGCACCGAGCCGGTGGGCCGTAAGCTCGACTTCCTTATTCAGGAGGTCAACCGTGAATGCAACACGATCGGCTCGAAGTGCAACGATCTCGCCATCACACAGGACGTGGTGAATATGAAGGCAGAGGTTGAGAAGATCCGCGAGCAGGTGCAGAATATCGAATAAGGAGGGCCGCAGATGCAGCTCATTAATATTGGCTTTGGAAATCTGGTGTCCGCCCAGCGGCTGCTGGCCATTGTCAGCCCGGATTCTGCGCCGATCAAACGCTTGGTCCAGGAATCCCGCGATCGGGGGATGCTGATCGATGCCACCTACGGACGGAAGACCGCCGCCGTGCTGATCATGGATAGTGATCATGTGATTTTGTCGGCTCTGTCCGCTGAAAAGATGGCTCCGCGTTTAGGGTTAAAGCCAGAAGACTTTACAGAGGAGGAATGAATTTTGCGTCAGAGAAAAGGAAAAACCTTCATTATTTCCGGCCCATCCGGCGTGGGAAAGAGTACGGTGCTTCATGCGTTGATGAAAAAGCGTGACAACCTGTTTTTCTCCGTGTCGGCAACGACACGGCAGCCCCGAAAAGGGGAAAAGGACGGTCAGCATTATCATTTTATTGACGCTGAAACATTCCGCACCATGCTGGGCCGTGATGAGTTCTTGGAGCACGCCGAGTATGTAGGCAACTTTTACGGCACCCCCAAACGCTATGTGGACGAGGCCATGGAGCGTGGGCAGGATGTGATTTTGGACATTGAGATCCAGGGAGCTACGCAGGTGTGCGAAAAGCGGCCGGAAACGGTGCGGATCTTCATTGCTCCGCCGTCTTGGAAGGAATTGGAGCGGCGACTTACCGACCGCGGAACCGACTCTCCGGAAAAGGTGCAGAAGCGTTTGCTGCGCGCCAAGGTGGAGCTGAACTCCGCCAGCAGCTATGACTATTTTGTGATCAATGATTCGGTGGAGCAGGCAGTTGCCGAGCTGGATGCGATTCTCAGCGCCGAGCACTGCCGTGCCGCCGACCGGATCAGTGAGATCGAGGGAATGTAAGTTCCACTCCATATTTTGTAAATTTTTAGCCTTCAGGCAGATAGGAAGTTGATTATTATGATGCTTTATCCCGCAATGAACAAACTGACCGAGTACATCCCCAACCGTTATATGATGGTAAACGTTGTGGCCCGCAGAGCCAGACAGATTTCGGTGGAGGCCGAGAACAACGGCCAGCATTTGGACGATAAGCCCGTAACGCTGGCGATTCATGAGGTTGCCGAGGGTAAATTCGATGCCCACAGCATGGATACGACCATCGAAGAGAAGTAAGGACGAGGTGTATGAGGGGGTGAGTGTCAGTGCCGCAGATTGCCAAAATTGCCGTTTCGGCGGCAACCTACGCCATTGACAGACCCTATGATTATATCCTGCCGGATGATCTGACCGCCGCCGAGGGGTGCCGTGTTCTGGTGCCTTTCGGCCGCGGGAATCGGGTCTGCGAGGGAGTGATTTTGTCACTCTATGTATCTGTGCCGGACAAGCCGCTCAAAGCGGTGCGCCAGGTGCTGGACGAAGAGCCGATCCTGTCACAAAAGCAGATCCGTCTGGCACTGTGGATGCGTCAGCGCTATTTTTGCACGGTTTACGACGCCGTCCGCACGATCCTTCCGGCCGGTGTGTGGTATCGATACCGCCAGAGCTGGACCTTGTGCCCCGGTGCCAACTGGGAAGATCTCTCTGCCCGGGATGCCTGTATTTGCCGCTCACTGGCAGACGGGCCCCGTGAAGAGCAGGCATTGCAAAACGATTTCGGTGAAGAGGTCACCGTGGTCCTCGCCCGCCTGCGACGTCAGGGGGTCGTGGAGTGCATCACGGAAACCAACCGACGAGTGCAGGATAAGGTAGTGCTGCTGGCTTCCCTGGCTGTTTCCGGTGAGGAGGCCATGACTGCGGCACAGGAGCGGGCGAAAAAGGCTCCTCGCCAATATGACGCACTGGTGTTTCTCTCTCGCTACGGGGAGACGCCCGTGCACGAATTGTGCTACTATACCGGGGTATCCCGCCCGGCGCTGCGCCGACTGGAGAAGCTGGGGCTTCTCACGCTGCGAGAGCAGGAGGAGTACAGGATCACGGAGAAAATCTATACGGCATCGGCTGACCCCATTGTACTCAATGAGGAGCAGCAGCAGGTGTATGAGGAAATCATCGCTCAGACCGAAAGCGGAAAGGGTGGGGTCACGCTGCTGCAAGGTGTTACCGGCAGCGGCAAGACGCTGGTCTATATCCGTCTGGCACAGACACTGCTGGAGCGTGGAAAATCCGTGATGATCCTTGTCCCGGAAATTGCGCTTACTCCGCAGATGATGGCTCGCTTTTCCACCTATTTCGGCGAGGAGGTGGCCCTGCTGCACAGCGGATTGCGCATGAGCGAGCGCTACGATCAGTATAAACGGATCTGCCGTGGCGAGGCACATATTGTGGTTGGGACCCGCTCGGCGGTTTTTGCACCGCTGGAGAATATCGGGCTGATCGTCCTGGATGAGGAGCAGGAGACCTCGTATGAGTCGGAGAATGCCCCTTGCTATCATGCCCGGGACATCGCCAAATACCGCTGTGCTCAAGAGGGGGCACGGCTTTTGCTGGGCAGTGCAACGCCCACCATTGAGACTGCCTATTTTGCGCACCACGGGGAGTATCAGCTGTCGATGCTTCGGCGGCGGTATAACCAGAAACAAATGCCCCGGGTCGTCATGGCCGACCTGCGTCGGGAGCTGAAAAACGGGAATACGGGGGCGATCAGCGCCCCGCTCTATGAGGAACTGGCCAAGAATCTTGCGACAGGGGAGCAGAGCATTCTCTTTCTGAATCGCCGCGGGAACAGCCGCCAGCTGTTGTGTCCGGAGTGCGGTTACGTGCCGCAGTGTCCCCGATGCAGTGTGTACCTTACCTATCATTCTGCCAACCGCCGCTTGATGTGCCACTACTGCGGCTACTCGGAAAAGGCATCGGAGGAGTGCCCGGAGTGCTGCGGACCGATGAAGCATATCGGCGTCGGGACGCAAAAAGTGGAGGAGGAGCTGCACACTTTGTTTCCCGGCACGGAAATTTTGCGGATGGATGCCGACACGGTGGGCGGCGGCCATGAAAAAATACTGAAAGAATTTGAAGAGAAAAAAATTCCGATCCTGTTGGGGACCCAAATGGTAGCCAAGGGACTGGATTTTGAAAATGTAACACTGGTGGGTGTTTTGGCGGCGGATCTGTCCCTCTATGTGGACCATTACCGTGCTGCCGAGCGCACGTTCTCCTTGCTGACGCAGGTGGTGGGGCGGGCCGGCCGCGGTGAAAAAGAGGGCCGCGCCGTGCTCCAGACATATACGCCGGATAACGACGTGATCCTGGCGGCAGCCGAGCAGGACTACGAGCGGTTTTATGAAAGCGAGCTCCGCATCCGGAAACTGCGGCTGGATCCGCCGTTTTCTGACCAGTTCACCATCACCGTTACGGGAATGGATGAAAACGGCGTCCGCCGTGCCTGCGGCGAGGTCCGTGACAGCCTGTGGCGCCTTTCTCAGGAGGCGTCCTATGCGCCTTTGGGCTGGGAGGTGCTTGGTCCGGCGCCGGCGCCGATTGTAAAGGTAAATCACCGCTATCGTTACCGGATTACCGTCATCGGGCGGAACGAGAAACGGCTGCGGGAGGTGCTCGCCGCCTATATGCGAGAATTTGCATCCCGGAAAGAGAACCGCGGGATGAATATCTATACGGATTGTAATTTGATGAACTAAGAGAAGAACGGGGGAACAAATCATGGCACTGAGAAAGATTGTCGTACAGGGTGATGAATGTTTGCAGAAGGTCTGCCGCCCGGTAACGGAGTTTAACGCGCGGCTGCATACGCTGCTGGACGATATGAAGGAAACTCTGATCGATTCCGAGGGTGTGGGTCTGGCGGCGCCGCAGGTGGGCATTTTGCGCCGTGTCTGCGTCGTAATGAACGAGGATGACGAGATCATCGAGCTCATCAACCCGGAGATCGTCTCCACTGCAGGAGAGCAGACCGGACTGGAAGGCTGCCTCAGTGTTCCCGGAAAATTCGGCATTGTCACGCGCCCCAATGTGGTGCGTGTCCGTGCACAAGATCGGGACGGCAACGTTTTTGAGGTGGAGGATGAAGGTCTGACGGCTCGCTGCTTCTGCCATGAGTTGGAGCATCTGGACGGACACCTCTTTGTAGAGCACGTGGATCGCCTGATGACGGAAGAAGATCTGGAGGCCTACATCCGAGAACAGGAAGAAATGGAAGAGGACGAATAATCATGCGAATTCTGTTTATGGGAACACCGGATTTTGCGGTGGCCTCCCTGAAGCGTTTGGTGGAGGACGGGCACGAGGTGTGCGGTGTTTTTACGCAGCCGGATAAGCCCAAGAACCGTGGAATGAAGATGACCTTCTCCCCGGTGAAGGAGTATGCCCTCAGTCAGGGACTCACCGTGTATCAGCCGCTGAAAATGCGGGACGGGGAGGCCTTGTCTGTGGTGCAGGAGCTGCAGCCGGAGCTGATCGTTGTGGCGGCCTATGGCCGGATCCTTCCCGAGGAGATCCTCTGCGCCCCGAAATACGGTTCCATCAATGTCCACTCCTCGCTGCTGCCGAAGTACCGGGGTGCAGCGCCCATCAACTGGTCAATTCTGGACGGCTGTGAGGAGACCGGCGTCACCATCATGTATATGGCCAAGGAACTGGATGCCGGCGACATCCTGCGTGTGGTAAAAACGAAGATTGATCCGGATGAAACGGCCTTGGAGCTGACGGAGCGGCTGGCCGCACTGGGCGCACAGGCTCTTTCGGAAACGGTAGAGGCCCTGAAAAACGGGACAGCCGCTCGGACACCGCAGGATCATAGCGCACACACCTATGCACCCATGCTCTCCAAGGCACTGTCGCCCATTGATTGGAATCGCACAGCCCGCCAGATCCACGATCAGGTGCGTGGCTTGATTCCATGGCCCTGTGCCTCGACGGAAGTGGGTGGCAAGAAGGTGAAGGTTTTCAAGACCGAACAGGGAAGTACCACAAAGGCAGCCCCCGGTACCGTGGTATCTGCCGGAAAGCAGGGGATTGAGATCGCCTGCGGTGATGGACAGACACTGCGAATCACGCAGCTGCAGGCCGAAGGCGGCAAACGGATGGCAGCGGCAGATTATCTCCGTGGCCACAGCGTGCAGGTGGGCGTATGAAAGAGAAGAGAAAGCCCTCGGCACGGGATACTGCGCTGGAGGTGCTTATGCAGGTGGACCGTGCCAATGCGTGGTCGGACGGCAGTTTGAAGCGTACCATCGCCAAGAACCAACTGGATCACCGCGATGCAGCCTTGGCAACGCGCCTGAGCTACGGTGTCATTCAAAATAAGCTGCTGCTGGATTATTATATCGGCTGTTACTGCACACAAAAGGCGGAAAAGCTGGAGTCGGTGATTCGCAATATTCTGCGTTTGGGCGGCTATCAGATCCTTTTTATGGATAAGATCCCCCACCGCGCCGCCGTCAATGAGGCGGTAGAGATGACCAAGCGCCACGGCCGCTGCAAGGCCGCCGGCATGGTCAATGCGGTGCTGCGTAAATTCGTGGAGCACTGGATGGATATGCCGGCACTTCCGCAGGACACGACGGAGGAGTATCTCTCCATCCGCTACAGTCATCCCCGGTGGTTGGTGGAGCGGTTGGTGGATGTACTGGGGCCGGAGGAGGCCGAGGCCTATTTGCGGACGAACAACGAAATCGTCCCCACCACAATCCAGACCAATCTTCTGAAAACAACGCCGGAGGAGCTGGAGAAAGAACTGCATCAGAGCGGTGTTGCGGTGGAAGCCCATCCATGGCTGGAGGGCTGCTTTGCCGTATCCGGCACCGGTGATCTGGAGAACCTGCCCGCCTTTATCGAGGGCCGTTTCATGGTGCAGGACGTGGCCGCCCGACTGGTAGCAACAGTGGCTGCGCCGCAGCCTGCGGACCGGATCCTCGATACCTGTGCGGCCCCCGGCGGCAAGTCCTTTGCCTTGGCCGTCGACCGGCGGGATCAGGGGCAGATCATCTCCTGTGATATCCATCCGCATAAGTTAAAGCTGATCGAAAACAGCGCCCAGCGTTTGGGCATCGGCAGTATCAAAACGGCACTGGCCGACGGGCGGGAGCACCACGCCGCGTGGGCGCAGTCGGCAGATCTGGTGGTCACCGATGTGCCTTGTTCCGGTCTGGGGATCATCCGCAAGAAGCCGGATATCCGCTATAAAAATCCCAAGGAGCTGGCGCAGCTCCCCAAGATCCAACGGGATATTTTGGAAAATGCGTCTACGTATGTCCGCTCCGGCGGCGTTCTGGTGTACTCGACCTGTACGATCCTGCCGGAGGAAAACGAGGGTGTGACCAACGACTTTTTGGCACGCCACAGTGATTTTATGCTGGAAGAATTTGCGCTGCCGCTGCCCATCGGCCGCTGCCAGGGGCACCTGACCTTGTGGCCGCAGCGGTTTGGTACGGATGGATTCTATATCTGCCGTATGCGCAGGAAATGAGGATGAGCATGATTGACATCAAATCCATGACACTGCCGGAGATCACGGAGGCCTGCCGTCAGATGGGTGAGCCGACGTTCCGTGGCAAGCAGATCTTTGTATGGCTCCATAAGGGCGTCACGTCCTTTGACGAGATGACGAACCTGTCCAAGACACTGCGGGAAAAGCTGAAGGAACGGTATGTGATCCACGTACCCACCATTGCCCGCAAGCAGGTTTCCCGGCTGGACGGAACCATCAAATATCTCTGGGAACTCACAGACGGAAACTGTATCGAGACGGTCTTGATGCAGTACCGCCATGGAAATACCGTCTGCATCTCCTCACAGGTCGGGTGCCGCATGGGCTGCGCCTTCTGCGCCTCCACCATTGCCGGCAAGGTGCGGGATCTGCAGCCCTCAGAGATGCTCAATCAGGTGCTCTTTACACAGATCGACAGCGGTCTGGAGATTTCAAATATTGTGCTGATGGGGATTGGTGAGCCGCTGGATAACCGGGACAATGTCCTGCGCTTTTTGGAACTCATCAACCATCCGGACGGCATGAACATCGGGATGCGCCACATCAGCCTTTCTACGTGCGGCGTGGTGCCGGGGGTGGATGCTCTGGCGGAGTGCGGACTACAGCTGACACTGTCGGTTTCTCTGCACGCGCCGGATAATGAAACACGTTCTCGGATCATGCCGGTCAATAAGGCGTATGATGTAGAGAAGCTTTTTGACGCCTGTCACCGCTATTTCCAAAAAACAGGCCGGCGGATCTCCTTTGAATACGCAATGATTGACGGGGTGAATGACAATGACTGGCAGGCGGATCTGATCGCAAAACGGATCCATGGAATGCCCGGTCATGTGAATCTGATCCCCCTGAATGATGTGGTGGAGAGTCCGTTTAAACCGAGTAAACGGATCGCGGCCTTTCAAAAACGATTGGAATCCCATGGGATCACCGCAACGGTGCGGCGAAGCCTGGGTGGAGATATTGATGCATCCTGCGGCCAGTTGCGCCGTAAGGCAATGGAGGAAGGAGGAGCGCTTCATACATGAGAGTCTGGGGAAAAACAGATGTAGGATTGGTACGCAGCGAAAATCAAGACTCCTATAGTATCTGCGAGGTAAAGGAGTACACCTCCGCCGTCGTTTGTGACGGAATGGGGGGGACCAATGGCGGTCGTGTCGCCAGTTCGCTGGCCGTGGAACTGTACCAAAAGGCCGTAGCGGAGAAACTCGGCAGCCTCACCGGCAGCCGAGAAGCCGCTCTTGCCATGAGTGAGAGTGTGACGAAGGCCAACGAGGCCGTTCGTCGGCGGGCGGCAGAGAGCAGCGAGTATCAGCAAATGGGGACCACTCTGGTGGCCGCCGTGGCGAGCAGAGAGTGGGCCGTACTGGCCAACGTGGGTGACAGCCGCGCCTATCATATCAACCGCGGCGGGATCCGGCAGATCACCCGCGATCACTCCGTGGTGGAGAATCTGGTGGAGCGAGGAGATCTCACACCGGAGGAGGCGAAGCACCATCCCCGTCGGAATCTGATCACCCGAGCACTGGGCCCTGATGCAGATGTGCAGACAGATACCTTTGAATTGATATGGAAACAGGGAGATTTCATCCTGCTCTGTTCCGATGGACTGGTCAATACCGTATCCGATCAAGAGATCCTGTTTGAGGTCATTCACAATGGCGAACCGGATACTTGTTTGGATCGGCTGTTGGATCTGTCCAAGCAGCGTGGAGCACCGGACAATGTGACGATGCTCTTGATGATGAATATTTAATCTCCAAAAGACGAAAGGAACGGTCATATATGGATCAGTATATTGGAAAAATGCTGGACAACCGCTATGAGATCATGGAATTGATTGGCAGCGGTGGTATGGCAAATGTCTATAAGGCGAAATGCCATCGGCTGAACCGAATGGTTGCCGTAAAAATCCTCAAGAGTGAACTGGCGGAGAACGCAGACTTCCGCCGCCGTTTTCGGGATGAATCCCGCGCGGTTGCGGCGCTCTCCCACGCCAATATTGTGTCGGTTTATGATGTGTCCCGCAGCGGAGATGTGGAGTACATCGTCATGGAGCTGATCGAGGGCATCACCCTCAAACAGTACATGGAGCGCCGCGGGCAGATGGACTGGCGTGAAGCCCTGCACTTTATTACGCAGATCATGCGCGGCCTGAGCCATGCCCACAGCCGTGGGATCATCCATCGGGACATCAAGCCCCAGAACATTATGGTCCTGCGTGACGGCAGCGTGAAGGTGGCCGATTTTGGTATTGCCTGCCTTGCCAGCGCCGGACAGACGCTGACACAGGAGGCTCTGGGCTCGGTGCACTATATTTCCCCGGAGCAGGCGCGCGGCGATCGGACGGATGCCCGTTCGGACATCTATTCCGCAGGCGTGGTGCTCTATGAGATGCTGACCGGCAAGCTTCCGTTTGACGGCGACAGTGCGGTTTCCGTGGCCATTCAGCATTTGAGTTCCGTGCCGCTTTCTCCGCGCTCCATCAATCCCGAGATCCCTGAGGCGCTGGAGTTGATCTGCATGAAGGCCATGAACCCCAATGCCGATAAACGCTATGCGACAGCGGATGCCATGATCGACGATCTGGAGAAGTTCCGGAAGGACCCTGCGATGGATGTGGAGTACATTCGGACCGAACTGGAAGAAGATGTCAATAGCGAACCTACACAGGCCATCAAGGCCTCTGAGGTTGCGGCACTGACACGGGCCAACAATGCCAAGAAGGCCGCGTCGGCACAGGATGCGGAAAAAAAGCGGACACGGAAATTGATGGCCATTATTGGCGGCTCTTTTGCTGCACTGCTGCTTGTGGTGGTGCTGCTCTTTAAGATTTTCGGGAGCTTTGGCACTGCGCCGGAGGCCAATGGCCATGTCGTACCTGATTTGCTGGGCAAGACAGTGGAGCAGGCGAACCAGATGAAGGAAGTCAAGGGCATCTTCCAGATCGATGTGCTGGGTTCCAAACCAAGCGACCGCTATCAGCCGGGACAGATTATTGAGCAGGACCCGGTTGCCGGGCGTACAAGAAAAAATAATTTGGTGATTCACGTGTATGTCTGCGCCAAGGAAGAAAAAGAGTATATGCCGCCGTTGGTGGGCATGAACTATCAGGAAGCCAAGGTACAGCTGAATAATATGGGGATGGGTCTGAAGGTGGACATCCGCGAGGAGTTCAATGACGAGTATCAGGCGGGCGCCATCATTTCCACAACACCTGCAGCACAGGAGGAGATTCAAAAGGGCAATTCCGTGCTGCTTGTGGTCAGCAAGGGGCCTGAAAAGAAGCCGATAGTGGTGCCGTCCTTCCTTACGTTGTCGGTGGACGAGGCGTCTGCGGAGGCGCAGAAGCTGGGGCTTACCGTCGGCGAACCTCAATTCATCTACAGTCCCAAGCCCGCTGGACAGGTAATCGAGCAGTCCATTGCGGCCTCGACCAGTGTGGATGCAGGAACCACCATTGTCTTTATTGTCAGTAAGGGTGGCGAGCCTAAGAGCCAATCCATTACGTTCACCATTCCCGAAACCTACTCTGGCCAGATCACGATTTCCTTTGAACAGGACGGGGTATCCCGCGGTGAATCGGTGGTGACCCTGGAAGAGGGACAAGGCGGCACGGTGACCTATACCTTCAGCGGTGAAGCAGGGACGACCTCTACGGTCCGTGCGCTGATCAACGGGGAAGAGATCGGTTCCAAGGAGATCACATTTTGAGCCGGGGAAGAATTGAAAAAGCGCTCAGCGGTTTTTACTATGTAAATATCGGAGAAGAAGTGCTGCGGTGCCGTGCCCGCGGGAAGTTCCGTCGCGAGGGAATGTCTCCTCTGGTGGGGGACTGGGTCGATGTGCGCGTTCTGGGCGGCGGCGAAGGCTTTGTCGAGTCCGTCGAATCGCGAAAAAACGTCTTTACCCGCCCCTCCGCGGCCAACATCGATCAGCTGGTGATCATAGCCTCCGGGGCGATCCCGGTGACCGATCCCTATCTCATCGACCGCATTTCCGCGATCGCATCGCTCAAGGGCTGTGACGTTCTGGTCTGCCTCAACAAAGCAGATCTGGATCGGGCAGAGGAGCTCTATGCCATCTACTCACAGTCGGCCATTCCGGTCTTGCGCGTCAGTGCTGCAACAGGAGAAGGGCTGGAAGATCTGCGCAGCAGAATATCCGGAAAGCTAAATGCCTTTACAGGAAATTCCGGCGTTGGTAAGTCCAGTATCCTCAATGCGCTGGATGATTCCTTCGCCCTCCCGGTGGGAGAGGTGAGCAAAGCGCTGGGGCGTGGGCGCCATACAACGCGCCACGTGGAGATGTTCTCTCTGGGGGAGGACACCTATGTTATTGACACGCCCGGTTTTTCCTCCTTTGATACGGAGGCTCTGAATTTAGAGCTGAAACAGCATTTGCCGGAGACCTTTCCGGAGTTCCTTCCCTATGTGGAGGATTGCCGTTTTGTAGGCTGTCGTCATATCAAAGAAAAGGGCTGTGCTGTTTTAGGGGCGGTAAAAGCAGGAGAGATCCCCCGATCCCGCCATGCCAGCTATGTCCGTCTTGCAGAAGAATTGAAAGACTGCAACGAATGGAATCAGAAATAAAAAAGAGATGGATTCGATCGAATCCATCTCTTTTTTTGCCTGCGTGTGTGAAAATACGGCCGCTTCCCGTTTTTGACCGATTTCATCAAGGACCAAAGGTATAATAGGCCTACGGGAGGTGAGCCGATGACCGTGATCTATATTGACCGCGTCTTTGTCTTGAACTTGGCCGTGGACTATCTGCTGCTCCTGTGTACGGCGCAGCTGGCCGGAGTCCCCCTGCGGCGCAGGCGCTTCCTGCTGTGTGCTGTTCTGGGGGCGGCCTATGCGGTTTCTGTATTTTTGCCGGGCGGCAGGGTGCTGTCCTGTGCCCCCTGTAAAATTGCCATGGGATTGCTGTTGTCCTATTTGGCATTTCGTCCTGTCCCGCGCTGTTGGCGCCTGATGGCGCTCTTTTTCCTTTTATCGGGGGCTTTGGCGGGGATGCTGCTGGCCGTCGGCTTGGCCGCAGGGGACCCCAGCGTCCTGTTCCGCCGCTTATACTACGCACAGATCAACTGGCCGATTTTACTGCTGACGACCGTATCCATGGTCCTTTTATTGCATCTGGTTTTTCAGCAGGGGGCCAGACATGGAGGAGGAGAAATCATGCGGATCACCGTATCGCTTCACCAGCACAAGCAGCAACTCTCTGCGCTGCACGACACAGGCAATACACTGCGCGAACCAGCAACGGGGCGGCCCGTGCTTGTCTTGGAGCAGCAGGCGCTTCTGGAATTGTGGCCGCCGGAGATCCGAGCCATTCTTTCCGGCCATATGCCGCCGGAAGAAAAGATGGTTCGGCTGCATCAGCATGGCGTAGGAACCGATTTTACGCTGCTGCCCTTTCGCTGCGTCGGCAATGCCTCCGGCTTGCTCTTGGCCGTGCGAAGCGATTACATACAGATCGAAGGGAAAAAATATCCCCGGACACTGATTGCGTTGGCAGAAGGCCCGCTCAGCGATGGCGGCGGTTATTGTGGTCTGTGGGGTGGGATGGATCGGGAAGGAGGATGGCATGATACGTCAAATCGTAGCGAAACTGCGGCTTTGGATCATCAGGCACAGCAGGCCGGATAAGGTCATGTACATTGGCGGGAGCGATACGCTGCCGCCGCCGCTATCCCGTGAAGAGGAGCGGGAGCTGGTGACACGTCTGGATCAGGGGGACCCTTCGGTGCGCCAGATCCTGATTGAGCACAACCTGCGTCTGGTCGTCTATATTGCAAAGCGCTTTGAAAATACCGGAATCAATATTGAGGATCTGATTTCAATCGGAACGATCGGGTTGATCAAAGCGATCAATACATTTCGCGCGGATAAAAATATTAAGCTGGCCACCTATGCCTCGCGCTGTATTGAAAACGAAATTTTAATGTACCTGCGAAAAAATGCGGCCCAACGGACAGAGGTCAGCTTTGATGAACCGCTCAATACAGACTGGGACGGCAAGGAGCTGCTCCTGTCCGATGTGCTCGGAACGGACAGCGACGTGGTCATGCGCCCCATTGAAGAAGACGTGGATCGCAAATTGCTGGGCGATGCCGTGTCCCGCCTCTCTGGGCGAGAACGGGAGATCATCACATTGCGCTTTGGCCTCTATGGCCATCGGGAGCTGACACAAAAAGAAGTGGCCGACCGCTTGGGCATTTCCCAGTCCTACATCTCTCGCTTAGAAAAACGAATCATTGCACGATTGCGCCGTGAAATCATCCGCATGAGCTAAAAAAAGCAGCATCTGGTCAATCAGATGCTGCTTTTTTTGCCGTATTAATCCAATAAGAGGGGAGAGGGCCGGTTCACGACCATCATGTTATAGGAGCGAATCGAATGATAATCCTCTTTGTCCAGCTTGATGTGGTTGAGAAGTTTATCATTTTCCTCCAGCGGCTCCTTGGAAATCAGCGCCTTCATTGCGATGGGGGCAAAGAACGGTGTGCTGCCGATACCGGAGAGCAAGCCGATTGCCGGCATACGGTTCTGCATGGGATTGAGCATACAGATGTACATTTTTTCCGCTTCGTTGATCTGATTGGTGAGGACCATATGCGTAATGGTATCATAGGGTTTCATCTCACCGGTAAACAGATGCTGGCAGCGGTCGGGTTCGGAAAAAGACGATACCGCCACGTAGAGCATCACATCGATGGCTTTCCCGGAGGCGGCAGGGGAGAAGCACAGCAGCGAGCGCACAAGTTGATGGATCCGCCCGTCGTAGTAATACATATACGCCCGTGGCTGATTGAAGTAGAAACTCTTGGGCAGTACCAGATCGTTATGGAAAATGGGCGGCTGGTAATCAATGAAGCATTTCAAATCGATGTCCAGCGCCTTGGAAATATCATATAACGTCTCAATATCAATGGTAATGGTCCCGTTTTCATACTTGGACAAGGTAGCCTTACTCTTATTGATCATGGCGGAAAATTCTTCGATCGTATAGCCGCGGCTTTTCCGATACTTCTTGATCCGCTGGCCGACATGATACGAAAAAGATCCCATAGTATCACCTCCATGCGTTGCTGATTATAGCAGAAAAACAGCTGATAGTCAATAGAATGTTTCTCATAAAGAAACATTGAAAGCCTGTTTTTTCCATCAAGGAGATGTACGCTCGTGGCCGCTCACCGCGTATTGCTCAGTCGTTTTCCTGCGCAGACCGGCCATAGGTACAGATATTGGCCAGCGCGCAGCCACTGCACTGGGGACTGCGGGCCATGCATACGGCACGGCCATGCAGCACCATTCGGTGGCAGAAGTTGTTGGATTCCTCCGGCGGAATACATTGGCGCAGCTGCATCTCCACCTTTACGGGATCTTTGCTGCCATCGGTAATGCCCAGGCGGCCGGTAATGCGGATGCAGTGTGTATCGCAGACATAACCCTCTTTGCCGTAAATATCGCCCAGAATCAGGTTCGCCGTTTTGCGCCCCACGCCGGGCAGACGCAGCAGATCCTCCATGGTGTCAGGCACCTTGCCGCCGTATTCGTTCACCAACATTTGCGCAGCCGCCACCATATCGCGGGCCTTGGCGCGCCAGAAGCCGGTGGAATGTACGTATTCGCCGACTTCGTCCACGTCAGCCCGGGCAAAGTCCTCCAGTGTGGGGTAGCGGGCAAAGAGAGCCGGGGTCACCAGATTGACCCGTGCATCCGTGCATTGAGCCGCCAGACGGACCGAGAACAGCAGCTCGTAGTCCTTTTGATAGTCCAGCGAACATTCGGCATCGGGATAGAGATCTTTCAACGTATCAATAATGGAAGTAATTTCCTTCTTTGTTTTCATAGACATCACCTCAATGGCATTATAGCAATCCGGAGAGGAAAATGCAATTCAGGGATGCAAAAAGGAAAAAAATATGGTATACTGTTGCATTATTGCAGAGGAGGTGGGGCAATGCAGCCACTGGCAGATGAAATCAGACCCCGGACATTGGACGAGGTAGCCGGGCAAAAGCATCTTTTGGGACAGGGTGCGCTGCTGCGCCGTCTGATCGAGAGCGGAACATCAGCGAATCTGATTTTTTACGGACCATCCGGTACCGGAAAGACCACGATCGCCAGTATCATTGCCCAGCGCACCGAAAAGCATCTGTACCATTTGAACGCCACCACGGCGTCTTTGCAGGATGTGAAGAACATCATTGCCGACGTGGATACGCTTTTAGCCCCCAACGGTATTTTGCTCTATCTGGATGAGATCCAGTATTTCAATAAAAAGCAGCAGCAGAGCCTTTTGGAGTTTATGGAAAACGGCAAAATCACGTTGATTGCCTCGACCACGGAAAACCCTTATTTCTATATCTATAATGCGCTGTTATCCCGCAGTACCGTCTTTGAATTCAAGCCGCTTACCCCGGAAGATGCGCTGCCCGCTGTGGAGCGGGCGCTGCGTATTGAGCAGGAGCGCAGCAGCCTGCCCTTTCACTGGGAGGACACGCTTCCAATGACGGTGGCACGCAATTGCGGCGGAGATATGCGCAAGGCGATCACGGCCGTTGAGCTGCTCTATCAGTCGGCCCGACCGGAAAACGGGGCACTATACGTGACAAGTGAAGATGCTTCACAGTTATCTCAATGCAGTGCTATGCGCTATGATCGAGAGGGGGATGATCACTATGATCTGCTCTCGGCACTCCAAAAGTCGATCCGCGGCTCCGATCCGGATGCAGCGGTATACTATCTGGGGCGGCTGTTGGTGGCCGGGGATCTCCTGTCGCCGTGCCGTCGGCTTCTGGTGATTGCGGCGGAAGATGTGGGGCTTGCCTATCCGCAGGCCATCGTGGTGACCAAGGCCTGTGTTGATGCTGCGCTGCAGCTGGGCCTGCCGGAGGCGCGTCTGCCGCTGGCGGAGGCGGCTATTTTGCTGGCTACGGCGCCTAAGTCCAACTCCGCCCACAATGCCATCATTGCCGCTATGGCAGGCATTGAAAAGGGGCAGATGGGCGAGATCCCCCGACATTTGAAAAATGTTCATGCCGACAGTGCCGGGTCTGAAAAGGGTGCGGCGTATCGCTACCCTCACAATTACCCCCAGCACTATGTGCCGCAGCGCTATCTTCCGGAATCTCTGGGGGACATCACCTACTATGAGTATGGTGACAATAAGACGGAGCAGGCGGCCAAGCGATACTGGAGCCAGATTAAAGGAGAGTAAATGCCATGGATCTGAAGGTACATGATCTTGTTGAATTGAAGAAAGAGCACCCCTGCGGCAGCCGCCAGTGGGAAGTGCTTCGGATCGGCATGGATCTAAAACTGCGCTGCTTGGGCTGCGGCCATGAGATGATGGCGCCCCGGCGCAAGGTAGAGAAGAGCATCAAGCGTATTGTAAGCAAGGAGGAATGACGATGAGTCCGAAGTGGGTACGCCGTGTGGCAGCTGGGATTGCGCTGCTGATGGCGGTATTGATGTTGTTGGGGCTGATTGTGCCCTATCTGTCCTTATAAGACGGCAGACAGCGGAGCGATAAGAGTGGATACCTGAAAAGGTACCCGCTCTTTTTTTCTTTCATATACTGAGACAGAGGAGGGATTGCTATGAGAAGGGGGAAATGCGGAGGGATTCTGGGATGCTGTGCGTTGGCGCTGGGATTGGGAATCCTGATTGCAGCCGTATTCCCAACGTGTGCGCTGCTGTTTATTGTGGCTTTTTTGTTGATTGCCTGCGGCATCATTTGTCTGCGAAGATAGGAGGGATGAAAGTGAAGATCGTGGTTTGGAAAGCGCCGAAAATGCTGCGTGGTCTGCTGGCACGTTTTTTCAGGATGGAGGTATAATGAGAGTGTCCCGCTCATACGCTTTGGTAGCACAAGAAGTATCAGTGAATGAGAGGGTGTCTGCATGGAACTTGGATTGAAAATGGAGGAGATTTCCTGCTGTGCAACGGTTGGAAATCTTGTGGTGAGTCACGAAGAATCGTTGGAGACGTCGATTCCGGAGTACTGTCCCGATATTGCTCGGATTGTGGATACGGCCGGGCAGCTGCGGATTCGCGAAAAATCACTGACCGAGGGGTGTCTGCGCATCAGCGGTGACGTGCGTGTAACCGTTCTTTATACCTCAGAGGAAGGGCCCGGTCTGCGGAGTTTGGTGCTGACGGTACCGTTTTCCTGCCGCACGGAGGAACCACGGCTGCAGGGGTGCCGAAATGTCTCCGTATGGGGGCGGCTGCCGCTGCTGGAGGCAAAATCGCTGACGTCGCGCAAGCTGTATATCCGGGTGATTCCGGAATTTATCGTGGAGGGGATCCGATGTGCCCGACAGACGCTGTGCTGCGGGGCAGAGGACAATGATGCCGCACTTCAGATGCGCTCGGAGTCTGCCCAACTCACGCTTCTGACATCGGTCCTGGAGCGGGAATTTAACTTTTCACAGGAGTGCGTGCCGGATGGCGATGTGCCGGAAGATCTGCTGCTGGATCGCTGCTGCCTGCAGGTAACGGATTGCCAGCGCATCGGACGAAAGCTGATCGTCAAGGGAGAGGCGCACCTGTCTGCGCTGTATCGCACGCAGGCCCAGAGCTTGTGTACATACGATACAGTGCTTCCTTTCTCACAGATCCTCGACGGCATGGATCTGCCGGAGGATGCTGTCTATCGCTCAGATGTCTGGACAGCTGACAGTCATATCCGGCTGACCCGAACCGATGGTTCCGTTGGCTTTGGCGTCTCCCTGCGGATCGGCGTCATGGTTAAAATCTATGAACTGCGCACAGTGACATATCTTTGCGATCTCTACAGTACGAGATACGAAACAGACGTACATCGCCAAGCTATGGTGTTGACCGCCGCCGATCCGGCTGAATCGACGGTGCAGGAGGCAGACGAACAGCTGGAGTTTGGCCGGGAGGTCCCCTTTGTCTGTCTCACAGGGACAGAGTGCAGCGCAGTGAGCGAAGAGCCGGACGGGGAGCATAAGGTGCTGCGGACGAATCTGCGCCTGAAAATCCTTTATCTGGATGAGTCCGGTGCGCCTGTCAGCGCCGAGCGTACCGCAGAGGTGACCGCACAGATCACGGATGCCTCCGGCATCGTCCGGGCGGTTTGCGGAAACGGAACGGTGCATATGGCAGGGAACAGCTGTCAGGTGCATGTACCGGTCGTCTTTACTGTGGAACGGGAAAAACCTTGGGAGATCTCCGGTATGACCGCCGTAGAGATGACGGAGCCGGAAGAAGGTCCGCATCCCTCCGTGATCCTACGGCGGGTAGGGGCGCAGGAAACGCTGTGGGACGTGGCAAAAGCCTACCGTACCGATCCTGCGTTGATTTTACAAGCAAACGATTTGAAAGAGGAACCACTGCCGGAGGGGATGATCCTCATCCCGAAAATGCGATAAACGCCACCCCGGCGCCTCCGGATGTCGGGAAGCACCGTATCAGGGCAAAAAAAGGAAAACCCGGGAGGCCGATCAACGGTCTCTCGGGTTTGAATTTTGTGCAGTGCTTTTCCGATGGGGAACGGGCAGGCCAATCCCGGCAAATGCGCTTGCCGCAATGCTCTTTCGGAAGATCACTCGTAGAAGCGGGAAAGGAAATGGCGTGTCCGCTCTTCCTTTGGGTGATGAATGACCTGCTGCGGATCGCCCTGCTCCACAATAACGCCATCGTCCATGAAGATGATGTGATCGGCCACATCCCGGGCAAAGGCCATCTCATGGGTTACGATAATCATCGTTGTGTGCTGCTGAGCAAGACTGCGGATGACTTTCAGTACTTCGCCCGTCAGCTCCGGATCCAGTGCCGAGGTGGGCTCATCAAAACAGAGAATATCAGGCTTCATGGCCAGTGCGCGGGCAATGGCCACCCGCTGCTGCTGTCCGCCCGAGAGCTGGTGAGGATAGTTGTCCATCCGCTCTGCCAGCCCCATCTGCTCCAAAAGCGCTTTCCCTTCCGCCCGAATGGCCGCCGCAGATTCTCCGGTTTTCTCCCGCTTAGCCAACAATTCGCGGGCCAATGTCACGTTTTCCAGTGCCGTATATTGGGGGAAAAGGTTGAAATTTTGAAAGACCAGCCCAAAGTGGAGCCGATTCTGCCGGATCTCACATTCCGAGAGCGGCTGTACGCGGCAGGCGTCAAACAGCGTCTGTCCCCGTACAGAGATGGTTCCGGCGGTGGGGGACTCCAAAAAATTCAGACACCGCAGAAGCGTTGTTTTCCCACTGCCGGAAGAGCCGATGATCGACAACGCCTGCCCCTCCTCCAGTGTAAAGGAAATGTCTTTCAGAACACGGGTGGAACCGAAATCCTTTTCCAGACGATTTACTTCTAAAATAGGCATATCTGCGCCTCCTTACTGGAAGTAGGACAGCTTGCGCTCAGTGCGATTGAGCAGCACCGTCACAAGACCGTTAAAAATGAGGAAAAATACACCGGTATAGAACAGGGGCCAGATCATGGCCTTGTTGCCGAACTCTTGCGCCATGGCGATGACTTCCTTGACCATGATGAAGTTGGCAAGGGAGGTGTCTTTGACCAGTGTAATGACTTCGTTGCCGATGGGGGGGACAATGCGCTTGATGAGCTGTATAAGCGTGATGTGCCGGAAGATCTGGCCCTTCGTCAAGCCCAGAACCTGACCGGCCTCCTGCTGCCCCTTGGGGATCCCCTGGATGCCGCCACGGAAAATTTCCGAGAAATATGCGGCGTAGTTCAACACAAAGGCCAGACAGGCGGCCGTCATCCGGGGCAGGACATGACCGGGATTCAGAAAGCCGGGGACATAGTAGACAATGGCCAGCTGCAGCATCAGCGGCGTGGAGCGCATCAGGTACACATAGAGCCGAGAGAGCCAGCTCAGCGGTTTGATACGGCTCATAGTGCCAAAGGAGAGCAGCAGCCCCAGTGGAAGAGACAGCAGCAACGTGACAAAAAAGATCTCACAGTTGAGCAGGAAACTCTTTCCCAACATGATATTTACCGTTAAAAAACTCATAGCGTGCCTCTTTCTACACAGGGGCGGCGGAGGAGAGCGCCCCCTCCGCCGGCACCGTCGTTTATTTCTGCTCCATCAGCTGATCGGCCAAGCCATACTTTTCCGCCAGTTTCATCAGCGTACCGTCCTGATAGAGTTCAACGATAGCTCCGTTGACCTTCTCCGCCATGGGATCGTTCTTCCGGAAGCCAACCGTGTACTCCTCAATGGACAGCCGCAGATCGGGAATGATGGCCAGATCCGCATAGTCGCCCTGACCGACCATGGCCTTGGCCAGCACGTAGTCCAGCACACAGGCGTCCGCAGCGCCGGTCTTGACTTCCTTCAGCGCCTCGGTCTGCATCGGAACACTGGTATAGATGGCCTTGGACAGGTTTACATCTTCCAGAACCGATTTCTCTCCGGCAGAACCGGCCTCGGCGTCGATCTTGGCACCGGCCAGATCTGCCGTTGACTTGTAGACCGCCGCATTCTCACTGCGGATCACGATCACCTGATAATTCTGTACATAGGGAAGGGAGAGCGTCAGCGACTGCTTCAGATCCTCCGTGGCCGTCATGCCGTTCCATAGGCAGTCGATGTTCTTGGAGTTCAGCTCCATGACCTTGCTGTCCCAGTTGATCTCCTGAAATTTCGGGGTCATCCCCAACTTTTCAAAAACAGCGGTGGCAAACTCGGTTTCGAAGCCAACCAGATTGCCGTTTTCGTCGTAGTAATTCATCGGCTCAAAAAGGGTCATTCCCACGGTGACCTGATGTTCATCCTTTTTGCCGCCGCAGGCAGCCAGCAGGGACATGGTCATGACCAATGCAAGGGCCAAGGACAAAACTTTCAACGTCTTTTTCATGGTAGATACCTCCGTTTGAGTGAGGGGGTCTATTCATCCCTCGTTTGATGTTATCAACATGATAACACTTTAGCGTACTAATGTAAAGAAATAAAAATTAACAAATAAAGCTATTTATATACAGCTGTAGATTGTCTACTATAGACAAAAACAGTGCTTGTTTGATGAAAGAAGTCCTTCTTCTGCCTGGAAATAGGAAGAGACCGTCAGCGTTTTACGCCGACGGTCTCATATGATGGCGAGTAAGTCTGTAAGCCGGGTTCTGTATTTGACAGTCATCTATCTAGCCGCACCGTTGCCGATGCGATCAAGCCACCCCGGGAGCGGCCGGGCCGACCTATTGCTCCCATAGCGGTGTTGCTCCGGATAGAGTTTACAGCGACGGACACTCTCGAGCCGTCGGGTGAGCTCTTACCTCACCTTTCCACCCTTACCTGCAACCGAAGTTCCAGGCGGTATATCTCTGTTGCACTTTTCCTGAAGTCGCCTTCGGCGGGCGTTACCCGTTATCCTTGCCCTATGGAGCCCGGACTTTCCTCATGAACAGGCTTTCGCCTTGTTCCCGCGACTGTCTGGCTTACTCGCGTTATCTATTCTACAAAATGTTGGGACGAAAGTCAACGCCATCATGCACTTATTTTTCATTGAACTGCAAGATAAGATGGGGTATAATACCCATAGTATGCCTTGATTTCTTTAGTGCCGCTGTCCCTCGGCAGGGCTGTGCTGCACAGAAGATACTTTTGATTGAATACTTGATGGAGGGAACATCCAATGACCTTACAGGAATACCTGTCGTCCTTACAAGAGAAGCGGGTTGCCGTCATCGGCATCGGCGTCAGCAATACACCGATGCTGCAGATGCTGCTGGAAAATGGCATTTCCGTAACCGCCTGCGATCGACGGAGCCGCAGTGAATTGGGGGCGCTGGGCGATGCGCTGGAACAGCAGGGTGCCGTGCTGCAGCTGGGCGAGAACTACCTTGCAGATCTGGATCAGGACGTGATCTTCCGTACCCCCGGCCTGCGGCCCGATGTACCGGAATTGCAGGCAGCGCAGGAGCGGGGAAGTGTGCTGACATCGGAAATGGAGGTATTTTTCGATGTGTGCCCCTGTCCTATGATCGCGGTGACCGGCAGCGACGGCAAGACTACCACAACAACGATGATTGCAGGGCTGCTCCGTGCGGCGGGCTATACCGTTCATGTGGGCGGCAATATCGGAAACCCGCTGCTGGCCACCACGCCCCACATCCGTCCGGAAGATTGGGTCGTACTGGAGTTGTCGTCGTTCCAACTGATGACTATCTCGAAAAGCCCCCACATTGCCGTCATGACCAATCTCTCTCCCAACCATTTGGATATGCACCATGGCATGGAGGAATATGTGCGGGCCAAGGAAAATATTTTCCTGCACCAGTCGGCCGGGGATATAGCGATTTTTAACTGGGATAATGCCATCACCCGTGAGCAGAGCACCCGGGCCAAGGGAACTGTCCGCCTCTTCAGCCGGCAGGAATGTCTGGACGACGGGGTTTTCCTCCGGGACGAGACCATCGTCCGCCGCTGCGGCGGCATCGAGACGGCCGTTATGACCACGGCTGACAGCAAACTGCCCGGCGTGCACAACATCGAAAATTACATGGCGGCCATTGCGGCGGTGGAGGGCTTGGTGGATGATGAGACCATCCGGACCTTTGCCCGGACTTTTGGCGGCGTGGAGCATCGGATCGAACTGGTCCGTGAACTGCACGGCGTGCGCTACTATAATGACTCCATCGCCTCCAGTCCCAGCCGTACCATTGCCGGATTGCGCTCCTTTGATGAAAAAGTGATCCTGCTGGCTGGCGGCTATGATAAGCAGATTCCTTTTGATGTACTTGGTCCGGAAATCGTTGCCCATGTCAAACTGCTGATTCTCTGCGGTGCCACGGCAGAGAAGATCCGTGCCGCCGTGGAAGCGGCGCCGGGATATATGCCGGGACATCCGGAGATCCTGTTGGTCTCCTCCTTCCAAAAGGCGGTGGAGACGGCCCGGGACTGCGCCGAGGACGGCGACATTGTCACGCTGTCACCGGCCTGCGCCGCATTTGATCAGTTTAAGAATTTCATGGAGCGGGGCGACACGTTCAAGAAAATCGTCCACAGCTGGCAGTAACCAATCTTACACTCCCCACATACACTGCTACGAGGGGGTGTGTGGGATGAAACGATTGCGGTATGTGCGCATCCGTGCCCGGAAACGAGGCGCCATCTGGCTATGCGCCGCCGTGTTGGGAATCATCGTTGCCATCACGGTGGCGCTGGGACGAATGAAGCCGATCTTGACCAGTCTGGCCACGGCGCGGGTCTCCAACACGGTGAGCCGGATCGTGGTTGCGGCGGTCAATGAGGCCATTGCCGAGGGAAAACTGGAATATAATACGCTGATTACCTTTGAAAAGGATAAGGATGGACACATCACGGCGCTGAAAAGTGACATGGCGGCCTTTAACCGGCTGCAGTCCCAGATAACAGACAGTATTCTTCTGCGGCTCGGTCAGGTCTCCGACGAGGATCTGTCCATCCCCATCGGAACGCTTACCGGGTCGCCGCTGCTGGCCGGTCGGGGACCGTGCATCTGCGTCAAAATGCAGTCGGTAGGCTCGGCAAGTGCCCGCTTTCGCAATTCATTTTCCGCCGCAGGCATCAACCAGACACGGCACCAGATCCTACTGGCTGTGGATGTGGATGTCAGTATTCTGCTCCCCATGTTCCATACCTCCACCCGAGTCAGCAATGAGATCTCTGTGGGGGAGACGGTGATCGTCGGCAGCGTACCGGAGACATTTACCAGTTTTGATACCACCCCGGACGAGCGGGCAGAGTATGCCCAAGACTATATACTAAACTAAAGATAAGGTGAAATCATGGATTATCGTGAAAGAATGAAAGAACTGCGGGATACCCTGAATGCCCACGGGTATCGTTACTATGTCCTGGACGATCCCCAGATCTCCGACTATGAATATGACCACCTGCTGCGGCAGCTGGAGGACTTGGAAAAAGAGCACCCGGAGGAGATCACCCCTGATTCCCCCACTCAGCGTGTGGGCGGCCAGACGCTCAGTGAATTTCAGCAGGTGTCCCATCCCGTACCGCTGGAGAGCCTGCAGGATGTGTTCAACGCAGACGAGGTGCGGGAATTTTTGGAGCGTGTGGCCGAGGTCGTTCCGCATGCAGAATACAGTGTAGAGCCGAAAGTGGATGGCCTGTCGGTGGCGTTGGAGTATCGTGATGGCGTCTTTTATCAGGGGGCGACCCGGGGCGACGGCCATGTGGGGGAGGACGTGACCGAAAATCTGCGCACCATTCGCTCCATCCCCATGACGCTGCCGGAAAAACTGCCGCGGCTCATCGTCCGCGGCGAGGTCTATATGGCCCGCAGTGTTTTTGAAGAACTGAATGCCCAGCGGGAGATCAATGGTCAGCCGTTGATGGCCAATCCCCGGAATGCGGCGGCGGGATCGCTCCGCCAGCTGGACCCCAAGGTGGCCGCCAGCCGCCGGCTGGATATCGCCATCTTCAATCTGCAGCTGGCCGAGGGGCGGGAGTTCGCCACACATACGGAAACCATGGAATATCTGGCCTCTCAGCATTTTAAGGTCATTCCCAACCGCCGCCTCTCCGATCCCCAGCGTATGCTGGAGGAGATCGAACGGCTCAACGACGTGCGTATGGACTTCCCCTTTGACATGGACGGTGCCGTCATCAAGATGAACGATCTCCGTGACCGCAAGGTGTTGGGCAGCACGGCCAAGTGTCCCAAATGGGCCATCGCCTACAAATACCCGCCGGAGAAAAAGCCGTCTCAGGTGATGGACATCGTCGTACAGGTAGGCC
Organism: Oscillospiraceae bacterium; assembly: GCA_020025275.1. Classification (GTDB taxonomy): domain Bacteria; phylum Bacillota; class Clostridia; order Oscillospirales; family Oscillospiraceae; genus Vescimonas. The sequence continues at coordinate 20,526 of JAHHSI010000005.1, read as the reverse complement.
GTACCGGCGTCCTGACCCCGAAGGCAGTCCTGAACCCTGTGCGCTTGGCCGGCACCACCGTCACCAATGCAACGCTGCACAATCAGGACTATATCACGGAGAAGGATATCCGCATTGGCGATACGGTCATTGTCCAAAAGGCGGGGGAGATCATCCCCGAAATCGTTGAGGTGGTCAAGGAAAAGCGTCCAGACAATGCACAGCCCTACTTCCTGCCGGAGAGCTGTCCCGTGTGCGGCGCTCCTGTGTCCCGTGATCCGGACGGTGCGGCCATTCGCTGCACCGGAGCCGAGTGCCCGGCCCAGCTGCTGCGGAATCTGACCCACTTTGCCAGCCGCAATGCCATGGATATCGACGGCCTCGGCCCCGCGGTGATGAACCAGCTGATTGAAAGCGGCCTTGTCCGGACGGCGGCTGATCTTTATCGCCTGCAGGCCGAGGAAATTGCCAAGTTAGAGCGCATGGGACAGAAATCGGCGGACAATGCCGTGAAGGCCATTGCCAAGTCCAAAGAGAACGATCTCTGGCGCCTCCTCTTCGCCCTGGGGATTCGTCAGGTGGGGGAGAAGGCGGCCAAGGTTTTGGCCAGCCATTTTGGCAGCTTTGCAGCCCTGCGCGATGCAACGGAAGAAGAACTCACGGCCATTGATGACATCGGTGCCATCACTGCCGCCTATATCCGCCGCTGGATGGAGAGCCCTCAGTCGCAGGATCTGATGACCCGTCTGCAGGCGGCCGGTGTCAATATGGAGTGTAAAGAGGAAAAGGTTGACAACCGTTTTGCCGGAATGACATTTGTGCTCACTGGATCTCTGGAAAAGTTTACGAGAGAAGAGGCGGGGGACATGGTTGAAGAACGCGGCGGCAAGGCGGCGTCCTCCGTGTCGAAAAAGACAACCTATGTGGTGGCCGGACCTGGCGCCGGTTCAAAACTGCGCAAGGCGCAGGAGTTAGGTATCCCTGTGTTGACGGAGGAAGAGTTTTTGGCGCTGCTGTAAGGCCGGTGCGAAACCACGTAAACCGTCCAAAGAGCAATTGCATATAGAAAGGAGCGCCCGTGCGGGCGTTCTTTTCTTGTGCTGCTTATACGCAACCCCGTCAAAATCAGGTAGGGAGAAGCACCGAAAACACGCGGTAGCGCCGCCGGCTTGGTGGAAAAGCGTAAAATGACATCTTGACAAGAAAATGCGGGTATATTATACTGGGAGCAATAGAAAATGCGATGATGGGAAGCAGTAAATGGTTTGCAGATGCCAAGAGAGGGAGCGGATGGTGTAAGCTCCCGTGAAGCGCCGTTGAAGTCGTCCCGGAGCTTCCCGCTGAACTGGCAGTAGGCGGTGACGGCTGTCCTCCGTTAGCCGGACACGGTATTTTATTGTACCGACAAGTGCGGGTTTTCCCGAATACAGGTGGTACCACGGACGCAAGTTCGCCCTGTTTTGCTTTTGCAAAGCGGAGCGGGCTTTTTTATTTTGTCAAAGACTCGAAAAGGAGAATCAATATGCGTAAAGAATTGCCCAAAGTGTATGATCCGCGGGATGTTGAGCCCCGGATCTACGATATGTGGATGAAGGGCGGCTGCTTCAAGGCGGAGCCGAATCCGGACAAGAAGCCCTTTTCCATTGTTATGCCGCCTCCCAACGTGACCGGTCAGCTGCATATGGGCCATGCACTGGACGCCACGCTGCAGGATATCCTGATCCGCTTCAAGCGGATGCAGGGCTACGAGGCACTGTGGCTGCCCGGCACTGACCATGCGGGAATTGCAACACAGATCAAGGTGGAGGAGACGCTCCGTGAGGAGGAGGGTCTTACCCGCCACGATCTGGGCCGTGAGAAGTTTTTGGAGCGCGTCTGGGATTGGAAAGAGAAGTACGGTAACCGCATCGTGGAACAACAGCAGAAAATGGGCGCTTCCTGCGATTGGGACCGTGCCCGCTTCACCATGGATGACGGATGCTCCAAGGCTGTCCGTGAGACGTTCTGCGAGCTCTACGACAAGGGTCTGATCTACAAGGGCAGCCGCATCATCAACTGGTGCCCCCACTGCCTGACCGCCCTTTCCGACGCTGAGGTGGAGTATACGGACAAGCCCGGCAACCTCTGGTATATCCGCTATCCTCTGGCCGACGGCAGCGGCGACATTGTCGTGGCCACCACCCGTCCTGAGACCATGATGGGCGATACCGGTGTGGCCGTAAACCCCGAGGACGAAAAGTTCAAGCATCTGATCGGCAAGACCTGCATCCTGCCCATCATGAACCGGGAGATCCCCATTGTCGGCGACAGCTACTGCGAGATCGGCTTCGGTACCGGTGCGGTGAAGATGACCCCGGCCCACGACCCCAACGACTTTGAGGTAGGCCTGCGCCACCATCTGGAGGTCATCCGTGTCATTGCCGACGATGGCACCATCAACGACAACGGCGGCAAGTATCAGGGCATGGATCGCTATGCCTGCCGTAAGGCGATTGTTGCCGATCTGGAGGCAGAGGGGTATCTGGTCAAGACCGAGCCCTATTCCCACAATGTCGGCACCTGCTATCGCTGCCATAACGATGTTGAGCCGCTGATTTCCGCCCAGTGGTTCGTGAAGATGCAGCCTCTGGCAGAGGAGGCGATCCGGGTGGTGAAGGATGGCAGCGTCAAGTTCGTTCCCGAGCGCTTCACCAAGACCTATACCAATTGGATGGAGAACGTGCATGACTGGTGCATCTCCCGCCAGCTGTGGTGGGGCCATCAGATCCCGGCGTGGTACTGCGATGAGTGCGGCCATATCAACGTGAGCCGTGAGGACCCCACGTGCTGTGAAAAGTGCGGATGCACCAAACTGACACGGGAAGAGGACGTTCTGGATACCTGGTTCTCTTCTGCGCTGTGGCCGTTCTCCACGCTGGGCTGGCCCAATGAAACTGCCGAAGAGCTGACGTATTGGTACCCCACCTCGGTGCTGGTGACCGGCTACGACATCATCTTCTTCTGGGTGGCCCGCATGATCTTCTCCGGTATGGAGCAGATGAAGAAGGAGCCCTTCAAAACGGTCTTCATTCACGGTCTGGTGCGGGATGATAAGGGCCGCAAGATGTCCAAGTCGCTGGGCAACGGGATCGATCCTCTGGAGATGGCCGATCAGTATGGCGCCGATGCGCTGCGCTTCAACCTCATCACCGGCAACAGCCCCGGAAATGATATGCGCTTCTTCGTTGAAAAGTGCGAGGCTATGCGCAACTTTGCCAATAAGATCTGGAATGCCTCCCGCTTTGTGATGATGAACCTGACCATCGACAAGGTAGTGCTTCCGGAGAATCTGGAACTGGAGGACAAATGGGTCCTCTCCAAGCTGAATCATCTCATCCGTGAGGTCACCGACAATCTGGAGGCCTATGAACTGGGCGTGGCATCGGCCAAAATCTATGACTTCATTTGGGACACCTATTGTGACTGGTATATTGAGCTGACCAAGACTCGCCTGAACAGCGAGGATGAAGCGGCCAATCTGGCAGCACAAAACGTGCTGTGCTACGTGCTGCTGCGGATTTTGGAGCTGATGCACCCCTTCATGCCCTTCATTACCGAGGAGATCTGGCAGGCGCTGCCCCACGAGGGTGAGTATCTGATCCGTGCCAAGTGGCCGGAGTACCGGGAAGAGTTGAACTTCAAGGCTGATGAAGAGGCTATGGAGGCGGTGAAGGAAGCCATCTCCGCCGTCCGTGCACGCCGTGCCGAGATGAATGTTCCCCCGTCCAAAAAGGCACGAATGATCATCGTCACCTCCAATACGGAGAACTATGAGCTGGGCAAACACTTCATCACCCGTATGGCTTACGGCAGCGAGGTTGTCGTTACGGAAACAGCACCGGCCGATCTCAGTGGTATGGTCACCGTGGTCACCCACAACGCCAATGTCTTTATGCCTATGGCCGAGCTGGTAGACTTTGAGAAGGAGCTGGAGCGAATCGCCAAGGAGCGTGCCAAGGCCGTAGAAAATCTGGAGCGGATCGAGAAGAAGCTGAGCAACGAGAGCTTCGTCTCCCGTGCACCGGAGAACGTGGTCAATGCCGAGCGGGAAAAGGCCGAGAAGTGCCGGGCACTGATTGCCAAGCTGGACGAGTCCGCAGCAGCGATGCAGGCCTAAATTTGCACGTTTAGGCGGGGTTCGACAGAAAAAAACAGAGATTTTTTATATAATCACCGTAGATCCATGATCTGCGGTGATTATTTTTTTACAAAGGAGCAAGGCAATGAAGCTACAGACAAAGAGGGAGGGCCGCTCGTTGGAAGTCCTGCTGGAAGGCGAGCTGGACCATCATGGGGCCAAGGGGCTGATGCAGCGGCTGGATCAGCTGATCGAAACGGAGCTGCCGCTGCACCTGACACTGGATTTCAGCGGGATCAGCTTTATGGATAGTTCCGGAATTGCGGTGGTCATGCGCTGCCGTCAGCGGATGCGTGAGGCCGGCGGTCATATCCGGCTGTGCAAGGCAGGACCGCAGCCCAGAAAAGTACTGGAGGCGGCCGGGATACAGCGGATGGTCGAGATGGAATAAGGGAGGAAAATCATGAAAGCGGAAAACTATGTGGTTCTGGAATTTCTCAGCCGAAGCAGCAATGAGAGCTTTGCCCGAATGGCTGCGGCCGGCTTCGCTGCCCAGCTGGACCCGACGCTGGACGAACTGGGCGACATCAAAACGGCTGTAAGCGAGGCAGTTACCAATGCCATCGTGCACGCCTATCCCGATCAGTTGGGAAAAATTTGCATGAAGATGAAGATTTTGGAGGACCATGTTCTGGAAATCTCTATTCGGGACTGGGGCTGTGGAATTGCTGACGTGGAGCGCGCCCGGGAACCGCTCTTTACCACCGGAGGCGAAGAGCGCAGCGGCATGGGGTTCACGATCATGGAAAGCTTCACCGATCGATTGCGGGTCAAATCCGCCGTAGGGAAAGGAACCACGGTCTCCATGCGCAAGCGGATCTCACAGCGTCTGACAGGGCTGCGATGAGCCGTGAAGAGATGTTTGCGCTGTTGGAGCAAGCGCAAAACGGAGACGAGGAAGCCTGTCAGCAAGTCCTCTGTGAGAACAAAGGCCTTATCTGGTCGGTCGTACGGCGATACTACGGCTGCGGCGTGGAGGCCGACGACCTATTTCAGCTTGGATGTATTGGATTTATCAAGGCTGTAAAGGGATTTGATCTTACATATGGAACGCAGTTTTCGACCTATGCTGTTCCCAAAATTGCCGGTGAAATACGGCGTTTTCTCCGCGATGACGGCGCCATAAAGGTTGGTCGCACCATCCGTGAAAAGGCCCAGACGCTCTGGAGCGCCAAGGAGCGGCTGCGCCAGCAGCTGGGGCGAGAAGCAAAATTGTCGGAACTATCCAAAGAGATCGGCATGAGTGTTGAAGAGATCGCCAGTGTGGAGTTGGCCACCGGGGCGCCGGAATCCTTGCAGCAGCAGACAGCTGACGGACTGACCTTGGAGTCTACGTTGGGAACCGTGGGGCCGGAGGAAAACTTAGTCGAAAAACTCGCCCTGCGTGAAGCTATTGATCGTCTTGCCCAGCGGGAACGGATGACGATTATCCTGCGGTATTTCCGAGGTATGACCCAAGAGCAGGCATCACGCATTCTGCGTGTGTCGCAGGTGCAGGTCTCCCGTTTGGAGCGCCGGGCGATTTCAAACCTAAAGGAAATGCTGAAAGAATAGGGGAACACCCCACACCCGTTTGCAATGGAAGGACGAACACCAGTGGCTCTGTCCAACGGAAAAAACAACCGGCGACAGGACAGCGCCGCCGTGATCGGCCCAGTATCCCTCTCTTTCCAATCCTAAGCGCACTCGATAACCGTCTCACAGCCCAGATTGCGGCGGATACGGTCTACCTTTTTACGGAGCATCGCTTCCACCGGAAGGCGCATCGCCTCCACCTTCATCTATGTCGCAAATTCTGCAGTGGGAGATGGGCAGCCTATGGCAGCTCGATCACCCGACGAAGCCCTATACACCGAACCCCCACACTATGGGACGGGCATAGACGCCGATCCGTAGCCGATATGCGCAGGGACGGCTTTCATCGACTGAGCAAATGTGTTGATCTGTCGAGCTGATCGGGCAGGGTTTCCTTTCTGGTGATGTGAGGGCATATTCTGAGGGGAATCATGCGGAACAATCGGTAGATATAGTTCCTGATTCTTTCCAAATAGCAACGGAATGACAACCAAAAGAAACGTCCCATACCCCGGGAAACAACCCAAATAACAAGCAGCAAGCATCCCCCATCGCGCTCACACGCGATGGGGGATGCTTGCTGTCTGCGGTTTTCTGTTTTTCGTTTTCCGCCACGTTGCGGAAAACAGAGAAACCGCTATATCCGTTTTTTTGATGAACGCATTACCGCCGTCATCCGCTCGTATCCGATGACCACTTTGGAGTCGATCGTAAAAAAGAGTTGGCTGCCCAGAAAATTCTGCCGCCAGAAAATAGGGAACAGGCGGCCGCCTCTGCTATGGGCGTCGGATCACCAGAACATGGCACGATGTTTGCTGCCGAGTTTGCCCATCTCATCATCGCCGGCTCCAATGCCGTCCCTGCTGCGTCTTTGGCCGTGCAGAGCACAAAAGGCTCTGGCCCCCGGCTTTCGTCTCCTCCGTGTCTTTATGAGGCCAGAAAACGTGGCCTCGCCGGAAAGGCATCCGCTATGATTGCTGACGGCAGGCGCCCTGCCGCTGTCATCTGCCGCAGGGCAGGGGACTAGAAAAAATGTTCGATGATCCTCTCGTTATCCCGATGAGCCTATGCAGATCCGATGCACGCTATGGATGATCTGAAAGATCTCCCGAGCCGGCCATGAAGAGCTCGGTATTGGCCGAACAGTGCTTCTCCTACAGCCACAGTCCCGCAGAAAGCATCAGGGAAGAAGCAGCGGACATCGCTCTTGAATCAGGCGGTGTGCCGTCTGGATCGGGGATGATCCAGCATATCGAACAGATGTACCAGACCGGATGCAACAGAAGCAGCGCCCAATAAAGTCATAATCATTCCGAAAGTTGTCATTGTCATTACCTCCTGTAGAACTTATGTTCTATTTGCATTATATATCGAACAGTCGTTCTTGTCAACACAAATCGAACAAAATTTCTATATGTTGGTATGCAGTGTTGACCGCAGAGGGATTCTGTATTAAAATGGAGAAGAACATCTGAAAGAGAAGAGGGCACTATGAACGAACTTGAGAAGAGATTTATTCGGGCGCGTCGTCAGGCGATCGAACTGGACTACGCCAAGTTGAACGATATGCAGCGTGAGGGTGTGATGACTACCGAGGGACCTCTGCTGCTGCTGGCCGGAGCCGGCAGTGGAAAGACCACGGTGCTCATCAATCGTGTGGCTAATCTCCTGCGCTATGGGCGGGGCAGTGATTCCGAAGAGATCCCGATCCCCATTTCCATCGACGAGGTGGAATTTTTGGAGCAATATGTCCAACATCCGGACCCTGAGCAAAAGATGCTGATGCAGTATCTGTGCGCAGTGGAGCCGGCCCGCCCGTGGGAAGTGCTGGCCATTACCTTCACCAACAAGGCGGCCGGAGAACTGAAAGAGCGTCTGGAACGGATGCTGGGGGAGGAAGCGCGGGACGTGTGGGCGGCCACCTTCCACTCCGCCTGTGTGCGGATCCTGCGCCGCGATATTGACAAGATCGGGTTTGACCGAAACTTTACCATCTATGATACGGACGACAGCAAACGGGTCATCAAGGATCTTCTCAAAGAACTGAACCTTGAGGAAAAGAGCTTCCCGGTGCGCGAGGTGCAGTCCACCATTTCCAACGCCAAGAACAATATGCTGACACCGGAGGAGTTCTGCAAACAGGCAGAAAGCCGGAACGACTGGCGAAAGACCCGAATCGGCAAGGTCTACAGTATGTACAATCGCCGACTGCGGGACGCCAACGCTTTGGATTTCGACGACATTATTCTCCACACGGTGGAGCTGCTGCAGACCGACAGTGAGACACTGGCGTTCTACCGCCGCAAATTCCGCTACATTTTGATCGATGAGTATCAGGACACCAACCAGATGCAATATATGCTGGCCTCCTTACTGGCGGGCGGCCACCAGAACATCTGTGTCGTGGGCGATGATGACCAGAGCATTTATCGCTTCCGTGGAGCGGACATCACCAATATCCTCAGCTTTGAAAAACAGTACCGCAGCGCCCGTGTCATCCGATTGGAGCAGAATTATCGCAGCACCCAGAATATTCTGGACGCCGCCAATGCGGTGATCCGCCACAATACCGAGCGCAAGGGAAAAACGCTTTGGACGCAGAACGGCACAGGCGACAAAATCACCATCAAAACCGCATTCAATGAAGGGGACGAGGCCAACTTTGTGGTGGGACAGATCATGATGAACTACAACCGTGGCGCCGATTGGAAGGACCATGCGATCCTCTACCGCACCAACGCCCAGTCCAATGCACTGGAATATGCCTTCAAGCGCAACGGCGTTCCCTACAAAGTCATCGGCGGTATGAAGTTCTTTGACCGTGCCGAAGTGAAGGATATGCTGGCCTACCTGTGCGTGATCAACAACCCCACAGACGACCTTCGGATCCGGCGTATCATCAATGTCCCGGCCCGAAAAATCGGAGCAGCGACCATGGACAAGGCACAGATCCTTGCCACGGCCTACAATGTACCGCTCTATGAAATTTTGCGCAATGCCAGCGCGTATACCGAACTGAAAACAGCTGCCAGCAAGCTGATTTCCTTTACAGCGATGATTGAAGAAATGCGGAAGTGCGTCGCAGATATGGGGCTGGTCGAGTTCTATGAATACGTCTGTGAGCGCACCGGCTATGTCCGCATGCTGCAGGAGAAGAACGACATGGAGAGCCGGGGCCGGTTGGAGAACGTACAGGAATTGACCTCCAGTATTCTGGCGTTTCTTGAGAACGACCCGGAGAATCCGACGCTGGCAGGCTTCCTCGATGAAGTGGCGCTCTACACCGATCTGGACAGCCAAAATGACGCAGATAACTGCGTGACCATGATGACAATGCACAGCGCCAAAGGGTTGGAGTACCCCAACGTCTTTGTGGTGGGTATGGAGGACGGCCTGTTCCCCGGAAACCGGGCCATGGGCGATCCGGAGGAGATGGAAGAAGAGCGCCGCCTGTGCTATGTGGCTATGACCCGTGCACAGGAGAAACTGACCATGACACACGCGCGGCAGCGGACCCTCTACGGACGGACCACCCCGGCGATGGAGTCCCGGTTCCTCAACGAGATCCCGGAGGAGAATCGGGAATGGCTCAGCAAGCCCGAGCCGCGGCCGGTTTCCCATTGGGACGACACATGGGGCGACGAGCATATCTCGTATACCACCAGCGCTTCTCCGCGGACGGCAATTCCCCGCAAGTCTACCCCTGTGGCCGGCGGCGTCCGGAAGAGCGGCGGGAGCAGCGCACCGCTGCTGCAGCTCCAGCCCGGAGAAAGCGTGCGGCACGACGCCTTCGGACGCGGTATGGTGCTCAGTATCCGACCGATGGGCGGCGATGCTCTCATTGAAGTAGCTTTTGATCAGGTGGGGACAAAGAAGCTGATGCTGAAAGCAGCGGGCGCCCATCTGACCAAGGAATAAAGAACAGGAGATGTCGTATGGACAAACAACAGATCATCAACCTCGTGATTTCCATCTCGATCCTTGCCGTTCTGGCGCTCTTTACCTCAGGGGTTGCGCGCACCGCCACTGCGTGGCGGAGGAACCGGCGCTCGCCGCGGCTGGGGGCGGAGGTGACCGTTATCGCCAAACAAAAGTCGGAGCATCGCCATTCTCGCGGCCCTGCAGAGTGTTCTGTTGTGTTCCGGCTGAAAAATGATGAGCCCATTTCCTTTTCGGTTCCGGAGGATGTCTATGATAAGCTCCATGAAGAAGATCAGGTGAAGATCATCTTCAAGGGAACGCAGTTCCTGAGCTTTCAGAGACTGACAGATCAGGAGACCACCGAGGAATCGGACCATACATAAGACGAGCAAATGAAAAAAGGATGACATCCAAGGGATGTCATCCTTTTTTTGCAGAAGTCCCCACAAGAAACGGGGGAGTACCGGTGCAGATAATAAAATAAACGGTATCAGGCAAAGGCCATGATACCGTTTATTCCAATTCCAACCATGATCAGATTGCTCTGGTAACTTTGCCGGAACGCAGGCACCGGGTACAAACATACACATGGCGAGGCGTGCCATTGATCAATGCCTTCACACGCTTGACATTGGGCTTCCAGGGACGATTGGAACGTCTGTGGGAATGAGAAACCTTGATACCAAAGTTTACGCCCTTGTCGCAGAATTCGCACTTAGCCATCCGTTGCACCTCCTTGCTGTGACTAACATTACGCTCACACTACATTCGCAAGCATTGATTATCTTAGCAGATTATGGTTCAAATTGCAATAGCTATTTTAAAAAATATCGAAAAATTTTGTGGCACCGGGAAAGTATTGCGAAAAGTTGGTACATAAGATATAATAAAGGAATCAATTCCGGTGAGAGCTTTTGTCAAGGGACCTGCTCTGCGCCATGTCCACAGGAGGATCGGGAGAATGGAAAAGGTAAAACGTACCCCTGCCAAGCTCAGTCAGCTGGTGGAGAGTTTCCATCTGGAAATTTTGCATAAAGGGTCCGACTATGAGACCCGGGAGATCACCATCTCCGACGTGAACCGCCCGGCTCTGCAGCTGGTCGGATTTTACGATTACTTTGAGCCGCGCCGTCTGCAGATCCTGGGAAAGGCCGAGATGACCTTCCTGCGTGCGATGGACATCTCCCAGCGGCGACTTGTTTTTGAGAACTTCCTGCGCTGTGAGATTCCCGCCCTGATCATCGCCCGCAACATGGAGGTGTTTCCGGAGCTTTTGGAACTGGCCAAAAAGCACGGACGCACACTGCTGCGCACCGATTTGCAGACCGTGGATGTGACCAGCCATATCATCGACTATCTCAACCGCGCGCTAGCGCCGCAGATCGTGCGCCATGGCGTTCTGATGAACATTTACGGGCAGGGTGTTCTCCTGATGGGCGACAGCGGTATCGGTAAGAGCGAGACGGCCATTGAGCTTTTGAAGCGGGGGCACCGTCTGGTGGCCGATGACGCCGTGGAGATCCGCCGCGTCTCCAACTCCCTTTATGGTACGGCGCCGGAGATCATCCGACACTATATCGAGATCCGCGGCGTCGGTATCATCGACGTACAGAAGCTCTTTGGTATGGGAGCCGTGCAGTTTGAAACGGAAATCGATCTGGTGGTACACCTGGAGCAGTGGATCGACGGTAAGTTTTATGACCGTCTGGGGCTGGGCGAGGACACCTACACCATGCTGGGTGTCTCACTGCCGTATCTGACCATTCCGGTGCGCCCCGGCCGTAACCTGGCCGGCATTGTCGAGATCGCTACCATGAAAAACCGGCAGATGGCCTACGGCGATAACGCCGCGGGAAATTTTGTGGCGGAGTTCGATCGGAAGGTCGATGAAATGACACGGCAGGTAAAGGAGATCCGATGACATATATTGGCGTTGATATTGGCGGCACCAACCTGAAGGCCGGACTGGTAAGTGAGGAGGGGCAGATCCTCGCGCAAAAGAAAATGAAGATTGCCGAGATCGACAATCAGGAGGCACTGACATGGACGATGGTGTCCATGATTCAGGATCTGGCTGCGGCGGCGGAGATTCCGCTGGATCGGATCGCTTCCGTAGGCGTGGGCGTTCCCGGCGCCGTGGAGATCCGCTCCGGTTCCATCCTCTATACCTGCAATCTGCCGCTGCGCAACGTGCCGCTGCGCCGCCTGTTCCACCGATATCTGCCGCTGCCACTGTATATTGAGAACGATGCCAACTGTGCCGCCGTGGCTGAATACTATGCAGGCGCCGGGCGCAACAGCAAGCGCTTTGTGACCGTAACACTGGGCACCGGTATCGGCGGCGGTATCATTCATAACGGAAAGATTTTTCACGGCTCCAACGGAATGGCCGGAGAAGTAGGCCATATGTGCATCGTTGCCGATGGGGAGCTCTGCCCCTGCGGGCGGCGCGGCTGCTGGGAGCAATACGCATCCGCCAACGCCCTCAAGCGACTCACACAGCAGGCCTTGGAGCGCAACCCTCACAGCATTCTCGCGCAGGTGGTGGCGCAAAACGGCGGTGCCATCAGCGGTCGCTCTGCATTCATCGCCGCCCGGCAGGGAGATCCGGTGGGGCAGAGGGTCTGTGATATGTACATCCGCTATCTTTCCATCGGCATTGTCAATCTTGTCAATATTTTTCAGCCCGACACACTGGCCATCGGCGGAGGCGTCAGCCATGAGGCTGATGCGCAGCTGCTCATCCCCGTGCAGCAGATGGTGGCCAAGGAGACCATTCCCTGCAATCGGGATAAAATGACCCGGATCGTCAAGGCTCAATTAGGAAACGATGCAGGGATCGTCGGCGCCGCCTTACTGGGTAAGGGGAAGCGCTGAACCATATTTTTTGGAGGAACAAAAATGCTCTGGTATGAGATGTTAGATCAGAAGATACAGGATTATCTGCCGGATCTGCCGGTAGAGAAGGAAGTCCCCATGAAGAGGCACACCTCCTTCCGTGTGGGCGGCGCCGCCCGACGGATGGCTTTTCCGAAAAATCGGGAGCAGCTGGTGCTGTTGATGGGCCTTGCGGAGGAATGCGGGGTGCGCCCCTTCCTTTTGGGAAAGGGAACCAACCTCTTGGTAGACGATGCCGGACTGGAGACGCTGGTCATTAAAACGGCGGAACACATGTCCGCCGTGTCCGCCACGGAGGGTGAAACACTGGAAGCCGATGCGGGCATCTCACTGGCCCGGCTGGCGGTCTTTGCCCAGCAGGCAGGTCTGAGCGGTCTGGAATTTGCCCACGGGATCCCCGGCAGCCTTGGCGGCGGCATCTATATGAACGCCGGCGCATACGGCGGCGAGATGAGTCAGGTGGTCACGGAGGTCACGGCGCTCTTTCCGGACGGAGTCCGCCGCTTACAAGGGGAAGAACTGGCGTTCTCCTATCGCCGCAGTCTCTTTTCCACGCAGCCGGAGGCTGTCATTTTAGGTGCCAAGCTCCGCTTGGCAAAGGATGATCCGCAGGCGATCCGCGCCCGGATGGATGACTACATGGCCCGGCGCAAGAAAAGCCAGCCGCTGGACTATCCCAGCGCCGGGAGTACCTTTAAGCGCCCGGTGGGGGCCTATGCCGGCACGCTGATCGAAAAGACCGGTCTGAAAGGCCTGAGCGTTGGCGGGGCACAGGTTTCCGAAAAGCACGCAGGCTTCATCATCAATGTGGGGGACGCCACCTGCGAGGATGTAAAACGCCTGATCGCACAGGTGCAAAAACGTGTTCTGGCCCAGTGGGATGTTCTGCTGGAACCGGAAGTGAAGTTCGTTCCCTGAGGAGGTATGCATGGAAATCCTAATCATATCCGGTCTTTCCGGCGGAGGGAAAAGTCGGGCCGCCTCCTATCTGGAGGACATTGGCTACTATATCGTTGACAATCTTCCGGCTGAGATGATGGCAAAGTTCGCCGCCTTTTGCGCCTCCTCCTGCGGCCGCTACGATCACGTGGCACTGGTCTACGACGTGCGCGCCGGAGAGCCCTTTGATCTGCTGATCGAAACCGTGGAGAAGATCAAGGAGAGTGGGGTCAAATGCCGCCTGCTCTTTTTGGAGGCCGATACACGCACCATCATCAATCGCTACAAGGAGACACGGCGGGTTCATCCGCTGGCCGGAAAAAAGCTGAACATCGAACAGGCGGTGCAGATGGAGCGGGAAATGATGCAGCCGGTACGCGATCATGCAGATTTCGTACTGGACACCACCGACTTCTCAACGGCCAAGCTCCGCGGCGAAATTCTCAGCCTGTTCGGCGATCAGAACAGCCGCAATGGTCTCAATGTCAATGTCCAGTCCTTTGGCTTCAAGCACGGGATCCCCTTGGAAGCCGATCTGGTCTTTGACGTCCGCTTTATGCCCAACCCCTATTACGTCGAGGAACTCAAGCATAAAACCGGTCTGGATCGTGCCGTACAGGATTTCGTGTTCAGCTTTCAGCAGACCAATGATTTCCTCAAACAGCTGGAAGCCATGCTCAGTTTTCTGCTGCCGCTCTATGCCGAAGAGGGAAAGAGCGTTCTCGTGGTGGCCATCGGTTGTACCGGGGGCCATCACCGCAGTGTGGCCATTGCCCATGAAATTGCCAACGCTATTGCCAAGGAGGGCTATCAGGTGACGGAAAACCACCGGGATATTTCCCGCTAAAGGAGCAGACCTATGCGCGCCCATATTGATCGTATCCCGCCGGAGCACGGCCCCCGTGTCGTAGCTATTGGCGGAGGAACAGGGTTATCGACTCTACTGCGGGGGTTGAAACTCTATACCAAGCATATTACCGCCATTGTCACGGTGGCGGATGACGGCGGCGGTTCCGGCGTATTGCGCCAAGATCTGGGGATGCCGCCTCCCGGCGATATTCGCCACTGCATGGAGGCTTTGGCCAATGCAGAACCGCTGATGGTACAGCTGCTGCAATACCGGTTTCAAGACGGTGCACTGGCAGGACAAAGTTTCGGAAATTTGCTGTTGGCCGCACTTCATGGCATCCTGCCCACCTTTGATCAGGCTGTGGATGGCATGAGCCAGGTATTAGCTATTACCGGAAAGGTTTTGCCGGTGACAACCGCTGATGTACAGTTGGAGGCTGAATTTGAAAACGGTGTCACAGTGGTGGGGGAATCCAGCATTGCCCAGTGCAAGCAGGAACAGAACTGCCGCATCCGCCGCGTCCGTCTGCTGCCGGAGCATCCCCGCGCGTTGGAGGCTGCCGTACAGGCCATCGCTCAGGCGGAAATGATCATCTTCTCGCCCGGTAGTCTCTATACCAGCATCATCCCCAATCTGCTGGTCGACGGGATCACGGAAGCCATTGCCAAAAGCAGGGCGCTGAAAATCTACGCCTGCAACATCATGACCCAGCCGGGGGAGACGGAGGGCTACACCGTTTCCGACCACATCCGAGCCATTTTCAGTCACTCATATGACCGGATTTTCGATTTATGCCTTGTCAATGACGGCATGATCCCCCCCGCTATCATCCAGCGCTATCGTCAGGAGGGCAGCGACGCCATTCTCTGCGATAAGGAAACCTGTGAGGCCATGGGGGTGGAGATCCTGACCGCATCGATCGCTACTGTCGAAAACGGCAGGGTCCGCCACAATCCCGGACATCTGGCGCGGGAACTGGTGGGCCTCCACGCCTGCCGGGGGATCCGGATTGCAGGACAGGGGCAGCAGGGCACACAGTACCGATTGGAATAGAGAAAGAAGAGGAAAACGGGATGCAATCCTTTGCCTACAAGGTAAAAAAAGAAGTATGCCGCATGGGACTGCAGCGTAACTGCTGCTGCAGGGCCGAGGCCTATGGTGTGCTGCTGTACTGCAACACCTTCAACTCACAGGAGATCCGGATTATCACGGAAAACCCGGACTTTGCCGCACGCCTGCCGCGGCTGTTCAAAAAAGCTTTTGATCTGCGCTTTGACTTTCTTCCGGAACAGGAGGGAAACCGCGGAAAAATGGTGTTCCGCATCGTCGATCCGCAGAAGTTGGAGCGCATCATCAGCCATCTGGGCTACGATATGCGCCAAAACACTGTCTTACATGTGAACTTCGGTATTTTGGAGGAGGAGTGCTGCCGCAATGCGCTGCTGCGTGGAGCGTTCCTCTCCGGCGGAAGCGTTACCGACCCGGAGAAGCGCTATCATCTGGAGCTGTCCAGTTCCCATACACAGGCCAGCCGGGAAATGTCTGCGCTGCTGAGCGAAATGGGATTTTCACCCC
This sequence comes from Oscillospiraceae bacterium, assembly GCA_020025275.1. Taxonomy (GTDB): domain Bacteria; phylum Bacillota; class Clostridia; order Oscillospirales; family Oscillospiraceae; genus Vescimonas. The sequence goes on along the minus strand of JAHHSI010000005.1, from coordinate 4,612 downwards.
GCAGTGTCATGCGCAGCGGAAACAGCGTTATTTATTTTAAGCAGTGCGAACATATCGAGAACTTTCTGACGACCATCGGGGCGCCGGCGGCGGCGGTGGAGATCATGACCACAAAGCTGGACAAAGAGATCCGCAACGAGGCAAATCGGGCCATGAATTGCGACATGGCCAACGTCAATAAAACCTTGGATGCTGCGCAGGCGCAATGCGACGCCATTGAGAAGCTGCGCAGCGCCGGGAAACTGGAACAGCTTCCCGCCAAACTGAAGGAAACCGCTCTTTTGCGTCTGGAAAACCCGGAGTTATCGCTGGGCCAGATTGCGGAGCGCTGTGACCCTCCGGTCACTAAATCCTGCATCAATCACAGAATGAGAAACATATTGGAAAAAGCGAGGGAATTATCATGAACAAAAGAGAGTATTGCCAGAAGGCATTCATGTATCATCAGAGCGGCTTCAACTGCACCCAGAGCGTGCTGGCCGCCTATCAGGATCGGACCGGCCTGAGCGAGCAGCAGAGTTTTGCGGTGGCCACCGGCTTTGGCGGCGGTGTCCGCTATGGCGGTCTATGCGGCGCCGTCAGCGGCGCCGTGATGGTGCTGGGCATCCTCTATCCCCACGACCAGAAGAACGACCCAGAAGGGAAGAGTGCCTCCATCCGCCGTACCGTGGAGTTCGAGCGCCGCTTCAAGGAGCGCTTTGCCAATCTCGACTGCCGGGATCTGCTGGCATCCAAAGAGCTGGCAGGTACTGACATTGCCGTAGAACTGGGGGCCACTAAGCACTGCGATCTGCTGATCGTCTCTGCCACCGACCTGCTGTATGACTATCTGGAAGAATTGAAGGCGCAAGAAAAGGAGTAATCCCATGTCCTTTGCACATCTCCATGTCCATACGGAATACAGCCTTCTGGATGGCGCCTGCCGCATTCAGGAGCTGGCCAAGCGCGTCAAAGAACTGGGGCAGACAGCCATCGCCATCACCGACCATGGCGTCATGTATGGCGCCATCGATTTTTACCGCGCATGCAAGGCGGCCGGGATCCATCCCGTCATCGGATGCGAGGTCTATGTGGCAGCCCGGACGCGCTTTGACAAGATGCACGAATTTGACGCAGAATCCCGCCATTTAGTGCTGCTGTGCCAGAATGAGACCGGCTATCGCAACCTCTCATACATGGTCAGTCAGGCCTTTTATGACGGATTTTACATCAAGCCCCGCATCGATTTGGATCTTCTCCGTGACCATGCTGAAGGCCTGATCGGTCTGTCCGCCTGCCTTGCCGGCGAAATCCCCAAGCGGCTCATGAACGGCAACTACGAGGGGGCCAAGGAATATGCCCTGACCATGCAGGAGATTTTGGGCGAGGGGAATTTTTATCTTGAACTGCAGAATCACGGAATCCCCGCCCAGACGGAGGTAAACCGCGGTCTGCTGCGCCTTCATCAGGAAACGGGCATCCCGCTGGTTGCCACCAATGATGCCCACTATCTGCGGAAAGAGGACGCCGCCGCCCACGATGTACTGCTGTGCATCCAGACAGGCAAAACCGTAGATGATACCAATCGGATGCGCTATGAACCGCAGAACTTTTATCTCCGCTCCACCGAAGAGATGGAGACGCTTTTTGCCGGGTATCCCGATGCGATTGAAAATACCCAGCGCATCGCCGATCGCTGCCAGCTGGAGTTTACCTTCGGCAAATATCACCTGCCGGAATTTCCCCTGCCGCCCGGATATGATTCACCTACCTATCTTCGCAAACTGTGCGATGAGGGATTTGCCGAGCGCTATGGCGCAGAAAAGGCCTCGTACCGCTCGCAGCTGGAATACGAGTTGGATATGATTGAGAAAATGGGCTTTACGGACTATTTTCTCATTGTTTCCGACTTCGTCCAGTATGCCAAAAGTGTGGGGATCCCTGTGGGCCCCGGACGTGGCAGTGCTGCCGGCAGCATGGTCTCCTACTGCCTGCACATCACAGACATCGATCCGATGGAGTACAGTCTCTATTTCGAGCGCTTTCTGAATCCGGAGCGCGTGTCGATGCCCGATATTGATATGGACTTCGGCGATACACGCCGTGGGGAAGTGGTGGACTATGTCCGCCGGAAATACGGCGATGACCATGTGGCGCAAATCGTCACTTTCGGCACCATGGCTGCGCGCGCAGCCATCCGGGACGTGGGCCGCGTGCTCAACATCCCCTATGCCGACGTGGACACGGTGGCAAAACTGGTTCCTGCTACGCCCCATATCACATTAAACGATGCGCTGAATTTGTCCAAGCAGCTCTCCGACCTCTACAAAACCGATGCACGGGTCCACAACCTCATTGACATGGCCAAGGCTGTGGAGGGAATGCCTCGCCATGCCTCCACCCACGCAGCCGGTGTGGTGATCACAAAACGTCCTGTCTATGAATACGTCCCGTTGGCACGCAATGATGATTCTATGGTTTGCCAGTACACAAAGAAAACGCTGGAAAACCTCGGCCTGCTGAAAATGGACTTTCTGGGACTGCGAAATCTGACGGTACTGGATGACGCCGTGAAAATGGTACAGGCGTGGAAACCGGAATTTCAGTTGTCCGACATTCCGATGGACGATCCGGACACGTTTACGATGCTGGCCCAAGGGCATACCTCCGGTGTATTCCAGATGGAGTCCACCGGCATGACCGGCGTCTGCCTTGGCTTGAAGCCCCACAACATTGAGGATATCACCGCCGTGATCGCACTCTATCGCCCCGGCCCCATGGACTCCATCTCCCGCTTTATCGCCTGTAAGCAAAATCCGAACCTGATCACCTACAAGCACCCCTCCTTGGAGCCGATCTTGTCGGTGACCTACGGCTGCATCGTCTATCAGGAACAGGTGATCGAAATTTTCCGAAAGCTGGGCGGCTACTCACTGGGGCAGGCTGACATGGTGCGCCGTGCTATCTCTGACAAAGACGCAAGCAAGATCGAAAAAGAGCGAAATTCTTTCGTTTATGGTGACAAGGAAAAAGGCATCACAGGATGTGTATCTCACGGGATTTCAGAGGAAACGGCAGAGGGGATCTTCAACGAGATCTATGATTTTGCCAACTACGCGTTCAATAAAGCCCATGCTGTCAGCTACGCTGTCTTGGCCTATCAGACCGCCTATTTTAAATGCCACTACACCCGCGAATATATGGCCGCACTGCTGACCAGCGTTCTCGACAACTCCGATAAGGTGGCCGAGTACATTGCTGAGTGTAAGGAATGCCGGATCGCACTGCTGCCGCCGGATGTCAACCATTCCTTCGACCGTTTTACCGTAGAGGAGGGAGGGATCCGTTTCGGCTTGGTGGCAATCAAAAACATCGGGCGCGGTTTTATCCAATCGCTGGTCCATGAGCGGGAGCAGGGAGGAGACTTCACCTCGTTTCAGGACTTCTGTGAGCGGATGTTTGATTGCACGGATATGAACAAGCGTGCCGTGGAGAACCTGATCCGCAGCGGCGCCTTTGATTGTTTGGGTGTCTATCGCTCCCAACTAATCGCCGTCTATGAAAAGGTGTTGGATTCCATCGCCAGCAACCGGCGGCAAAATGTCGATGGACAGCTGGACTTTTTTGGTATGTCAACAGCTTCTTCCACCAGTTCCTATACGGAAATTCCGTTGCCGGAGATCCCGGAATACTCGGCGACCGAACGGATGTACATGGAGAAAGAGACCACCGGACTGTATCTCTCCGGCCATCCCATGAGCGATTATCGGGAAGCGGCACGACGCTCCGGCGCCGTACCGATCCATGCCGTGCTGGATGATTTTTCCGCCGATGACGGACCGCACCGCTTTTCAGACGGGCAGAACATCACCCTTGCCGGCATCGTATCCTCCAGCAAGACCCGGACAACCAAAAACAACACACTGATGGCCTATGTGATGGTGGAGGATGAACTGTCCTCCATAGAGCTTTTGTGCTTCAATCGAGTCATCGAGCAGTGCGGCAGCTATATGCAGGTCAATACGCCGGTGGTGGTGAAAGGCAGACTTTCTGTACGCGACGAGAAACCACCGCAGATCATGTGCGACTCCATCTATCCGCTTCGCAAGGAGATCGGGGAGGAGGCCGGCAAGGCGTCCGTCAAGACAGCGCCGCAAACCACCATTTATCTGAAGTTTCCCAGTGTGGACTCACCGGCGTTTGCGCACATCAAACAGGTCATGTCCATGTTTGAAGGGCAGACTCCGGTAAAAATGCGTATTGCTGACACCGGTAAGTTGTTGGGAACGCACTGCCTGAACCATCCTGCGCTGATTGAGGAGTGTCAGGAATGGCTGGGCCCTGAAAATGTAGTGGTCAAAAGTAAATCCTGACGACACTACATTCCGCCAACACCCGGGGAGATGATTCTTTCCGGGTGTTGCGCTTCTCTAAACAGCCGCCCCAGAATGCCTGGATGCTGTTTTTGATCGTATTCTGATAGGAAGGAGGATTTGTGAGAATATCGCCAATTGAACAAAATATATAGATGTTTTGTTCAATCAAGGACACAAGCAGAGGGCTTGTGTCCCTTTTTTTATATCAAGTTGAGGAGAACACGCAGCGCCTTTCCTCGGTCGCCGCCGCGACCGAA
>JAHHSI010000045.1 GCA_020025275.1 Oscillospiraceae bacterium | reverse complement strand
CTCTCTTGATACTTCTTACCTCTAAACATTTCCTTACGCCCTCCTTAGTCTTCGACGACAACGCCCATGGAGCGTGCAGTACCTGCGATCATGCTCATGGCTGCCTCAACGGTAGCGGCGTTCAGATCGCGCATCTTCATCTCAGCAATCTTCTGGACGGAGGCCTTGGAGATGGTGGCTACCTTGGTCTTGTTGGGGACGCCGGAGCCGGACTCAATGTTGCACTCCTTCTTGATCAGAACTGCTGCGGGGGGAGTCTTGGTAATAAAGGTAAAGGAACGGTCAGCATAGACGGTGATCACCACGGGGATGATCAGGCCCATGTCGCCCTTAGTACGCTCATTGAACTCTTTGGTAAAAGCGGCAATGTTGATGCCGTGCTGACCCAGAGCGGGGCCAACGGGGGGTGCGGGGGTTGCTTTACCTGCAGGGATCTGCAGCTTTACATAACCAACAACTTTCTGTGCCATGAATAGGCACCTCCTTCATCAAAATGTGGTAGCGGCCGGTCAAATTCCGGAATCCGCTTTTGGCGAGACACTTTCGTCTCTCCCACTTGCGCCGGAGGGAATACTCCGGTCTTCTTCTCTGCGGATACTGCCGCAGACTCAGGACAGAACCTCCACCTGATCCAGCTCCAGCTCGACCGGCGTCTCTCTGCCAAACATGGAGACCATAACGCGGACACTGTTCTTTTCCGGCTCGATCTCCTCCACGGTACCGTTGAAGCTGGCCAGCGGGCCCTCCGTGATCTTCACGGTATCGCCGACATGGTACATCACAACGATTTCGTGCTTGTCCACGCCCAGGGCGGCAACCTCCTCTTCACTGAGGGGGATGGCCTTGTTCTCGGCGCCAACAAAGCCGGTCACGCCGCGGATATTACGGATCAGATGCCACGTGTCATCTGTCAGCACCATCTTGATCAGCACATAGCCGGGGAACACCTTGCGCTCCACTTCCTTCATGACGCCGGCTTCGTTGACTTCCGTCACCGACTCCATGGGGATCTCGATCCGCAGGATCATATCCTCCAGATTCCGATTGGCCACAAACTTCTCAATGGCGGTCTTCACCGCATTTTCATAACCGGAATAGGTATGAGCTACATACCACTTTGCATTCTCAGACATCTTGCGTTCCTCAGGCGAACAGACCGATCAGGGTCTTTACAGCCAAAACCGCTACTGCGTCAAAAATCCAGATGCACGCACCGATACACAAAGAGCACATCAGCACCGTGCCGGTATTCTTGGCAGTCGTCTTGCCAGAAGGCCAAACAACCTTCTTCAACTCGCTTCTCATCTCACGGAACCATTTAAAACGGTCCTTTTTTACGTTCTTAGCCTCTGCCATGCTCGCATCTCCTTCCAATTACTTGGTTTCGCTATGGAGCGTGTGCTTTCTGCAGAAGGGGCAATACTTGTTCAGCTCCAGCTTGTCAGGGGTATTCTTCTTGTTCTTCATCGTGTTGTAGTTTCTCTGCTTGCACTCATTGCAGCGGAGAGTGATTTTCACGCGCATTTAACGGCACCTCCTTGTTAGATTAGGCACTTTTCAGTAGGACCAAAAGAACCTTTTTGCCTCCCTGCTCTGTCGGGTCTTTTCTGGCACTTGAAGCGAAAAAAGTGCGCAAAAAAGAAGCACCCACTCACAGGTATAAAGAATGATACCACGGCATTTTCCGCTTGTCAACACATTTTCACAGTAAATCTTCTTATTTTTTTGAAAAACTTCACTTTTTTCTTCCTTTGCCCCGTTGCAGGGGAAGAAAAAATCGTGTATGATTCTTTCAGAGAAAATTTTTTCACAAGAAGGATGGGCTTTCCCCTATGAAAATCATGGCTATTGACTATGGCGACGCACACACCGGCATCGCCATCTCCGACATGACCGGCACACTGGCCGGATTCACCACCGTCATCAACTCCCGCAAAGCGGACGTGGTGGTGCAGGAAATCGTAACGATCATCGCCGAGCACGGCGTGGAGGAGCTGGTGCTGGGCTATCCCAAGAACATGGACGGTACGTTGGGTCCCCGTGCAGAGAAATACGCTGCCTTCGGCGAAGTCCTGCGGGAGGCCACGGGGCTTCCACTGACACTGTGGGATGAGCGGCGCACCACCATCGACGCCCATAACATCCTCATGGCCGGCGGTCAAAATGCGAAAAAGCGGAAGAAAACTGTGGATGCCGTGGCTGCCGCTCTGATGCTGGAGGGCTTCCTCACCCGGAAGAAACTGGAGGGTTCCCTATGACCGTCTGTGTGATCGGCGGCGGTGCCGGCGGAATGATGGCCGCCCTGACGGCAGCGGAGCAGGGACACGGCGTCCTGCTTTTGGAACGCCAGAACCGGGTAGGACGGAAACTGATGACCACCGGCAACGGCCGGTGCAATCTGACCAATCACCATGCCGCACCGGAGCACTACCACGGACAGGACCCCGCCTTTTGTACCTATGCCCTCCAGGCCTTTGACGTAGGAACGACGCTCCAGTGGGTTGCTCATCGTGGGCTGCTCACGACGGCCGAGGACAGCGGCCGTGTCTATCCCTACAGCAACATGGCCGGCAGCGTGCTGGATGTGCTGCGCTATGCTCTGGTCCATCCCCGGATCGAACTGCATACCGGCTGCACCGTCTCCCGGATCCGCCGCCGTGGTGACGGGTTTACCGTCGAGACGGACAGCGGCAGCTTTCCTGCCGATCAGGTGATCCTTGCCTGCGGCGGCGCTGCGGGCAGCAAGGTCGGCGGCACCATGGACGGCTACCAGCTGGGTAAGCAGCTGGGGCATCACCGCACCGCCCTCTTCCCCTCCCTCGTGCAGTTAAAAACCGACCCCACCTATCCCCGTGCCCTCAAGGGGGTGAAGGCGGAGGTCCTCATCCGCATCACGGCCGCCGGGCAGACACTGGCCGAAAACCGGGGAGAACTGCTCTTCACCGAGTATGGCATCAGCGGCCCCGCTGTCTTTGAGCTGTCCCGAGCCGCCGCAGGGCAGGACGATCTGCAGGCGGTTCTGGACTTCCTCCCGGACTGGGACGAGACGGCCACCTTGGACTGGCTGCGCCAGCGGCAGTCGATGGCCGGCAGTCGGGAGGCCGGTACACTGTTGGCCGGCACGCTCCACAGCCGTTTGGGGCAGATGGTCTGTAAGGCGGCCGGCTTCACCAGCCAACCGGCCGACCGCTTGGCCGAGCAGGATCTGTGCGCCATTGCGGCCCAACTGCGTCATTTCACCCTGCCGATTCTGGGCAGCTGCGGCTTTGATCAGGCGCAGGTCACCGCCGGCGGACTCCGCACCGACGAGTTCGATCCCCACACCATGGAGAGCCGCCTTGTCCCCGGGCTTTATGCCTGCGGAGAGGTGCTGGATATCGACGGCGATTGCGGCGGGTATAATCTGCAGTGGGCATGGTCCAGCGGCCATCTGGCCGGACTGCTCCGCAGCCGCTGATCCGAAATCCTCCCTATGATCATCAGACAAAAAGCGTTGCAGGTAAGAACACCTGCAACGCTTTTTTCACTCTTTGGCACGGATGTTGATGAACTCCGCCCGTTTTTTTGAATAGAGGATCGTCTGGCTGCTGTACAGCCCGCAATAACCGGAGAGCAGATAGCTGATGGCACACGCCAGCGCAAAATAAACCGCTCCCTCCGAGCCAAACAACTCCACACTGAGGATCACTGACGCCACCGGACAGTTGACGGCGCCGCAGAACACGGCCACCAGCCCGATGGCCGCCCCGACCCCGCCGGGCAGCCCCAACAGGCC
>JAHHSI010000044.1 GCA_020025275.1 Oscillospiraceae bacterium | reverse complement strand
GATAAAAACAGAAAACTCCCGTTTGAATCACATCACTGTGAAACAAACGGGAGTTGCGTATGCACCCGAAATCCGTTGGCTGACAGTCGGTAAGTGAATTAGTTCCTTATCACTGTTAAGGCAAGGCTTCCTGCGGCTTCTTCAGCTCGTGTAAATCAAACTTCCATGAGGCCATATTTTTTTTTGATGCGATTCAGCTTTCGCTCCATGGGCGAGGCCAGGAAAAAGAGAAAGATCACCGTGGCCACCGCATGGATCACGTTAAACGGGAATCCGCTGATAATCCGTGCAAGCAGCATCTTTCCATTGAATGTACCGACGGCTGTGATCACAGAGGAAAAATCCATCACCAGACCGTAGATCACCAGCACAGAGAGTCCCCCATACGTACACAGTGCCAAGAGATGGAGACCTTTTTTCTCTCTCTTTTTTTTCGGTGGAAACAGCAGCCCCGCAAAAAAGCCGATAATACCAAAGGCGAACATCTGCCACGGGGTCCATGGTCCCTGTCCAAAGAGAAAATTGGAGACAAATCCAGCCATAGCCCCCGTCAGAAACCCCGCCTCACTGCCAAGACCGATGCCAGCGATGATCACAATGGCGGCGGTAGGCTTGAACTGCGGCACCATGAAAAAGGCCCAGCGCCCCACCACGGCAATAGCCGCCATCACGGCAATGAGCAGCAGCTCCCGGGCCTGCGGCCGCCGATTTTCAAAAACCATGGCAAACGGCAGCATGGCAAGGCATACGATGCACAATCCGATGAACACACTGCTGCGGTCATTGAGGAAATAGATGCCGAAGAAAATCACCAGCGGAATGGCGATGACAATAAGTCCCATGGCCGCCCACGTGCGTTTTCCGATCCGGCGATCCTCCTGCATGGTGCGTTCCACATAGCGCTCCGGCCGCACCTCGGTGTCCACACGCAGCAGCCGCCCTGCCGCAGCACAGATGGCAATGGCCGCAAACATCTGCGCATAGACCCAAGAGGTCAGCTGCACATAACTGTGAATGGTCAGGGTTTCAAAGCTGCTGCTCCGCCCCATCCGCTCGTTGAAAAAGAGGTTGACACACAGCACCAGTACAAACTGGGCCACCGTCCATACAAGTTGGAGTGCAGCGGCAATCCGCACTGCGGCAACGCTCTTTGACCGCTTCCAAAACACCATGACCACGCTTCCCAGCAGAGCAGCGGCCACCAAGAGCCCGGCCAGAAACACCGCCTGCCCCACCCCTCGCAGCATCGCCTCCTCCGATGGCGTCAGCAGCTCCATCGGCAGCTTGCCGCCGGTTTGGATGCACTGCTGTACGGCATCGATGCACGCATCCATGCCAAAGATGCTATAGGCCTGCTTCAGTCGGGAATAGCGCAGTACGGGAATGGAGATCCACGGGAGAAACAGCTGGCAGATAATCCCGAAAAGGCCGGCATATACCGGCAACATCATGCGGGTATCTATGCCTGTCGCCTGTTTTCTTTGCATTTCTCGATCACATCCTTTACGGTAACTGCATCCGGATACAGACCCCGGGCCATACGGTTTGCCGTCGTGGTATAAAAGCTGTTGCCGGTAAAAAACTCCCGTGCGCCGCAGGCCGTAACGATCCCGCCGTCAAAGAACATGGCACAGGTATCGCCGTAAGCGGCACAGAACTCGATGTCGTGAGAAACCATCACAATGGTGATCCCCTGCGCCAACAGCCGTTGGAAGATCCTGCCCAGCTTGTCCTTGTAAAACCCGTCCAAGCCCTTGGTCGGTTCGTCCAGCAGCAGGATCTGAGGCTCCAGCAGCAGCACCTTGGCCAACGCCGTCCGCTGCTGCTCGCCGCCGCTCAGGTCATAGGGGTGCATCTTCAAAAGATGCCCGATCTCCGTGTCTGCGATGACTTTTTTCAGCTTCGCCTGCCGCTCCTTGTGCGGCAGCAGTCGGGGAAGCATTTCCTCCAGATCCTCGGCCACAGTATCGCGCACAAAGAGCGTTTGGGGATTCTGCGGCAGAACGCCCAGAAAATGGTCAAACAGCTCCTTGTCCCCGATCTTCCGCAGATCCTTGCCGCCGAGTAGGATCTTTCCCCGGTAGGGCCTGTGGATTCCGGAGAGCAGCGACAGCGTGGTGCTTTTCCCGGTGCCGTTTCCGCCCAGAATACAGTAGAGTTCTCCCTTTTTCACCTGTAAGGAGAGATCCTTGACAATATCTTTCCCCTCTTTTTCATAGCGGAACCACAGTTCCCGGCCCTCCACAGCCAGTTCCGTGCTCCGCACTTTGCTTTGCGCCGCCGCAGGCTTGGCAACCGGCTCTTGCGGCAGATAGTGCTCCTGCAGCCAGTTGCGCCCTTCGCACACAGTCAGCGGACACTGCCCGACCTGTCCGGTGGCATTGTAGATCTGCACGGGACTGGGCATGGCCAGAAAGAGATCGTCATCCGCCAGTGCAGTCCCGACGTTCCGCGGCTCATCGTAGAAGAGCTCCCGCCCGTCCTCCAGTACCAGCACCTTGTCCGCCATGGGAAAAACTTCCTCCAGCCGATGCTCGATGATGATGACGGTGATGCCCAGATCCAGATTGATCTTGCGAATGGTGGAGAGAAACTCCGCCGCCGCAATGGGGTCAAGCTGTGAGGTCGGCTCATCCAGCACCAGTACCTTGGGCTGCATCGTCATAACGGAGGCCAGATTCAGCAGCTGTTTCTGTCCGCCGGAGAGCTCCTCCACGCTCTTGTGAAACCAGTTCTGGATTCCGAAAAAGCTGGCCATTTCAGCCACGCGCAGACGGATCGTCTGCTGGTCATAGCCCAGATTCTCCACACCAAAGGCCAGTTCATGCCATACCTTATCGGTAACGATCTGGTTGTCCGGACTCTGCAGGACATAGCCGATCTCACCGGACTGCGTCCGCACGGACACCTCCTCCAGCTTCTCTCCGCAAAAGCGGATCTCACCCTCCCGCCGGCCGTAGGGGGTCATGACCGTCTTGAAGTGGCGCAAAAGCGTGGTCTTGCCGCAGCCGGACTTGCCGCAGATCACCACAAAATCACCGGCCTCCACCGTGAAATTCAGGTGAGAAAGCGCCGGCTTATCCGCTCCGGGATAAGTAAAAGTCAAATCTTTGATTTCAAATAATGCCATTTTATATCCTCGATCACATTCATACCCAGCGGCAGCAGGCAAAGTACGCCATAGCACACATAGACCAGCACCGACCAGCCATTCACCTGATTGATCACCACCATGGGATAGTAGAGGAAGCGCACCGTTTTTGTGACGATCCCCGCCAGCACTACAAGACCCATGGCCGCCAGAATCCCGCACATCACCTGATCCCGGCTGTCAAAACGATAGATGGAGAAATTCACGCGCCCCCGCAGGCCATAGCCCCGGGATTTCATCGAATCCGCGGTCTCCACCGAGTTCTCCAGCGCCCACGTGGTCATGATCGAGAGGATCTTCATACCGTGACGGGATCGCTCCAGCGCATTTCCGTTGGTCACATCCCGTCCGATACACTTTTGTGCGTTGGACACCTTTTCGATCTGGGTCTTGAACTTGGGCACAAAGCGCAGCACCATGGACAAAACGAGCGACATGGCCGGGATGATCCGCCCAAATAGATAGATGAATTTGTCCGATGTCATGACCTCCTGATAGCAGGAAAACCAGTTGATGACACACACCAGCATGGCCCCCGCCCCCAATCCATATAGGATCGACTCCAGTGTCAGGGGATTGCCGGAGGGCAGATACATCAGCAGTGTCATTCCCTCATGGGTAAAAAGCGGATTGACGATGGCGGTGATCAAAAACACCGGCAGCGTCAGCCACAGTGCCGTCTTGAACGCTTTCCAGCGCTTGAGATAGATGTAGTAGGCCATTCCACCCAGACAGGAGAGAAACAGGAAGACCGGGTGCATCACAAACATGGAGCACCCGATCACCAG
>JAHHSI010000043.1 GCA_020025275.1 Oscillospiraceae bacterium | reverse complement strand
TTGTGCAGGTGACCTACGGCTGCAGCCACAACCGCTGCGCCTTTTGCGATATGTACGACGACAAGAACTTCGGGATGCGTCCCATGGAGGAAATTTTTGAGGATTTCCGCATGGCACGGCAAGCCTATCGCCATGTCCGCCGTGTCTTTCTGGCGGATGGGGATGCTCTGATGCGCCGCACGGAGGATCTGGCGGCCATCTTGGATCTGATCGCCGGATTGTTTCCGGAATGTGAGCGGGTGAGCAGCTACGCCTCACCCGGCAGTTTGCAGGTCAAGAGTGAGGAGGATCTGCGCCTTTTACGCGCCAAGGGGCTGACCATGCTCTACATGGGACTGGAGTCTGGCTGTGATGCCGTATTGGAGAAAATGAGCAAGGGCCACACGGCGGCGGCCATCATTGCGGCCGGGCAGAAGGCCCGGCGCTGCGGCTTTGCGCTGTCCGTCACCGCCATTTCCGGCCTTGGCAGCCGGGAACTGCTGCAAGAGCACGCTGTGGAGACGGCCAGAGCGCTCAGCGCCATCAATCCTGAGTACATCGGCCTTCTGACGCTGATGATAGAGCCGGGAACACCGCTGGAAGCGTGGGTGCGCAAGGGCAGCTTCCACGTACTGGATGTCGAGGAAGTGCTGCGGGAGACGGAGCTCTTTTTACAGACCATCGACAGCCCGGGCAGTGTGTTCCGTATGAACCACGCCTCCAATTATCTGACCTTGAAGGGCACACTGAATGATGACCGTCAGGCGCTGTTGGAGCGTGTGCGACAGGGACTGGCGGGCCATGGCCTGCGCAGCGAGCAGATGCGGGCCCTGTAAAACTTTGCCGCAGGGGGGTTGACAAACGCCGACAGGCGTGGTAAAGTGCAGTCAATCCAATACCACAAACCGATGAGTAAGAGTGAGTACCCCGAAGGGAAACACAAAGCGAGCTGCGGACGGTGAGAGCGCAGCGGTGGAAATCCGGGCGAATGGACTTACGAGGGCGGGGCGAACGCAAGGCAAGTAGCATCCGACGGCATCCGCGGCCGTTATCCCGGCGGAGCGTATGATGGTGCGTGCAGAGAGGGCACAACAGTGTCAATTTGGGTGGTACCGCAGGAAGTTTTATCCAACTCCTGTCCCATGTGGAAAGCATGGGGCAGGAGTTTTTTTGTTGCCTAAAGAGAGCGGATCGGCGATCCGGCCGAGGGGCCGAGAGACGCTCTTCCCCAGGAAAGAAGAAAGAAAAACAACCGTGAGATGGAAAAGGAGCAGACCTATGGACGAAAGAAAGATCCCCTATAAAATTTACCTCTCCGAGGAGGAGATGCCCCGTTATTGGTACAACGTGCGGGCGGATATGAAGAACAAGCCGGCCCCGCTGCTGCATCCGGAGACCCACCGGCCCATGACGGAGGCGGATCTGGAGCAGGTCTTTTGCCGTGAACTGGTCCGGCAGGAGTTGGACATGGAAACGCCCTATTTTGAGATCCCGGAGGAGATTCGGAGTTTTTATCGGATGTATCGCCCCTCCCCGCTGGTGCGGGCGTACTGTTTGGAGGAGAAGCTCAAGACTCCGGCCAAGATCTACTATAAGTTCGAGGGCAACAATACTTCCGGCTCCCACAAGCTGAACTCGGCCATCGCACAGGCCTACTACGCCAAGCAGCAGGGCCTGCGGGGCGTCACCACCGAGACGGGGGCGGGGCAGTGGGGCACGGCCCTCTCTATGGCCTGTGCCTATCTGGGACTGGACTGTCAGGTCTACATGGTGAAGTGCTCCTATGAGCAAAAGCCGTTCCGCCGTGAGGTGATGCGCACCTATGGCGCCCATGTGACGCCGTCGCCCTCGGCCACCACGGAGGTGGGGCGGAAGATTCTGGAGCAGTTCCCCGGCACCTCCGGATCGCTGGGCTGTGCCATCAGCGAGGCCGTGGAGGCTGCGGCACGGCAGGAGGGATACCGCTATGTGCTGGGCAGCGTGCTCAGTCAGGTGCTGCTGCACCAGACCATCATCGGTCTGGAGACACAGACGGCACTGAAAAAATACGACATCCATCCAGACATCATCATCGGCTGCGCCGGCGGCGGCTCCAATCTGGGCGGCTTGGTGGCACCGTTTGCCGGAGAAATGCTGCGGGGCGAAGCCAACTATCAGATCATCGCTGTAGAACCGGCCTCCTGTCCCAGTCTGACACGGGGAAAATACCGGTATGACTTCTGCGACACGGGTATGATCTGCCCGCTGCAGAAAATGTACACCCTGGGCAGCGGCTTTATCCCGGCGGCCAGCCATTCCGGCGGGCTGCGCTACCACGGCATGAGCAGCATTGTCTCTCAGCTCTATGACGACGGCCTCATGGAGGCCCGCAGCGTGGGGCAGACGGAGGTCTTTGCCGCAGCGCAGGAGTTTGCCAAGTGTGAGGGGATCTTGCCCGCCCCCGAGAGCAGTCACGCCATCCGTGTGGCCATGGACGAGGCCATCCGCTGCCGTGAGACGGGAGAGGAAAAGACCATTGTCTTTGGTCTGACCGGCACGGGCTACTTCGATATGGTGGCCTATGGAAAGTTCAATGACGGGGAAATGAGCGACTATGTACCTACCGATGCAGAGTTGCAGCGCGGGTTCGACTCCATTCCCCGCTTCCCCGGAAACGAATAAGGGCCACACGTGGAGCCATGCAAAGAGGAGCCGCTTTAGCGGCTCCTCTTTGGGCTTGTGCGGATGGCGGGGGAGGGGAAAGAAAGCTCCCGTGCCGTCCGGTGGGAAAGGATCGTCCCCAAGGCGATGGAAACGAGGGGGAAGCGTCGAACCATTGACATCCGGAGATGATGGTGCTATAACTAAGATAGCCTGATGGACGGATCGGTGATGCTGTCGGGCTATAATTGAATACCGGGGAGCTTATGGATAGGCTGAGAGAAAGGTGTGACCTTTGACCCGTGAACCTGATTTGGATAATGCCAACGTAGTGGAGAATTTGTTGTTTTTCGGAGATGTCCAATCGGATATCTCCGTTTTTTCATGAGGGAAGGATGTGATTTGCAGCACTCACGGTCAGACCGTGGCGGACAGAGGGGAGCGCCTTATGTCTTGTATACAAGCGATGGGAAGCCGTGTTCCGGCGTGAGAGGAAA
The DNA here is from genome assembly GCA_020025275.1 of Oscillospiraceae bacterium. Classification (GTDB taxonomy): domain Bacteria; phylum Bacillota; class Clostridia; order Oscillospirales; family Oscillospiraceae; genus Vescimonas. The sequence goes on along the minus strand of JAHHSI010000043.1, from coordinate 3,108 downwards.
CCATTCAGTTTCGACCGAAGTTCTATGAGGGCTGCTGCGGCAGACCCGGAGCTGATTTTCTGGGAAACCATCGTGCGCATGGTGTTTCTCTTATGTCCGAAGGAGTGTAGAAAATGAATGAAAAGCAAAAAATGAGGACCAGAAAACTGGTGCTGGCCGCCATGTTTGCCTGTCTTGCATTCGTGCTGAATACCTGTGTGTATTTTCCGTCTATGGCCCCGTTCCAGCATTTTGTCAACGTGTTGGCGGCAGTCTTTCTGGGGCCGTGGTACGGCTGCGCCAGTGCCTTCTTGTGCGGCGTCCTGCGGATGCTGTCGGGCAGAACCATTCAGGCGGTGGCCGGCGCTATCTGCGGGCCGGTGCTGGGCGGATGGATCTATCGCAAGACCCGGAATCTCTATCTGGTGTTTGTGGGCGAGGTCATCGGCACCGGCGTGTGCGGTGCGATGCTGTCCTACCCGCTGATGAAGTGGTTTTACGGGCTGGATGCACAATCGCCCTTTTATTACATCCCCTTCTACACGCCGTCGGCGGTGGTGGGAGCGGCCATGGGCGTGGCGGTGCTGCTGATTCTGAAGCGCAGCGGAGCGCTGCAGAAGCTGTTGGCGCAGTTGAACGGAGGTGAGACGCATGAAGCTTGATCAACGGGCTTTGCAGCGTGTGCGGGACAGGGCACCTCTGGTGCAGTGCATCACGAATTTTGTTACCGTCAATGACTGTGCCAACATCCTTCTGGCCGCCGGTGGTTCGCCGTCGATGTCACAGGATCTGCGGGAGGTGGAGGAATCGGTGTGCGGCGCCGACGCCTTGGTCTGCAATCTGGGAGCCATTGATTTTGTGGACTCCATGATTGCGGCGGGGAAGCGGGCCAATCAACGGGGTACGCCGGTGGTGCTCGATCCGGTAGCGGCCGGCGGAACGCAGCTGCGCCGTGATCTTTCGGCACGGCTGCTGAATGAGGTGCATTTTACCGCTATCCGTGGCAACGCCTCGGAGATCCGCTTTCTGGCCGGACAGCAGACGCCGGGCAGCGGTGTGGATGTACGTGCCGCCGACGCCGTGACGGAGGAAAATCTGCCTGAGGTGGCGGCTATGACGCAGGCGTTGGCTCGAAAGCTGGGCAGCGTGATTGCCATTTCCGGAGTTCTGGATGTGATCAGCGACGGAGAACAAACGGTGGTGCTGCGCAATGGCTGCGCCATGATGGCGAGAATCACCGGCAGCGGCTGTATGCTGACGGCTCTGATAGGTGCTTTTTGCGGGGCTATGCCGGACGATCCAATGGGCGCTGTTGTTGCAGCTATGGCAGTGATGGGTATAGCTGGTGAGAAAGCAGAAAAGCGCCGAATCCAACAGGGAACAGGCAATGCCACATTCCGCACAGATTTGATTGATGCGGTCTGTACAATGACAGAGAAACAATTATGGGAGGGAATACATTATGAAATTTACCAAGGATGAGATCCGTGCGTCCATGCTGCTGTATGCGGTAACGGATCGGATGTGGCTGAAGGACGGGGAGCGGCTGACCGATGTCTGCCGCAAGGTATTGGAAAACGGGGCCACATTTCTCCAGATCCGAGAAAAGGATCTGGATGCGGACACGTTCACCGCAGAGGCACAGGAACTGCAGGAGCTGTGTGCCCGCTATCATGTGCCCTTTGTGGTCAACGACAGTGTGGAGATCGCTCTGGAGATCGGCGCTGACGGCGTTCACGTGGGACAGACCGACATCCAGGGCCGCGACATTCGCGCACTGATCGGCGAGGACAAGATCCTGGGGATCTCGGCCGGGACGGTGGAACAGGCCGTTGCGGCAGAACGGGCCGGAGCAGACTATATCGGCGTCGGGGCCGTATTTACCACCAGTACCAAGAAAAATGCCCGGTGTCTCACCATGGAGCAGATCCGTGAGATTCGGGATTCCGTGTCCATTCCGGTGGTGGCCATCGGCGGAATCAGCGCTGACAATCTGATGGAACTGGCAGGCAGTCAGGTGGACGGCATCGCTGTGGTGTCGGCAATTTTCGGTGCCGACGATCCGGGACAGGCCACCGCAGAGCTTCTGAAAAAGACCAGAGAAATGGTACGGCATGGATAAGAAATTTGCCATCTTCGACATGGACGGGACCCTGGTGGACTCCATGGACTACTGGTGCCGGCTGGCTGGTGAGTATCTGGCCAGTAAGGGGATCTCATACATTCCCCCGCACATCATGGAGCAGATCGGGCCTATGACCATGTCGGAGTCGGCGGCGCTGTTTGTGGAGGAATTTTCCCTGCCGGGGACGGCGGAGAGCGTTGCCGCAGAAATGAATACCATGATGGAAGGGCATTACCGAAACGATGTTCCGCTCAAAAGCGGCGTGGCTGCCTATCTGGCTTCCCTGCAGGCGCAGGGGGTGGTCATGTGTGTTGCGTCGGTCAGTGACGAGCCACTGATGGAGGCCTGCTTGCGCCGTATCGGAGTGCGGCAATATTTTTCGTTTCTGCTTTCCTGTGAGGAAGTAGGAGCCGGAAAAGACAAACCGGATGTCTACTGGGCGGCGGCGCAGCGCCTGGGAGGCCACCCCTCGGAAATAGCGGTCTATGAGGATGCGCCGTATGCGCTGAAGACGGCAAAACAGGCTGGCTTTTATACCGTAGGTGTGTATGATGAGGGATATGCGGCACAGTGGGAGCAGATGACAGCACTGGCCGATGAGGTGATCGAAGACTTCTGAGAGGCCTTTGCCTCTTGATGGGAAGCCTCTGACGCCGGGGAATTGTCCGGTAGAAGAGAACCGGCAGGAGACATAGAAAAAAGGGAACCGCTTTTGTAGACGGTTCCCTTTTCTATAAATAACCGCCCCACATGGTTGTCGACTGCCGTGTGGTCGGGCGGAAACAAGGGGAGACAGCGCTTAAAAAGCGGACGGACGCAGATGCGTGTCAATGTCCGCCACGGCCTGCTGCAATTCCTCCAGACTTCGGGCTCCACGTTCGTGCAGCAGCTCCTGGGTCTGCGGTGAGAGGGCGTAAAAGAACTCGTAGGCTGCGCTGTCCCGATTCAGAAGATCGGTGAGATTGGAATACATAAAGAACACCTCCGCCCATAGTGTGAGCGGA
>JAHHSI010000042.1 GCA_020025275.1 Oscillospiraceae bacterium | reverse complement strand
CGCCGGGCTTGACGCTCATGGTCACGGTCTTGCCGTCCACCATGCCGCCGGGGCCGACGGAAATGACCTCTGCAACAGAAGGCTTCTCCTTGGCAGAGCCGGTCAGGATGATGCCGCCCTTCGTGGTCTCCTCCGCCTCGGTCATCTTCAGTACGACACGATCAGCTAACGGTGTCAGTTTCATGATAATGATTCCTCCTTGTATATCGATATTTTTGAATCAACAAAATACAGCGTTAGCACTCAAAGGTTAGGAGTGCTAACGCTGTTAATCATACCACACAAAATTTCTTTTGCAAGGGGGGAAAGAGAGAAAAATGCAAAAGTTCACAAAAAAGTAAAAATCCTTAGTCCCGGGCGGTGCGGTTGCAGCTGCAGCCGGCGGGGCCGAAGAAGTTGACGTGCTTGTCCGACAGGCGGATGGTCACCTCGGAATTGTGGACGCTTTCGCCGTCAAGACAGGTGATGATGTTGGGCCGATCGGAGATGATGCGCACCACCTTGGGGGTGTATGCGGTGGCGGCGTGGGGCATTTTATGGTAATCGCCCTTGGAGTAGCTGTTGACAAAGCGGGCGAATTCCAGTTTATGCACCTTTTTGACCACCAGGGTATTCAGCACGCCGTCATCCATCTTGGCCTCCGGCATCGGCATGAAGCCGCCGCCATAGTAGCGGCCGTTGCAGGCCGAGACCAGAATGTAGTCGTTTTCCATGCGCTGGCCGTCCAGTTCGATGGTCCAGTGGGTGGCCAGCGGACGGAAGAGGAAATTGACCAGCAAAGAGAAAACATAACTGCCTTTGCCTGAGAGCAGAGGGCTTTCGCTGTATTTGTGGACATCCTCCGCCACCCGGGCGTCGATGCCGGAGCAGGCAATGGTCAGCGCAATGCGGCCGTTGACATCGATGGCGTCCAGCGGGAACTGCGGACCGTTCCACAGGTTCTCCACGTCCTGAAATTTGACGGCGTCCTCGCCGAAATTGCGCAGGAAGTCATTGCCGGTGCCCACAGGGATGCAGGTCATGGCGGCGTTTTCAAAGCCGATGATGCCGTTGGCAACCTCGTTGATGGTGCCGTCTCCGCCGCAGGCATAAAACCGCAGCGCTTCGCCGCTCTGGCACAGCTGACGTGTCAGCTCGATGGCGTGCCCCTGCCGCTTGGTGAGGATGCACTGCACGTCGAGATCGTGCTTCTCCCGCAGCTGATCGGCCATATCGTAGATACGCTGGCGGCTGTCGGATTTGCCGGCGGTGGGGTTGATGATGAAAATATGTTTCATGGTCATCCTCCTATTTTTCAGAAGGTCGTAGTTTTGATGGGACGCTTACACGTTCCCGTACATAAAGAGATCGCACTTGATCATACCGTTATAGAGCTTCCGCTTGCGGTCAGCCGGGCGGCCGAAGGTGCGTTCGAATTCCGTGTGGCTGCTCAGAACCAGTGTGCGCCACTTGGGGGGCAGCTGCCGCCAAACGTGCCCCAGATCCCGATAGAGCTGCTCGGCCTCGGATTTTTCCAGCAGACGCTCCCCGTAGGGGGGATTGGTCACCAGCTGGCCGTACTCGCTCTGGCGGCGGAAGTCGTGCATATCGGCCACGTCGAAGCGAACCACGTCATCCACGCCGGCCTTGCGGGCATTTTCCCGGGCAATGGCCACGGCCTTGGGGTTCACATCGCCGCCCCAGATGTCATAGGTGCCGTGGAACTCCTTGTCCATGGCCTCATCGGCGGCGTCCATCCAAATCCGGGAGGGCAGGAAGCCCCAGCGCTGTGCCTCAAAGCTGCGGTCCAGACCGGGCGCCCGGTTCTTGGCGATGAGGGCCGCCTCAATGGGAATGGTGCCGGAGCCGCAGAACGGATCACAGAAGGGGTCCCGGCCCCGGTAGCGGGAGAGGATCACCATGGCGGCAGCCAGCGTCTCCCGCAGAGGGGCTTCAACGCCCACAGCACGGTAGCCACGCTTGTACAGCCCCTCGCCGCTGGTATCCAGACAGATGGCGGCCTCGTCCTTGAAAAGGGAGAAACGCACCTGATACTTGGTGCCGCTTTCGGGGAACTGCTCCAGATGATAGTGGGCCTTCATGCGCTCCACCATGGCCTTTTTAATGATGGATTGGCAGGCACTGACCGCATGGAGCTGCGAAGAGATGGAGTAGCCCTTCACGGGGAAGGCGGCGTCGGCCGGGAGATAGTCCTCCCAGGCAATGGCACGGGTGCCCTGAAACAGCTCTTCAAAGCTGCGGGCGGGGAATTCCCCCAGCACCAGCAGCACGCGGGCGCCGCAGCGCAGATTGATATTCAGCCGGGCGGCATCGGCCTGCGTACCGCGGCAGAGGATGCGCCCGTTTTGCACCTGCACATCCTGCAGACCCAGCCGCTTGACCTCGTCGCCCACCAGCTTTTCCAACCCCAAAAGACAGGGGATCAAATATTTTGCCATACGTATGGTTCCTCATTTCCTTTTCTTGTCACGTTCTTATCATATATGACTGCGGCAAAAAGTGCAAGAAAGGGGGAAGAGAAATTTACCTCTTAACGGAAACTTAACACAAAAAGAGGAAAGCACCGGGAAAAAGGACTGGCGTGGCGGGGGAAACTATAGTATAATCGAGAAAAACATCTTGACAACTTATAGTTGCGTGGAAAAAGATCCACGCAAATGCAGGTTGGTGGCGTTTTTGCACAGAGACGGCTATGCTGAGCGCAGCAGGAATGGGAGGTGCGGTCATGTCTGTGGGAAAACAATTGCAGAGAGTGCGGCGGTTGCACCATCTGACACAAGAGCAGTTTGCCGAACAGCTGCAGGTTTCACGGCAGGCGGTCTCCAAGTGGGAGTCGGGCCGCGGCTATCCGGAACTGGAGAAAATTTTCTATATCTGTAATCGCTATGGCATTACGCCGAATCAGCTCTTTTCTGAAGAAGTGCCGCTGCCGGAAAACGGACAGCTGACAGGCTTTTCCGACGGCGAAGAGGGCGGAGCGGACCGTTTGCCGGCCAAGGCGGCTGCCGGTCATCGAAAACTTTTTTGGGTGATCGTCATTGCGGCACTGGTGATGGCCGGACTGATCGGCATCATTCTGAAGGGAGGAGACGCAGATATGTATCAGGTCATTTGGATTGCGGCGATGGTGATCTTCGGTGTTTTGGAGGCCATCACCGTGGGACTTACATCGATTTGGTTTGTGGCAGGTGCCCTGGGGGGTCTGATCGTGACCATGTGCGGCGGGCCCATCTGGCTGCAGCTGACGGTATTTTTCGTGGTGTCCATCGGCTGCCTGCTGCTGGCACGGCCGCTGGTGGAGAAGTACGTCAATAAAACCGCTACCGCCACCAATGCCGATCGGGTGCTGGGGGCAGTGGCCCGTGTGACGGAGACCATCAACAATGCCGAGCCCACCGGCGCCGTGTACGTGGACGGAAAGACATGGACGGCCCGCAGCGCGGCAGAGGAAGTCATTGAGCCGGATACACTGGTGCGGGTGGTCCGCATGGAAGGTGTACGGCTTTATGTAGAAGAAGTCAAAGAAGAGAACCAGGAGAATGTGTAAAGAGTAGAAGGAGGATAAGATTATGCCAGGACCCGGATTTATTGCGCTTGCAGTGATTGTCGTTTTCGGTCTGATTGTTATTGTGCGCAACATTTATGTGGTGCAGCAGTCCAAGGCCTATGTGGTGGAGCGGCTGGGTGCCTTCCACGCCGTAATGGGCGTGGGCATCCATGTGAAAATGCCGTTCGTTGACCGGGTGGTCAAGAAGATCTCCCTGAAAGAGCAGGTAGCTGATTTTGATCCCCAGCCGGTCATCACCAAGGATAACGTCACCATGCAGATCGACACGGTGATCTACTTCCAGATCACCGACCCCAAGCTGTATACCTACGGCGTGGAATACCCTATGAACGCCATTGAGAATCTGACCGCCACCACGCTGCGCAACATCATCGGCGCACTGGATCTGGATCAGAGCCTCACCAGCCGTGACATCATCAATGCCAAGATGCGCTCCATCCTCGACGAGGCCACCGATCCCTGGGGGATCAAGGTCAACCGTGTGGAGCTGAAGAACATCCTGCCGCCCCGTGAGATCCAGAACGCCATGGAAAAGCAGATGAAGGCGGAGCGTGAGCGCCGTGAATCCATCCTGCAGGCAGAGGGCCAGAAGGCCAGCCAGATCCTGGTGGCCGAGGGCGAGCAGCAGTCCACCATCCTGCGTGCCGATGCGGCCAAGCAGGCGAAGATCATGGCGGCCGAGGCCGAAGCGGCCTCCATCCTGAAGGTGCAGCAGGCACTGGCAGATGCCATGAAGATGCTCAACGAGTCCGCCCCCAACGATCAGGTCATCAAGCTCAAGGCACTGGAGGCCTTCCAGAAGGCCGCCGACGGCAAGGCCACCAAGATCATCGTTCCCAGCGAGATCCAATCGCTGGCGGGACTGGCCACCTCTGTCAAGACCATGTTTGAGGACGACAAGGCCGCCGAGTAACTTGTTTGGCACGGGCTGAATCCAACCATAAAAACGAGGAGCGTATCATCGGATACGCTCCTCGTTTTTATGTTCACAATACGCCGAAGCGGGTGATAAGACCAATCAATAGGCACAAAGCGGCGCCGATTCGGATGCCGGTGCGTAATTTTTTGTGATCCTGCCAGTCCACACACTGCGGCCAGACGGGGTGGACGAGGAACAAGGTGCCGTAAACGATCCAGCTGATGTTGTGGAAAACACCCTGATGGGTAATCTGCGCCGCGGCAAAATTGACCGCCGCCACGATCACGCATAAGAGCACTTGCCGGGAAAAGGTGAGACGGGACATAGGAAACACTCCTTTCGTTGGTCCGATAGAGGTAGAGTTGGTTCATTATACCGGGAAAAGAGTACAAAAACAAGCCCTGAACTTCCGGTTCAGGGCTTGTTTTCTTCACGAGATGGTTACAGCTTTGTGACCATGGGGATGATCATGGGGCTGCGCTTGGTACTCTTATAGAGGTAGCTGCTGATGGCGGAGCGCACCGCACGGCAAATCTCGCCATCCTCCCGGCGCTTGCGGGCACTCATTGCCTCCACCGTCTTGTAGGCGATGGAGCGCAGCTCCTTCAGGAGATCCTCGGACTCCTTGACATAGACGAAGCCACGGGTGATGATCTCCGGATCGGAGAGGAGATGATGGTCGTGCGAGGAGATGGGGAGCACCACCACCACCATGCCGTCGGCGGCCAGCAGACGGCGGTCGTTCAGAACCACGCTGCCCACGTCGCCGACACCGCTGCCGTCCACAAACACCTCGCCGGAGGGCACGGAGGCCTCACACTTGATGTGCTTGGTGGTCAGCTCGATGACGCCGCCGTTTTCAGCCACCACGACGTGATTGGGCTTCATACCCATCTGCATGGCCAGCTTCTTGTGGATCTGCAGCATCCGCTGTTCACCGTGGAGCGGGATGAAGAAGCGGGGACGCACCAGAGCGTGAATGATCTTCAGCTCCTCCTGACAGGCGTGGCCGGAGACGTGGAGCATATCCGCCTTGTCGTAGACCACGTCCACCCCCTTGCGGAAGAGTTCGTTGATCACACGGCCCACCGTCACCTCGTTGCCGGGGATGGCGCTGGCGGAAATGATGACCTTATCCGTGGGGCCCACGTCGATCTGCTTATGGGTAGAGAAGGCCATGCGGTACAGAGCGCTCATTTCCTCGCCCTGAGAGCCGGTGGTCACAATGACCTGCTGGGCGGGGGGGAGATTTTTGATGCGGTTGATCTCCATCAGTGTCCCCTTGGGCACCTTGGTATAGCCCAGCTCGGTGGATACCTTCAAAATGTTTTCCATGCTCCGTCCGGTGACGGCCACCTTCCGCCCGCAGGCCGCCGCAGCGTCCAGCACCTGCTGGATGCGGTGGACATTGCTGGCAAAGGTGGTGACGATGATGCGCTTGTCACAGTTGGTAAACTGGCGCTTGAAGGTCTGTCCTACGGCGCTCTCGCTGAGAGTATAGCCGGGGCGCTCCACGTTGGTGGAGTCGGCCAGCAGGGCCAGCACACCCTTTTTCCCCAGCTCACCCAGACGGGCCAGGTCGATGACCTCGCCGTCAATGGGGGTGGAGTCGATCTTGAAGTCGCCGGTGTGGACCACGGTGCCCATCCGGGTGTGGATGGCAAATGCCACGGAGTCGGCGATGGAGTGGTTGACGTGGATGAACTCCACTTGGAATTTACCGGCCTTGATGGTCTGCCCGGCCTCTACGGTCACCAGTTTGGTCGAGTTGACAAGACCGTGCTCCTGCAGTTTGAGCTTGATGAGCCCGGCGGTGAGCCGGGTGCAGTAGATGGGCATATTGACCTGCTTGAGGATGTAGGGAATGGCGCCGA
>JAHHSI010000041.1 GCA_020025275.1 Oscillospiraceae bacterium | reverse complement strand
AATATGAATAAAAAAGAAGCTGCTCATCGAACTTTTTGATTCGCTGGGCAGCTTTACTTTGTGGTGTTTTCCCTCGCTTTTGAAGGGGCAAGCAGAGCGCCTGTCCGACTTTGTCAGACTTGGCACCGCCGGAAATTCGGCGAATCAGCAGAAAGAAGCCCGCACGCACTTTGAGAGATCTCAAAAAGGAGGATTCATCTTCAATGAAATAGGAGTTCAGAAGATGCACCTATGGAACACACCAGAAGGACAGCTTTTTTTGCGCCCTGCAAAGGCACCCTCGTCGCCGCAGCTGCATAGGGTAAAGTAGGCGAAGGAGGAACCGATATGAAACTTTTCGGAGTAGCCGGTGTCGCCGCCATCACCGTGATCGTGTATCTGCTGGCCATGGCGCTGCGGATCACGGTGTTCCCCGGCCGCTGGCTTCCCGTGCTCTGCGGACTGTGCGGCGGCGTGCTGGGCGCGGTGGTTTTTCTGTGGCTGCCCATTCCCGGCTTCCCTGCCGCAGATGTGCTCAGTGCCATCGCGGTGGGCATTGCCAGCGGCTTGGCGGCCACAGGTCTGGATCAGATTGGAAAACAAATGGGTAAAAAGCGGAAAGGATGATCCCGTGAGCTACCAATATATAACGCAGTACAATTCCCCGAACTTTGGGTATCCCGCAGGGACACGGGGACAGAATCGGCCGGAGAAAATCGTCATTCACCACTGGGGTGGTGATGAGAGTACCTTTGACGGGACGATTTCCTGGTTGATGAATCCCGCTTCGGAGGTCTCCGCCCACTTTGTGGCGGAGGCGGGGCGGGTGGCCTGTCTTGTCAACTGGAACGATGCAGCATGGCATGCAGGCGAGCGGGAGATGAATCTCCGCTCTCTGGGCATGGAATGTCACCCCCGGTGCAGTGCAGACGATCGGGCGACCGTGGCGGAACTGGTGGCCATGCTGTGGCGCACTTACGGCAAGCTTCCGCTGGTGGGACATCGGGATGTGGTGAGCACCGGCTGTCCGGGCCGATGGTACGACCGCTTGGAGGAGCTGACCGCCATGGCCGAGGTCTTGTATGCCGGAGAGCCGGAGCGTCCGGCCATCGACGTGGACGGCGTATGGGGGCGGGAAACGACGCTGGCTGCGCAGGATAAACTGGGGCTTGCAGCACGGGACGGCCGTCTCTCCCACCAGTACAGGGGAAATCTGGATGCGTGTATTCCTCGTACCAGTATCAATGACAACGGATGGGATTTTGTGGAGGAGATCTCAGCCGTGGGCAGCGACACGGTACGGGCCATTCAGCGGCTGGCGGTGGTAGAGGAGGACGGCATACTGGGACCGGCGACGATCCGTGGGATGCAGGGCTTTCTCGCCATTCCGGTCAATGGTATATTGGATCAGACCACGGTTGCAGCATGGCAGCGGTGGCTCAATGAGGAATGAGTGCGTCTGGCTGCGGCGGTCCTGCCCCAAGGAGTGCATGGCATACAAAACTTGCAGGCATTGGCGGGGACCGCCCAAACGGCCGATGCAGCGGGACGTCAGGAAGGAAGCACATCGGCACGGCGAGTGAAGGCCGGCCCTGCGGCCAGCTGGCCTATGGGGGCCGAAAAATATTGCGGGGAGGGGACATCTGGTCCCCTCCCCGCAGTTGCTTTGCGAGGAAAAGTGCTGTGTATCGTTCGCCTGAGCGAGAAATATTACCGCATGGGGGCGGCACGGATCAATCGATGGTGCAGGCATAGCTTTCCTGCCACGACGGTTGCGCCTGTCGGGTGCCGGTCCGCCGGGTAAAGAAGATCCCCAGCAGGAACGTCACGCCCTCAATGGCGGCCACGGAGAGCCAGATCCCGTTGAGTCCCCACAAAAGCGCAAACAAAAGGGCGGCTGCAATGATCCCCACACAGCCACGGAAGAAGGACAGGAGGAAGGCGAGCCTTGCCTTTTCCGTGGCGCTGAAGAGGGCGGTGGTGTTGAAGTTGTAGCCTAAAAACAAAAAGCTGATGAAATAGAGGACCAATCCCTGCTGCGCCAGAGTTTGCAGCTCGCCGTTGTGTTCGTGGTTGAACCAAGAGACCATCGTAGGGGCACAGAATATGGTCAGGACCACCACGGCCAGTCCCACCAGAAAGGATAGACGCAGGCTGCGGCGGTAGACAAGGGAGATCTGGGTCTTGCTGCCTGCGCCGTAGGCGTTGCTGAGCAGGGGCTGAACGCCCTGTGAGATCCCGGTAAACAGGGCCATCACGATCAGAGCCAGATTGGCAATGATGCCGTAGGCGGCCACGCCCACGGTACCGGCGCACTCCAAGATCAGCAGGTTGAATACGAGGAGCACGATGCCGGAAGAAAATTCGTTGATGAAGGCCGCAAGGCCGAACTGGGTGATTTTGCGGATGTCACTCCAGTGGAACGAGGTGCTGACCACATGAAATTGATTTTTACGGCCCATCCAATGCACGGCGCAGACCAGCAGTCCGATCACCGGTGACAGACCGGTTGCCAGTGCCGCCCCGAAGATCCCCATTTCCATAGGGTAGATGAACCAATAGTCTAATACGATGTTGGCAAGGCTGCTGATCAGCATGGAGGCCATGGCCAGACGGGGACTGCCGTCATTGCGGATAAAGGCGATGAACAGGTGGCGCAGGATAAAAAAGGGCGAGAAGTACAGGATGGTTTTCAGGTATTCGTCGGCCATGGGCAGGATGATGCCGTCAGCGCCCAGAAGCCGGACGATGTCCGTGGAGAAAAAGAGACCGCACAGCAGGAGAAGCACGCCGAACAGCAGGGAGACACCCAATGATGCAGTGAAGATGGTGTTTGCTTTTTGATTATTTCCCCGGGCCCGGAGGATGGAGTAATAGGTGGCACCGCCGATACCGAACAGCAGACCGAGACCGTTGATCAGTCCAAAAATGCAGATGGCAATATTCAATGCGGCCAACCCGTTGGCACCCAGCTTGTCCGAGACAAAGAAGGTGTCGGCCAGAATGGTCCCGGCCGAACCGAGCATCCCCAGCACGCTGAGGGAGATGTACTTGTAAAAATCCTGTTGTAATGTTTTCATAGACGCTCCTTTCCACAAACAAAAAAAGGTGCTTAGTACATTCTTTCAAAGATCTACAGAATGTACTAAGCACCTTATCAGGGATCGATCCGATGACAGATCCACAATGCTACATATAAAGTTCACATACAGTATATAGCGCTTTGTGTCCGTTGTCAAGACCAAATGGTGGGAAAGAGGCCCCCCGCCTTTTTGCGCTCTTTCAGCGGCGGGCAGTGGAGGAAGGTACGGTGTTTTGCTGGGCAAATACCTCGGCGGCGTCGATGATGGAGACGGGTTTGCCGCGGTAGGAGCGAATCATCAGTCCAACCACCACCAGTGTGCCGATAAGACAGACGAACATATCGCCCATGGTGTCGCTGACGCCGGTATCCAGAACGTGCTGGAGATCCCGCCCCATAATGGGGGCCAGAGCGTACTCGCACAGCTCAAACATACCGGCCACGGCCATGGAGGCGAAAAAGACGAAGAAGCAGGCGGTGGCCGGGTTTTCTCCCTGACGGCTGTGTCCACGCTCCAGCATCCGGTAGAAGGCCAGCGCCAGTGTGGCCACGAATACGCCGGAGAGACAGTGCACCACCTTATCAAAGTAGGGGATGCGGCCGTAGAATTGGGCGGCACCGCCCAAAGACCAGCCCAAATAGGTAAAGAGGTAGATGTAGGTTTCCAGCTGCCAGCCGCCATCCCAACGGAACAGGCGGCGCACCAGATAGAGACCGGGCAGCAGAAGCAGGGTGGCTGCCCCCTGAATGGCCTCGTAGGCGCTGTGGTGGACGATGCCCAGTACAGAGATCACAAGGCCGCTGAGGACATAGAGGATTTGGACGATGGGCAAGACTTTCTTGTAGTTTTGATCGATTTCAATGCGGCGTTCCATGGCTGCCTCCTATGTAAGATTAGGATGATTTCATCTTGCGAAAGACGGGAATATACCTGCAAAGCGTGAAAAGCATGAGAGCCATCATCACAAGGATGAGGATATTGGCGGTGACGGCGGACATCCGGTAAAAGACAAAGAGACAGAATAAACCGGCGAACAGCACGGCTGTGCAGACCTTGCCGAACCACATGGCACCGTCCAGCATCTTGCCCTGCTTTAAGAAGTGCAGTCCCATCCAGGCCATGTAGCCCTCCTTGACCGCCATGAGGGCCAGCAGTGCCCACAAAAGAGGGTAGCGGGTGGCCAGACAGAAGGTCAGGGCGGCATGGGTCAGCTTATCCGCCACCGGATCCAGCACTTTGCCCAGCTCCGTGACCTGATGGAATTTTCGCGCGATCATTCCGTCAAAGAGATCCGTGATGCTGGAGACGAGGACCACGCCGGCGGCCCACAGGTAGTCCTGCTGGGTCTGGGCATGAAGATACATCCAACAGAAAACCGGGATCAGCAGGATGCGCAGATAGCTCAGAAGGTTGGGGATGGTGAATAGATCTTTTTTGTTGAACCGTTTCAAAGGAAACCGCCTCCTATATCGGTATCATAGCACCGAAATGACAACTTAAAATAAACTCAATATAAACAAACGTTGAGAATCGGGAACCTTTTTTCGGACAAGAACCGGTGAAAGCAGATCCCCCCCTTGCCGCGTAGGGAGGCAAAGGGGGGATCTATAAAAGAGAAAAGAGTAGGTAATGTTGTGGCTCAGCGCTTATTCGTGCGCCGCCAGATGTGCATCTTCTCCGCGTCTTTGATCAGCTCCTCGCGGAAATCGGGATGGGCGATACCGATCAGCTGCTCGGCGCGCTCCCACACAGACAGCCCCTTGAGGTTGACCATGCCGTACTCCGTGACAATGTACTGCACACAGGTCCGGGGATCGGTGCAGATGGAGCCGGTGGTCAGCGTGGGGACGATGCGGCTCTTGGTGACGCCGTCCTTGCCGGTGACGGTGGAGGCCATGCAGATGAAGCTCTTGCCGCCGTTGGAGAGATAGGCGCCCATGGCGAAGTCCAGCTGGCCGCCGGTGCCGGAGATATGCTTCAGACCGGCCGACTCGGCATTTACCTGGCCGAACAGGTCCATGTCGATGCAGTTGTTAATGGAGATGAAATTGTCAATCTGGCTGATGACACGCACGTCGTTGGTGTAGTCCACCGGGGCCGCCATGACCTCCGGATTGCTGCGGACAAAGTCGTGCAGCTTCTTGCTGCCGGCCGCAAAGGCAAAGACCTGCCGGCCACGATCTACCTGCTTATAGCGGCCCGTGATCTTTCCGGCAAGAGACATATCCACAAAGGCGTCCACGTACATCTCCGTGTGGACGGACAGCTCCTTCAGATCGGACTGTGCGATCATGGAGCCGATGGTGTTGGGCATGGCGCCGATGCCCAGCTGCAGGCAGGCGCGATCGGGGATCTGCTCCACCACCAGAGAGGCCACGGCACGGTCTACGTCCGTGGGAGCGCCGGCGGAGCTCAACTCGGCCAGAGGGGTGTTATCTCCCTCCACCACGGCATCCACTTGGCGGATATTGACTTCAGTGCCGGTCAGACCGTTGACCCACGGCATATTGGTATTGACCTCCACGATGATGTGCTTGGCCCGGGAGATAATGGCGTCCAGATGGGAACATTGCAAACCGAAGTTGAAGTTGCCGTGTTCATCCATAGGGGTGGTCTGGATCATAACCACATCCACGGGGGGCAGGCTCTCCCGATAGAAGCGGGGCAGCTCCGAGTAGCGCATGGGGCTGAAGAAGCCGACGCCGCGCTCAATGATCTTACGATCCACGCCGGAGCAGTGCCAAGAGTTCCAAGTGAAGTGCTCAGCGGCATCGTCCACCAGTGTGATCTCCGGCGTCCACATGGTCACGCCGCCGCGGACCTTGACGTCAGAGAGCTCATCTTTGCGGGCGGCCAGCGCATGATCCAGAGCAGGCGGATGCGTGGAGCACCAGCCATAGTCGATCCAATCACCGGACTTTACGACTTTGACAGCTTCTGCAGGGGTGGTCAGTTTTTGTTGATACAGTGCCTGATAATCCATATCGAGTCCTCCATGGAAAAATTTTGGTGCCGCCACCGATGGCTGGCGGTAAAATTATGTGGGTTTGTACGGCATACAAGGGGGCAGCCGCAGGGCAGCCGCTGTGACCGAAACCTCACTTTGTTTACTTTTTAACAGTCTCAATGGTGTTATTGTAACAGATAATTCAGAAAAAAGAAAGTGAAATTTCTAACAAATAGGCGTAAAAATCACATAAATTGAAAAATACGGCATATTGCCGAAGACAAAAGTGAAAAGTTCGTGATTTCGACGATGGGGGCCACAGGCGGCAGCGACAGTCGAGCGGCCCGCCGGAACGGAGGGCAGGTGCGGGAAGAGCGGTTCATGACGAAGACCTTCCCTCCTCTGTGCGGCTTTGCCCCGGAGGCGGCCGGGGCGCCGGAAAGTACATGGGCCGTGTGCCATGCGGGGATGTGCACAGACAGCCGTGCCATCCAAGCCAAGGACATCACTCGCCAGAGGGCGGCAGATTGTACGGCGGTATGGAGCACGATGGGGACGACTGTGCCGGAGGGCGCTGTGCAGCTGACAAAAGAAGTGCTCCACGGCAATTGTTCTCTATCGAGGAAAACACCGCCGATGGAGCGG
>JAHHSI010000040.1 GCA_020025275.1 Oscillospiraceae bacterium | reverse complement strand
GCTTACCACCGGTCACGATAATAGCCTGCATTACTTGTTGCACCTACCTTTCCTTCATTACGGACTCGCTGTCGGGGGCGTTCGGCACAGTGGCCGAATCTTATACCCATTCAAAGCGGCTAATCAAGTATAACAGTGATAATTCGGTTTGTCAACCAATTTTCTCGATTTTTTTCAAGAAAAAACGGTGGTTTTCTATGCCTGTGGATAGGAAAGCTGGGCTTCAGTCCAAGTTTCGATGACTTTATGGTAAAAATCGCAGCATTTCCGGGCAAGCGCCACATCCAGATTGCGGTAGTTGCCGCACTCCCGGGCACTTTTGCCGGGCATGGCCCCATGATAGACTGCGGCGTCGGCAAATACCTGCCGGAGCAGCTGGATGGCCGCAGCGTCGCTGAGCCGGGCGCTGTCAAAGAGGAAATAGAAACCGGTCTGGCAGCCCATGGGTCCGAAATAGATCACGGCGTCCTTGTGTGCGCTGTTGCGCAGAAAGGTAGCGATAACGTGTTCGACGGAGTGGAGCTCGGCATTGGTGAGCAGATCCCTGGTGTTGGGCGTTTTGAAACGCAGGTCAAAGGTGGTGACCTGTCCGTCCCGCCGGGAGAGATAGAGCCCCGGTGTCAGTACATCGTGGTCCACGGTAAAACTGGCGATCCGTTCCACACTTACACCTCCAGCTGGTCGATGAAGGCCATGACAACACGGTTGAGGTCCTTCATAGCGGTGGGGAAGTTGAAGAAGAAATCGTGGTGGGCAAAGAGGCAGTCGGAGACGGACTTGATGGACATGAACTTCACCTCATTGCGCGCGCACACCTGGGCAATGGCACAGCCCTCCATCTCACACAGCAGAGGGTGGAAGGTGTCCTGAATCCAGTGGGCGCGCGGGCAGTCCACGGCGAACCAGTCGCCGGTTGCCACAAGGCCGGTGCGGTAGGGAATCCCCACCTTGTCCATGGCCGCCTTGGCCCGGTCGAAGTCGCTGGTGGGGAAGGTGATCTGGTTGACCGTGGAGACAAGGCCCACAGGATCACCGATGTTGGTGGTGTCCACGTCGTGCTGCAAGAACGCCTCTGCCAGCACCACATCACCGATTTCTGCGTCCTCAAAGCAGCCGGCCACGCCGGCGTTGAGGATGAGATCCGGCTGATAGAGGGAGATCATCAGCTGCGTGGCCATGGCGGCGTTGACTTTGCTGACACCGCCGGCACAGGCGATGACGTCCTTGCGAATCTGATAAAAGGGTACGCCGGCCACCGTCTGCAGGGGCTGGGCATTTTCCTGTGTGAGCAGGCTCTCGATTTCGCCGGCCATGGCGTAGATGAGACCGATTTTCATGGGGGGATCCTCCTTTATATGTCACGTGTCAATGGCGGCCTGTCCAGCCGCGGAAAGTATTTGCTTCTATTGTAAGGAAGGGGTTGTGGAAAAGTCAAGAAGATTTGAAAAATAGGTACATATTGCAAGAAACGCAAGAATGTGCTAAAATAGATAAAAACATGGCGAAATGACTGCGCTAATATAGCAGTTTTGCCACGGTGGACGAAAAAGTGACAAGAATTGTAACTCTTTGTTACCTCTTGAGGGGGGAAGGGCTTGCAGGTTGCAGGTATTATATGTGAATACAATCCCTTCCATTTGGGCCATGCGTGGATGCTGGAACAGTTGCGCCGGCAGGGGATGGAGGCCATCGTCTGCGCCATGAGCGGTAATTTTGTTCAGCGCGGCGAATTTGCGCTGCTTTCCAAGCAGGCCCGTGCTGAAATGGCGGTGCGCTGCGGCGCGGATCTGGTGCTGGAGCTGCCCACCGAATGGAGTGCAGCGGGGGCGGAGCGCTTTGCCCGGGGCGGTGTTTCGCTGCTGGCGCAAACGGGTGTCGTGACCCATCTGGCCTTCGGCAGCGAGTGCGGAAGTGCAGCAGACATCGAGACACTGGCGGTGCTATTGGAGCACGAGGACTATCACGCGGCGCTGCGTGAAGCGCTGCTTTCCGGCGAGAGTTTTGCGGTTTGCCGCCGCAGAGCCGTGGCCAAGCTGGCGGGCGAGCCGCTGGCGGCACTGCTGGATACACCGAATACAAATCTGGGCGTGGAGTACTGCCGTGCACTTCGCCGCAGCGGAAGTTCGATGGCCGTACTCACTGTCTCCCGAACGGGAGCGGCCCACGACGGCGCACCCCGAGAGGGGATTGCTTCAGCGTCCTTTGTCCGACGGCTCCTGCGGGAGGGGCGGACGGAAGAGGCCGTGGCGTATCTTCCTGCCCAGAGCGGAGAGATCCTGCGCCGGGAGATGGAAGCCGGCCGTGCGCCGGTGACCATGGCCCGGTGTGAGCGGGCCATCTTGTCTGACCTTCGGCGGATGGAGGAGCGGCAGTTTGCTCCTTATGACGGCGGCAGCGAGGGGCTGTACCGCCGTGTGTATCGTGCGGTGCAGGAGCAATGCACCCTGGATGAGATTTTGACGGCGGCCAAGACAAAACGCTATTCCCATGCAAGGCTGCGGCGGATGCTGCTGGCAGCTTATTTGCGGCTGCCTGCCGAGCCGACGGCGGAGCCGTTGCCCTATCTGCGGCTGCTGGCGGCCAATGAGCGGGGGCGAAAGTTGCTGCGGACAATGCAGAAAAACCATGTGCCTGTGCTGACCAAGCCCGCCGATGCGGCGCGCTTAGGAACGGCCGCCGAGGCACTTTTCAGAGCCGAGGCACAGCGGACCGATGTGTACACATTGGCCTATCCGGAGCTGCAGCAGAGCCGCTGCGGGTCCGATTGGCGCGCCGTGCCGACCCTTTTGTGAGGTGACTTATGAGACGATGCAGGATCGCCGGATGGCTGCTGGGGGCAGGAGTGTTCCTTTTGGCAGGCTGCGGCAGTGTACAGGATACGGCGACAATGATGTCGGCGGAAGAATTGAAGAATATGGAGATGGATGCCGTAGCAGCCGTGGGCACTATGCCCTATTCCGTGGAGATGCAGACGGAGGAGCAGGTATACTACTCCCCCACGGATGGGCGGCTGCTGGCAGAGGGGGAGTACCACTACCCGGTGGTGCACTCCAAAGCAGCTGCGTCCAACTACACGGAGAAATCCGACACCCTTGCCCCGTCGGAGGTGGCCGCCAAGCGGGTCAACACCTACTTTGAGCGGTGGCTGACGGAGCAGAGATCCAATTTTCAGGAGATTTCCGCCATGGCCGAAAAGAATTATAACTGCTCGGCTGGCAGCAGTGACAGCAGCTGGTTAAATCCCGACTACCATTTTATTGACCGGGTGTATGTCTCTACATGGAGCAACCAACATATGGTATGTCTCACGCTGTGGCGGGAGAGCTTTACCGGCGGTGTACACGGGATTTCCAATCGCCAGCCGGTCACCTTTGATGTGCATACCGGTCGGGAAATTACCATCAACGACATGACCGATGACTACGTTGGGCTGTGTGGAGCGGTGGAAGAGGAGATCCTCCGGCAGATCCAGGAGCGACAGACAAGAGAAGTGACCGGATATTTCAAGGACTACAAAGAGGTGATCCGCCAGTGGATCAGCCGCTCGGTGTTTTTCGATCAGGAGGGACTGCTGGTGGTGTTCGGGGCCTATGATATTGCCCCCTATGCCGCGGGTGAGCAGGCGTTTCAGATCCCCTATGCACTGGTTGAGCCATATCTGAACGACTATGGCCGGGGCGTGCTGGAGTTAAAATGACAGTGCGGTGCAGCACAACCGATAGAGACGAAACAGCACCCCCTCCGTTCAATGTATTTTGAACGGAGGGGGTGCTTTCTATGCCCATGGCAGGCAAGGGCGCTGCGGCGATGATGATGGAATTACTCGGTGAAGTGCTCGTGCGTGAAGATGTGATCCTGACAGAAGCAGTGGTAGCCGGCGCACTTGCTGCAATAGCGGAACTGCAGATCGGGGTAGTCGGTGTCAGTTCGGCCACAGACAGAGCACTTGTGGTGATAGCCCTTCTCACGCTGCTGTTGCTGGACGGCCTTTTTGAACTGGATCGTCTGCCGGGAGCGGCGATAGCGGCTGCGCTGTGCGTGGTAGTGCACCTCGGGCCAGATGAAAATAAAGAAGTTGAAGAGGGCCAGCAGCGGGACGATCACCCCGATGAGATTGCCGTGGATGAGGGCGGAGATGACCTCCAGAGCGAAAAGAGCACCGTCCAGAATCCCCAGCCATTTCATTTTTACCGGAATGATAAAGAAGAGAAGCACCTGTGCCTCGGGGAACATGACGGCGAAGGCAAGGAACATGGAGAGGTTCACGTAGCCGGTGCCGGCCACGGTGAGTCCGTATTGACCGGTGATGAGGCTGGCAATGGTGATGCCCACCACGGTGAGGAGCACACCGCTGAAATAGTAGAGATTGAAGCGGGCAGTTCCCCAGCGCTGTTCCAGCGTGGAACCGATCCAGTAATAGAAGAACAGCGTGATCATCAGACCCAAAGCGCTGGTGTAGCCGGGGTAGAAAATGTAGGTGATGATTCGCCAGATCTCGCCGTGGAGTACACCGTCCAGATTGAAGGCGAGAAAGCTGAGGGCAGCGGGGTTGGAAAACATCATGAGAAGATAGACAAGAGCGTTTCCAATCACGATCACGCGCATCAGATTGGGGATGCCAAAGCGGGGATTGCGCGCGCAAAAGCGATCCACGGCATCATAGATTTTTTTCAAGGGGACGTTCCTCCTAAAATTCATATGAATCTTATTTTACTCTATTTTTATCAAAAAGTCATGACAAATTTTTTAATAGTCGGCAAAATGATGGGGAGAGTCTCGGACAGTATTACAAAAAAGGTGGGAAAAATTTGTAAATTCTACCAAAAGAGGCGAAAATGGCACAAATAGAGCAGAGGATGTAAAAAGGAGTTGACAGAGGAAAAAGATGTGGTATACTTAAGCATAGCAAATATCCCACAATTTCATACCTTATCGAGAGTGGTTGAGGGATCGGCCCGATGACACCACGGCAACCTGCGATGCAAGGTGCCAAATCCGACGAATTTGTAGAATGCGGAAGTGATAATCCCGTATTCGTCCTTCGACAGATGAGGATCGCTTTAGGAGCACGATTCGTCGAATGGCGGAGCGTGTTTTTTCATGCTCTGAAAAGAAATCTATATTGTATAAAAATAAAAAGGAGTATATTGTTATGGCGAAAAGACTTTTTACCTCCGAGTCTGTAACGGAGGGACATCCCGACAAAATGTGTGACCAGATCTCCGATGCAGTTCTGGATGCCATCTATGAACAGGACCCCAACGGCCGTGTGGCCTGCGAGACCACCTGCACCACCGGTCTTGTGTGCGTGATGGGTGAGATCTCCACCACCGCACAGATCGACATTCCGGCCATCGTCCGTGAGGTGGTACGGGACATCGGCTATGACCGCGCCAAGTACGGCTTTGACTGCGATTCCTGCGGCGTCATCACCACCATTGACAAGCAGTCCGGCGATATTGCCATGGGTGTGGATCGTTCGTTGGAGGCTAAAGCCAACGGCGATACGGAGCTGGATAACGGCGCCGGCGACCAGGGCATGATGTTCGGCTACGCCTGCGACGAGACGCCTGAGCTGATGCCTCTGCCCATCTCTCTGGCACAGAAGATGGCCATGCGACTCACACAGGTGCGCAAGGAGCATCTGGTGGATTATCTGAGACCTGATGGAAAGACGCAGGTGACCGTGGAGTATGATGAGAACGGCAAGCCGATGCGTCTGGATGCCGTTGTGGTTTCGACCCAGCATGCGGCGGATGTTTCTCTCGAGCAGATCCGCAAGGACATGACCGAGCTGGTGATCAAGCCCACGGTGCCGGCAGAGCTGCTGGACGAGGATACCAAGATCTATGTGAACCCCACCGGGCGGTTCGTAATCGGCGGACCGCAGGGTGACTCCGGTCTGACCGGCCGTAAGATCATTGTGGATACATACGGTGGAAGCGCTCCCCATGGCGGCGGCGCCTTCTCCGGGAAGGATCCCACGAAGGTGGACCGAAGTGCGGCATATGCAGCCCGCTATGTGGCCAAGAACGTTGTGGCAGCCGGCCTTGCCAAGCGCTGCCAGGTGCAGCTGGCTTACGCCATCGGCGTGGCACAGCCCGTCAGTGTCCGGGTGGAGACCTTTGGTACCGGTGTGGTCAGCGATGATCAGCTGGAAGAGGCTGTAAATCAGGTATTCGACCTGCGCCCCACGGCGATCATCCGCGATTTGGATCTGCGCAAGCCGATCTACCGCAAGCTGGCTGCCTATGGTCATATGGGGCGTGAGGACTTGAATGTCCGTTGGGAGCAGACAGATCGCGTGGAGGCGCTGCGCACGGCCCTGGGTCGGTAAGCAGTAGGGGCTTGCCAAACACGGGAAAAACTGTTATAGTAGATACGCCGTCCATGGGGACGGCGTATCTACTCCTGTTGCTGCAATGTACATGAGGTGCGTATTGTGGAACAGGGGAGGAGAGTGTCAGAACTTTGGGAGGATCGGCCCAGGCAGCTGAAAAGTAAATCACGGGGTGTAGCGCAGTTGGTAGCGCGCCTGCTTTGGGAGCATGTGCGAACCGGCGCTAAAACTGAATATCGGGGTGTAGCGCAGTTGGTAGCGCGCCTGCTTTGGGAGCAGGATGCCGGGAGTTCGAGTCTCCCCACTCCGACCAAAAAACCGCCTATTCAGGCGGTTTTTCTTTGTTTTTGATAACTTTTCTCGATAAGTTTTGACCCAAACCGTGGCTTGCGGTTTGGGTCAAAATCTTTAATATGGCTGTTTTTCAGTTTCATAAATATCGGCTCAAAACCCGTTTGACCCAATCAATTACCCAAACGACCAAACAGCTCTCAAAAGCTACCCACTCATAAAAATCTCAGCTTGAAGGTGTTGAGACAAATTTTCTTTTTCACGAAAATATAGCTTGACTTTGACGCAACGCCAACTGCTACAAT